>JBAPTR010000265.1:0-2107 GCA_049282265.1 Desulfatiglandaceae bacterium | reverse complement strand
GTGAAATGCATTGCTTGACCATCAAAGAGAAGATTGGATCTGATTCTTAAATTTCATTAGGGCTTGCTGAAGGCATCGTGAAAGGCACGAGATAAAGTTTTGGTTAACTTCAAGGGAGAGTTTGAGCGCAAAAAATCACGGGCTAATGGAATGACCACCACGAACCACACAGAACCCGCTTACCTTGACCTGCCTCGACTAGCTGAATACAGCTCTTTGGGTCTGTCAACGCTTCGGGACCATATCCGGAGAGGTGGACTGCCGGCGTACAAGGTGAAGGGAAAAATTCTAATTCATCGGCAGGAATTTGACCAATGGATACAACGCTTTCGTGTGAGCAAGAGCCAGGATTTAGACTCGCTTGTTGATGAAATTATCGACGACCTTAAGGGTAAATCGGACAATCCGAGCGTCATGCAAGGTAAATAAGTGTGGGAGATAGTATATGATATGTGGCATCGCAATAAACAGGGTGCAGCAGGGGTGCAAAATGGGACATTCAGCGGTTGCCTCCTGTGTCTCGCATGCCAGCCACAGGCGAGAAAACACACGACGAGGCGTCAAATCGCCAAAATAATCGACTTTTTTAGTTCAAGGCGGAAAGAAATGATTAAAAAGGCATATTTTTGTAGACAGAAAAAAACGCTTGACATTATTTTGGAAGGGAAGAGAAGATTTAGTTCTTGTATCCTTGGGCTAGGCTACCGGAGCCGAAAAGGTGTTTCCCTGACACCCTGCCCGGGGATATCCTCCAGGGAGAAACGGAGGGGGTTTCATGGGCGTGATAGTAAGGCAAAAGACCAAAGGCAGAGGGCAGCCGTGGTGGGTGTTCGTATCTCATAACGGCAAGCGTACATCCCGAAAAATCGGGGATAGACAAGCAACCGAAAAAGTTGCAAGCGAGATCCGAGCAAAACTTCAACTTGGCAAATTCGGCTTTGAAGAAAAGAAGCCGGTGCCTACCTTCAAGGAATATGCCGATTCATGGATTAAAACCAACGTACCGGCAACCTGCAAGCAATCCACCCTACGAGACTACCAAGACATCCTGAGAATTCACGTCCTGCCTGTATTCGGTAACTTGAGACTTACGGACATCAACAAGGGCATGGTGAAAGACTTCCTGCTAGGGAAAGTCAATGCGGGATTAGCGGCAAGCACTGTGATACACCTGAAGAACGTCATATCAGGGGTGTTGAACAAGGCCGTGGATAATGAAATTCTCCCTGCTAATCCTGCACATAGCCTGGGAAAGATAGTGAAGGCCAAAGACCGGAAAGAGACGATGGATCCCTTGACCGCTGGTGAGCTTAGGACCCTTCTGGATAGCGTGAGAGATAACTACAAAGGGCATTATCCTTTATTCATGCTTCTTGCCAGAACGGGAATGAGGATAGGTGAAGCACTGGCCTTGCAATGGGGTGATATTGATTTTACGGGACGTTTCATTAGTGTGAACAAGTCTCTTGTCCGTGGCAGGATATCGACCCCAAAGAGCGGGAAGTCCAGGCGTGTTGATATGAGCTTACAGCTTATGGATACCTTGAAACACCATCAGCTTGACTGCAAGAAGAAAGGTCTTGCCCTGGGCCTTGGGGATATTCCAGAACATGTGTTCACTGACAGCAAGGGAGGGCCCATTGAAAAGAACAATTGGAGAAGGCGAGTATTTAACAAGGCCCTTGATAAAGCAGGGTTGAGAAAAATTCGTATCCATGACATTCGGCACGGGTATGCCACGATGAGAATATCCCAAGGCCATAATATCGCGGATGTGTCAAAACAGCTTGGGCATCATTCAATCAAGCTCACATTGGATACTTATTTTCACTGGATACCGGGGGGAAGTAAAAGCGAAGTGGATGCCCTTGATGATGCTTTTGAAGGCGTGAATAAGGTGGTTGACAAGGGATGAAACTCAAAAAAAATTTGCACCCGGATGCACCCTATACGCACCCTGGACCATTTGAGAAAGAAAAAGGGGCTAAGCTTTATGGCCTAACCCCTTGATTTTACTTGGCGGGGACGACGAGACTCGAACTCGCGACCTCCGGCGTGACAGGCCGGCGTTCTAACCAGAGCTGAACTACGTCCCCGCAAACAAATC
>JBAPTR010000264.1:0-4704 GCA_049282265.1 Desulfatiglandaceae bacterium | reverse complement strand
GATTTAAGTTTTGAATTGAGCTGGTATCGATAAGTTATTTCAAAGGCCATATCGCTGGTACCCGCTATTAGGTGTATCAGAATTCGATTGAAAAGGATAGGAACGGGATTTTGAGAGGTGTCGATCCGGTGTTTGCCGTCTGGCTGAAAAGGCTTCGAGTGAGATTCAGGTTTTCCGATTAATCTTGTTCTTTAATGCACCTGAACACTTGAAGGTCACGACTCTTCTAGATTCCAGGGTCAAGTCATCCCCCGTCTGGGGATTTCTCCCCCTGCGAGCATCCTTCTCCTTCACGCAGAATTTCCCAAACCCGCTGATCAAGACGTCTTCCCCTTCTTCAAGGGTTTTCTTGGCGACCTCCAGGAGGGCTTCGATTACCTTGGCGGCCTGGGATTTGGGAAGATCGATTCTTCTGTAGATACTATCAATGAGCTGAGCCTTTGTAAGTGTCACCGCGACCTCCTTTTATTCCGGACAAAATTATCTTGTCGCCCTTATCCTGTCAATCCATTTCCTTTGATCTCGGGACCTGGTAGTGAAGGAAACCGCGAACCACGACTAACCCTTCGGGGCATCAGTACGAGGGACGGCATAACCGGTCTTCGCGGAACAGCGCTCCAGGAATTGCAGGCTAACGCTCATCCGGCTCCCCCAGACTTACGAGCGCTTCAGGGAGGATCAAGTTCCAACGCGCTGCCAGGGCTCCACCGCGGCGATCCCGTTCCAGGTACTGGGGTGAATGCGGGCGGTGTTGTGCCATACGGTCAAGGACATTTTCCGTCACGTAAAAGGTCTGTTGAAAACGCTCCAGGAACCAACCGACAGCCGCCCAGAGGTTGGCGGTGGCGTATCCTTGCAGGACCTTTTCGAGGAGGTCGAGATTGAGAGTTGAATAACCGCTTGCCGAACGCACCAGCTCCTCCAGCCCTCCGGCCAGGCCCGGCCGACGAAAACCATCCACCAGAGTGCGTTCGGGCCCGGTCGTGCGCAAGAGCTTGCCCTGTCGCTCAACACGCAGCGTACCGAGTTGCTCACTGGCAGTTGCCCGCAGAAGGCTGGGGTGTTCCAAAAAACGGATAGTAGTGCCATTGAGGCGTAAAGGCCGACGGCGCTGATCCACATAGAGGGTGCACTGGTGCCACACCGAGTGCGCTGTACCCAGGAGTTCCAGGGCGCTGTGGTGTGAAAAGACGCCCTGAGGCCGAACCGCTGACGCCACCAGGACCGGGTCGGGCTGAAACCGATCGGTCGACACCCCCGGTGGCACGACTGCATACACGCCCCGCGCGGCAAGTTTTAATGTGCCGGTTTTCAGGTGGTACTTCAACCGCTCCACCGTACCTGAACGTCCCCCCTTGGGCGCAAGGGCCTTGGCTGCCTCATCGAGAGAGAAGACAGGGTGGGTGGCAAAAAATTCAGCGCTTTTCACTTGACGCTCCGTGAAATTACAGGGGTCATTTCCCCCCTTTTTCTTACGAAACGTTAAGTGGGCCCTTTCTGAGCCCACTTGATGAGGGTATCAAAAGCCTCTGAGATGCTCAGGCGATTCCTCCTCTGAAACAACAATGACCACCTTTGAAAGGTATGTCTTGCTTGACGTTTCGTAGACTTTCGGGGGGCATTTTCACCTATTCATGCACAAAATGTCAACATATCATTGTCCTCGTCCACGCATGCCCTCTGTTCAGCCAAAAAAAACGTCCCCAGGCCACCCTATAAATCCGACAGCGCAGTCTTTTCATACCCTTTAGGTTCGGTGTAAAAGGCCATGTGATCTCCCTGGCTTTTCTAAAGCATTAATGTGGTTTCTTGTCTATAACAATCCCAATCTCTCTGCCACGTCCTCATAATCAGGGGCCTCGGCATAGAGCTTCCCAAGTTCTGATCGGGCACGTTTGTGTTGCCCCAGGTCCCCATAAACCAGGGCTCGCTCATAGCGAAGGGCGCGAAGTAGTTCTTCCGACCGGTCCTTCAACAAAGGCCTCTTCATCATCCGGTGTGATGAGTCTCTTGAAAAAGCCCAGGGTAAGACGATCCTCCAGCCGCACATTCGGCACATAATCCCTGGATCTTCGCTCTTTCTGAGTAGGTCGTTCACCTGAAGGGAACGTAGAGGTATAGAAAAGCCCTGTCCCCGGTAAACCAAAAGTGGCCGTCTTGCCTCGGGATCCAACTGTGAATTTGGCTCCCCGTGGACCGAAGGAAAGGGACCCTCCCGATTTACTCAGGTTCAGGGTTACCCCCGGTGCAATCTTAGTTCTCCTCCAGAAACGGAAACCCATCGGAATATGCCTTTAGTCTTCGAACAAATTGTCGTGGTCTGACAGGCATCTGCGTCTGTCATAGTTGTTTCCACTTCATGAAGCCCATTCCGGAGTATATCTTTTCGTTGTTCGATGAAAAGGTCCGGTCTGACGCTGAACTTGCCAGAATGAAAGATTCGACCCTGCTTTCCATTGAATGACTACCGCATTGAACCACAAGCTCACAAAATCTAAGACTGATCATTCAACGATAGGAACACCCCATCCAGAAATTTCTTCGGCAAGTCACGCCGTCTTACCACCGGGAGTCGTGTGGGCGAAATATGCTTCATCTGCCATGGCCGCAACTATTTTATTCCGTTGCTCTGAAAGTGCAGCGGTGAGTCGGCGCTGTGGGGGTTCAAAGGGAGATAAAAGCAAAATCCGGCCCGCCTCAATGCCCTTTAGCCATTCCGTAGGAATTCTCATCCGTTCCAGACTGCGCGCAGGACAGATAACGATCGGCTGTCCCCCGCGTAGCAATATTTGAAGGCATTCTTTTTCAATAGGTGAATGAAAACCACTGATGATGCACCGGCCCTGGTCGCGCCATTTTTGGGCCTGATCCATGGTCTTAAGAATGGCATCGCCCGGACAGGTTTTGGAGCAGAAAAGCGCAGTTTTGGAGACACTGATCAGTTCCAGGCGACCGATTGACCAAAGTCGGGCAGGGGCGTCTTCACCCAAGCGTTTGGCCAACTGAATCGGGTAGAATGGGCTGTTACGATCAATAACCTCAACTGGATGACCTATGGCCATAAATATCAGCCTTCTGCTTTCAGTCTTTCTTATAGAGGTCTTTTGGTCGCATCCTCGGCATGACGGGTTAATTGAGAGTCTATCATTCTGCCGCCTCCAGCCTGCCATTCGCCACGCTGCCTGCCTGTGCGTTAAACGCAGACAGGCCTATTCGGTATTTGATGTCATAGTTGATGATAAAATCCAGATTTTCTTCTGTAAAGGCCTGGTCCCTTACATTTCAAGGACTTCATGTAAAGAAAACTCGCCCAACTTTACATAAAACACCTGGAATGTAAAGTTTAGCCCCGCTTGTTTACATCAATCACTCCAGAAACAGCGCGAAATATCGTCCAAAGGCATAACCCTGGTTTCTTCCTACCTTTTCCCATTTTTTGAGGATGTTCAGTTCCTCAAAATTCCGGATCAGAGAGCTGGCCGTCTGGTGGGTCATATTTAGCATCTGTGAAACTTCATTGGGTGTGACAAAAGGCCTCCGGTACAGATGATTGAGCAACAGGCTTGCATTTTCGGCCTTTTTACCAAGAGACAGAATCATCTGTTCCACCTCTCTTCGAAGCGATAGGATAGCCTCAAACGTCTCTTTCCCCTTGATTGCCGTATCCCTCAATGCGGTCAGTAGGAACCTTACCCACTGTCCCATGTCATTGGCCTCACGAACACGACTCAGGGCGTCATAGTAGGCGGTCTTGTGCTTTTCGATATGGGCGGACACATAGAGCGTCGGCTTCTTGAGCAACCCTTTGCTCACCAGATAAAGGGTAATCAGTAATCTGCCGATGCGTCCATTGCCGTCCAGGAACGGATGGATGGTTTCAAACTGATAATGCGAAATGGCAACCCGGATCAAGTGGGGGACTTGTATCGTGTCATTGTGCAGGAATTTTTCCAGATCGCTCATCAATTCCGGCACTTCCGTATGTTCAGGCGGTACATAAGCGGCATCAGATGGCCCGCTGCCGCCGATCCAATTCTGGCTCTTGCGGAATTCCCCGGGCCGCTTCCCTTCTCCCCGCACCCCTTCAAGGAGGATTTCATGGGTATTTCTTAAAAGCCGGTTGGACAGCGGCAACCTTTCCAATTCCTCGATCGCCTGATTCATCCCCTTGATGTAATTCTGAACCTCCTGCCAATCATCCCTCCGTTCAGGGGCCACCATCTCCTTTGGCTTCAAGGCCTCATCGATTTCCGTCCGCGTTCCTTCAATCCGGCTGGATGTGCTTGCCTCCTTCACGACGTGCATCTGAATAAAGAGGTCCACATCAGGGACGATCAGCGAAAAGGCATTCAGTTCCCCAATGGCCTGTGTCGCCTCTTCGAGCAGGGTATTAATGCGGGGATCATCCCATGTCCACTCGTGATTTATGGGAGCTGGAGAATAACTCTTATATTCATATTGCTGCACCCAACGGCCGGCCTTGAAATCCTTGAAATTCATGACGGTATTTTCTCCTTTGGAAAATCCGCTTTCAACAGGCAGATTCTGATCTCCGCTATTGGCACTCTTCCGACTCGTTTCCGCACCGCCTCCTAAATAAAGCCCTCTTGCCTCGGGATCCAACTGTAAATTTGGCTCCTCGTGGGCCGAGAGAGAGGGACCCTCCCGATTTACTCAGGTTCAGGGTCACCCCCGGTGCAATCT
>JBAPTR010000263.1:0-2206 GCA_049282265.1 Desulfatiglandaceae bacterium | reverse complement strand
GCCGTACGCCAGGTCCTTATGCTTCTCTTCGGCTTAGACCCGTATCTGAAGCTGATCATTGCAGTGGACGAGGACACCGACATTGAGGATGAGGCAGCGGTCATGTGGGCCCTGGCCACCCGCATGCAAGGCGTTGAGGATATATTTATGGTACCCAAAGTGTTCACCAACAGGCTAGACCCGTCCTCCAGCGAAGGCATGGGCACCAAGGTTGGGATTGACGCCACGGCTAGTCTGGAGTCCGACACTATTGTGCTGAAGGTCGACCCGGAGGACACGAAACTGTCCGAGGGTTTATTGATAAAGGTTTTGGGGGCCCTCTGACCTTTAAAGGAGATGAAAAGGAACGGTGCGGCTTGTAGTCACAGTGCCCTGATGAGGGCGAAAGGAGCAAACTGGCACTGGATTTCGCTGGTGTGAAGCTGCGCAACTCATTCCTCCTGAATTCACCTTCCTCAGTGGTCGTATGCCTTTGTATTTCGGGAACCCTTGGCCAGGGCCCCGGAACCATGCGCGGTCGGTTTTAGGGTGGGATTCCCACAGCGGCTTTGGAAGGGGATATGCGGATCGGTGCATTTCTGAGATTCACGGAAGACCCGGAAGAAGACTTGGTTCCGCTCGATTTTTTACCGGGTGTATCTGTAGAAAGGAGGTGTCTGGCGCGACATAAGAGATTTTTTCGGGCAAAGGAATGAACAAATAACTAACTTATTGAAACAAAAGGGGAAAGTTATGAAAAAAAGATCTGGAAAGGTAGCGTCACTAATGTGCATTACGCTTTTTGTGCTTTTTGCATTCGGGACTTTTGCCATTGGGAGCGAAAAGCCCATCAAAATCGGCGTCGTCTGGCCTCTGACCGGACCTCTTTCCGCCGTCGGCTCTTACATGGTTGAGGGCGCCAAGATTGCCGAGGCTAGAATCAATTCGGAAGGCGGAATACTGGGAAGACCCATCAAACTTTTCATCGAAGACGGTGCGAACGATCCTTCTCAATCGGTCAGTGCGGCTGAAAAATTGATCACAAGGGACAAAATTGATGTTTTCATGGGCTGCTGGGGAAGCTCACCCACTCTTGCCGTTAGTGCGAGCGTCACGGGAAAATACGGTATCCCACACGTGGCCACTGCGGCGAGTTCCGTAAAAGTGACCATGAAGGACGGGAAAAGGCCCAACAAGTGGCTTTTCCGGATCAGCCCGACCAGTCGAATGGAAGCCGAGGCCCTCGAAAAATATCTGGTTCCGAAATTGGGCTTCACGAAGGTAGCCTTTTTGCCCGTGAACAACGACTGGGGTCGAGGTGCAGCCGAGGAGTTCAATGAAGTGATCAAGCGGTCGGGAGGAAAGGTTGTCGCTACGGAAATTATCAATCAGGATCAGACTGATTTTCTGACCCAGCTCACAAAGATCAGGAGCTCAGGTGCCAACTCGATCATCGTCACCACGGATCTGGGCCAGGTTTCTCTGATCTTGAAACAGGCGAGAGATCTGGGCATGAAACAACAGATCCTAACGACCGGCGGAGGTATCGTACCCGAGGGGCTGGTTGAACTGGCCGGAAAGGATGCCTCAGAAGGCGTCATGATCGATACTTTTTTCGCGCCCTGGTTTCCGGAGCTGACCAAGATCCCGAAAGAGGCCAAATGGTTTGTAGATGAGTACCTGAAACACGGTAACCCGTACAAAGGGTTCGGTGAATGCTTTCGTCCCTATGATGGCCTCAAGGCCATAAAGGCGGCCCTGGAGATTGCCGGGACCACGGACAAGAACAAAGTCCGGAAAGCCTTCCAAAAGGTGGATACCTATGGCCTGTCCGGTCCGATCAAATTTGACAAGTTCGGACAGAGCAGGCCCACCATTACCATCATTCAGGTCAAAGACGGGAAGCCGTATGTTCCCGAGAGTTTCAGATAGCAGAAAAACCATGTCTCCTCCAGGCCCGTCAACCGCACCCGGCGTGGTGCGGAACGGGTCTGGAAGTCATGATCGTCCGCATCTTTCGTGCTCCTGCACACGCTCCCGGTGATCAGGAGAAAGCATTCAATGGATTTGTTGCACTCTTTCATAGCAGAGATCTTCTTATGTTATTTCTTCAGTTCGTGATCAACGGGTTAATCATCGGCGGCGCATATGCCCTGATCGGCATCGGGCTCACCCTCATTTTCGGCATCATGAATGTCGTCAACTTTGCCCATGGTGAGATGTACAT
>JBAPTR010000262.1:0-6332 GCA_049282265.1 Desulfatiglandaceae bacterium | reverse complement strand
CTAATGTCAAAGAAAAAACCATCCTAAGCTTTGGGAGGGCGTCCCCAAACCCCTATGACCATTCATCCCTGAGCAAAGCACGGGACATTCTGGCTTTTTACGTAAACAGTGCTATCCTGAGAAGATCCGGACGCCATGATCAGTATTCTTGCGCCTTCTCCTGATACACCGCGTCCCAGTAGAATCCTTGATCCGCGGGTTGTACTGCTTCACCCCAGAGAGCCTGTTTGAATATCTTGTTCTTCTGATCAAAACGATAATCAGGGACGGGAAAAGGCGGATCCTGATAATTCTGTTGTCTAGGAGCTTGTCGGGCTAGGGTTTGAGTTGAAAGGCATTAGATTTCTGGTTGCTCCAGGTTTTGGTGCCCGAGTTATGGGGATGTTTCCCCTGGAACTGCTCGTTACGCAACTATTTGCAGGAGCGGAGGGCTCCTATGTCCCCTGGGGAACCCATTTGTTTCTGAACAGCTTCATGAGATTGTGGGTAAGACATATGAGGTCCCATTCGGCTGTCACGTTGGGCAGTCCTCTAAGAGAGAACCGCCGGAATCCGCGGATTTCTTTGATCTGCCCGAAAACCGGTTCCACGATCTCCTTCCGTTTGGAGTATGTCATCCGACCCTTGATGGTTCGGAGCTTCCGTGCCATCAGTTGTTTGGTGGAAAGACCCTCAGGGAATCTTCCTCTTGGAGCAGGTGGAATCTGCTCGCCGTGCTTGAGTTTCTCTGCAGCTATGTAAGCGTCGATTTCCGCTTCGGCCAGGAGTTCGCAGTTGGTTTCACTGAAGTACCTCCCCCGCGTCGGCACTCAACCGCTTGGGTTTCTTGCCGGCGGCGTTAGCAACAATTCTCTCAAGCATCGGCTCGACTTGTTCTTTGTCATTGGCTGCCTGGGTCACGGCACTTGCCACGATGACTTGACTCTTGCCATCCACCGCGGCCTGGCAGTTATAGGCCTGCTCGATCTTCCTCAAACTGGGCAACCCGATACAGTAGGCATAGAGCAGCAGGGTTACCATCATCCGGGGATGATAAGCTGGGTAGCCGCCCCGGTTCTCCTCATAGGGAGCGAAGATCTCTTTGAGGTCGAGTTGGTTGACCATATCGAGGATGAAATACACCGGATCATCATCGGGCAACCACTGGCGCATGTCCGGCGGCAACAAGTACAACTGGTCGGGATCGTAGCTTCGAAATCGTGCGTTTGTTTCCAGGTGGCAGGGTATAACATATTGGATAACCTATCGCAACTATTATTAATTCAGGATTTACCATAACTTGGGGCCGAAGGAGTACTCCGACAGGCTCCTAGAGCCCTTTATATGATTATCAAGTCTCCGGTTGACTTTTACAGCCCAAGACGTCTCCAACGGTAATGGCCATTTCACGTATAACTATCGGCTTCATGATAACCAAAGCTTTCCAGCATAAATTGAATAGCATCTATCGCACCCTTCTCATCATCTACAAAAAAATCTTTCCTTCCCTCCGGGGAACCGGACCAAAGGCTCATCAACCGATGATAAATTCATCTCGATCCTTGGCAGGTATACGTTGAAAGTTGTTCCTTTACCAACCTGCTCTCCACGATGAAGAGCTTGTATAAAATATCTATTATTATACACATCCGAATTGTTATCACGGGAAAGAAATGGTTTAATACAAAAAAATGAATTGTACGTTCTGCGCGAACATCCCCTCTTTCATATCAGATCCAATATGCGTCGTTATATCTCCTGGCTTCGACTTGAGCACGATTACCACAGAATTTACTTCTTGAATTCAGGTTTCCTTTTCTCTAGGGGCAGCCCCTGATCGCCCCATCACCCCATCAGGTGTCAACTATACTGAGACCGGGGATGCGTCTCTTCACGGAGGCCTCTAGAACGGCTCTGCAACTTCTCACTTCGATAATAGGAGAACGAAAAAGGCTGATAAAATACGGCCCTGAATTTACGGATCAGAGCATTTAGCGGCGCATAAGACCCGGCAACCAAAGTGCAAGTGGTGGGTAGATAAGAATCAATCCCATTGTCATTAACTCCAAAGCAATAAAAGGTAAACTGGCTGTATAGACATCCCTCATCGAGGTGTCTGGTGACGCAACGCCTTTCATTACAAACAGGCTCATCCCAAAAGGCGGCGACACAGTAGCAATTTCCATATTTAGAAGGTACATGGTACCAAACCACACGGGATCAAAGCCCAGGGTATTGATGAGAGGCATGAATATGGGCATGGTTATCATGATTATAGCAAGCTGGTCCATCAAGCAACCCAGCAAAAACACAACAATCTGCATAGCTACGACGAGATAAATTGGCGCAATGTGGATACCAAGCACTGCTCGCATAAGACCGGCGACGGCGCCAGAAAAAGCCAGAATCTGACTGAAGATTGTTGATCCAGCAATAATGAACATAATAAAAACAGAAATCTGGACCGTGCCCATGATGGATTTGTTTAACATCTCCCAATTTAGCCCGTTGTACGCAATAGCTAATGCCAGTGAGCCGAAGGCCCCTGTGGCAGCTGCCTCTGAGGGGGTGGCAATGCCGAGAAAAATGACACCGGTCACCAGAAAGACAACCAAGGCTAGTGGCAGTACATAGCGGGCAGTCAGCACCATCTTTTCTGATATGGAAATCGGCTCCGTGGGGTAGGAAGGAGCTAAATAGGGCTGGAGCCAGCATCTTAAAATAACGTAAATAGCGAAGAAGGCCGCCATGACCAAAGCAGGCATGATGATAGCCATCAGTAGTCTTCCGACAGAAAATTGGCCGATGCTGGCAACAACGACACCCAAACTGGTAGGCGGAATCATGATGGCCAAGCCGCCGCTACCTAATATGGGTCCCAAGCTCATGGGCTTCTTATACCCTCGTCTTTCCATCTCCGGCACGAGAACAGAACCGAGCATGGCGACGCTGCCCATACTTGTGCCGGTTAAGGAGGCAAACAGGGTTCCGCTGGCCACAGAAAGGAGCCCTAATCTCCCGGGCATACGGCCCATCCATTTGTCTAACACATCGATGGCACGAAGGCCCATCCCAGAATGGAATAAGAGCTCACCCATGAGAACGAAAAGAGGAATAGGGAGCAAAATAAAGGTCGTTATTGACCCTTCCATACTCAGGATGACTTGTCGCAAACCGGAAAAACCACCCCACATTATACCGGCAGTTGAAATACTGATGAGAAGGAAGGCGAATGCTACAGGCATTCCTGATGCCATCAAAAGAATCAGACAACCAAAAATCACTATGAGGATTAGCCACCAGTCCAAGAATGTATCTCTCTATTGAATATCAGGGCGTGTCTCGCGATGTTCTGTTCCTCGTCTGAAAGTGGGCGCATGTTTTTCTGAGGAATTGAACGAAAAGGAAGAAGCTTCCAATAGGGATAATGGCGAATATTATAAACAAAGGAGTTCTCAAAATTTGCACACTAGGAATGCTCCTTTGAAAATAACTCCAGGTAACATCGGCCCCAACCCACGTAATCACAAAACATACCATTGCCCCCAAGATTGAGGTTGCTATATCCACTCTGTTTTGAATTCCTGGAGGCAGATATTTAACTATTAAGTCCATTTTGACGTGGGCTTCCCTTTTTAGTACCCAGGCAGTGCCAAGGAAGACGATATATAAAAGAGTGTATTCTGTAATCTCTGTCGCCCACACGATCGGTCGATTGAGCAGGTATCTAAACACCACATCGGCACAAACGATAAACATAGCGAATATAATCAAACCGCCGCTTAAACAGGCCATGCCGTATATCACACGATCAAAGATAGAGCCAGCTTTGGCGATGATCTTCACAACTCTCCCCTTGATGGCTGCTGAGGCTTCAGAGGCTCAGCAGCCACCACAGATATGCCTGGCCACAGGGATTTCTTTTAGGATCCAGTCATGCCCAGCCAAGGGACGGCGTCTTGTTCAAGGTTTGGCCTGTAAGATCCGGGCAATCTGTGTTCTGCAACTACCTTTTCATGAAAATTTCTTTCAACTTCGGACCAAGCTCCGGTGGCCGGATGTTCTTCATGACATCTCGCCATCCGGCACTGTAAGCAAGATCAACATACCATTTAGCATCAGCCGTTGAGAACTCAATGGATTTCACGCCTGAAGCCCTGTGCTTTTCCCACTCTTTCTTGAGAGCTTGGGCATAGAGCGATGCCGTTTCGCGTTCGTTCTCATTTACAGCGTTTTGGAGCAGGTTTTGGAGGGTCCTGGGAAGTCGGTTCCAGGTATCCAGGTTGATCAGGAGATCAGTATAGGCCTGATAGAAGCCGGGCACGATGATGTACTTGCAGGCTTCCTGCCAGCCGAAATCGTGTACGCCTAACGCAGACCAGCAGAAGCCATCCACAACCCCGCGCTCCAAGGCGGCATAGACATCGGGCGGCGGAATAACCACTGGATTAGCACCCAGGGCTTTAATAAACGGTATATAGACTGGTGATACCCTGATCTTCTTGCCCGCCAGCTCTTGCGGCTTCTGGATAGGTGATTTTAACCAGAGGTAAAAAGGCAAGCTGTGCAATACCATTCCCAGTTGGTACACGTTGTGCTTCTTTAAAATTTTGTTCTTCAAGTCATAATAGCCGGTCTTTCGCAGTTCCCAGGGCGTAAGCTTTATGAGGTGCTCATAGGCGGTATTCGTTACCTTCGCCCCATAGTAATTCCCTGGAGTGTTGTCCATTTGGACAACCCCATTCCTGAGCGCCTCAAACTGCTGGAAGGCAGGGATCGCCTCCGGGCCCACAGCCTCAATAACAAGTTCTCCCTTTGCTTTGTTGTTAACCTTGTCTATGAGAGTCAACAATCCCATATTCTCTGGTGTATGAAGGGGAACAAAAGTTGCCACTTTAAGAACTACAGGGTTGGGCTTTGTAGAGGCTAGTGCTGAGGTTTGCGCTGTTGCCGGTAGAGGAGAACTGAGCATTAACAAAAGTGCTGGCGCAAGCATTGCGAGACAAATGGGAACCATTTTACCCTCTCTCTTCATAACTTACCTCCTTTTGTGCCGGTCAAGCCGGTATGGTGCGTAGTGAATGAATGTTTAAAGTCTATCAAACCACAGCGGCCTCGAATGATTCGAGGGCAACTGCAAACCAATCGCACGTCATGGAAGCATGCTCCGATTGTTGGGCTTTGAGATTCCCGGATCTGGTATCGGGCGATCTGTTGTCGCTTTTTTCTTTTCACCATCCGGTGTACAAAAATTCTTTAAGGTCCTCAAGAGACATGGCCGCTAGACCAGTCGACTCCAAGGTTCTCCCTTCCTTTCTGTAGTCAATATCATTAAACGCCCCGACCAGGGTAAGAAGTGACCTGGCGATAGGTGTCGGCATTCCGATATAGTCTCCCAAAGAGACCAGGAAAGCCAATCCGTAAGCCATGTCTTCAGCAACATAACGGTGGCGAAAGCTCAGCTTCTCCCGCCATTTCCCGCTATCAACGTTGAGCTTTCTGGAACCGCGGGGATAGAAATACTCGTGGGGGCGAGTATCATCGTAATGATCTTCAAGCGGATAAGGATACGATGCATAGCCGAACGCCTCGCGAATGGCCATGCGCTCATTGTCCAGGATGGAGATGATCTTGCGAATTGCAGCTGTCGTTCCCTCGTTGTGAGGATCCCAGGCTGGGAAATGCTCGATGGGTCCCGCGTTGAGGACTACTAATGGTGAATGAATGATGGGTCCCGAGTTCAGGAGAGCGCCGGACAATGCATCTTCAATTGGCTCCACAGCAGGAAAGAAGGATTGTATCATGGCAATCGTCTCCTGGGTCTTCTTGGCCGGGAAAACGCCGGTCGGGAGATGAACCGCCTTGACCACAATGGAGCTTTCTGAAGGGCTGACTTTCCGGGTTAGGTAAGGTAGGGTGCCGGTTTCAGCCAGGGCGATATCCTTCCAGTCCCCTTTTTCTTTGAAGTATTTGGCCATAATGTAACTGCCGAAAGTGCCTGGAGGAAGGAAAATGACCTGCCCGTCCTTTACATGAGGAATAAGACTTTCCGCCAGCTCCTGTTGAGCGAAAGCTGGAAGCGGGATACAGATGAGCTCAGCCCCATCAACCGCTTCTCCTATATCATCCGTAACGACGGCAATACGAGCATCGCCTTGTATGATGGGACCGCTAACTTTTATGGTTTTGGTTGACCGAATTTCGTTGAATTCCTCTGGAAAACGGCTCCACATCCGGACCTCAACCCCTTGCAATGCAAAATCAGCCGCCATGCAGAAAGCACCATTGCCCCCGCCTAGAACGGCCATTTTTTTAGGTTTCATGGCTTTTCTCCTTATCTCTAATCATTATTC
>JBAPTR010000261.1:0-5149 GCA_049282265.1 Desulfatiglandaceae bacterium | reverse complement strand
AGCAGAGCAAGAAGAGTACCAGATTCAAGCTAAAAAAATCGGATTTATGGAAAAACCGGGCCATACTTTTCTCCCGCCGGGCGGGGAACGGTATAATGTATGCCGCCGATTTGGTACTTTTGAAAATGTCATTGTCTTTCGCGTACTTGATCCAGCACGGAAAAGAGATTAAGGGAAGATGGTATTGCAAGGAGGAGAAGCGCTCTTCTGTTCATCATAGTGATGACTAAAATAGGCCTAAACCTGTTGCATTTTCACCGATTCTGAAACGTATCAATAAGGCTCAATACTATGAGAAATCTCAAGAGAGGATTGCTTATACGCGTGACAGCGACAAGGAACTGCAGAAAAATATTCGCTGTTTTGGCCCCCTTGGTTCTGTTTGCTTTTTGCGTTTGGACAGGCCCGGTGGCAGCGAATGATCACAAGAAGAGCGAACGTCATCATGCACGATACGAAAGAATGCAAAAACACTATGATGATGAGGATACTGAGGGACGACGGGTGAAGAGAGGAGATCAAGGGAATGAGAACTAACGGGTCAAACAGCAGCATGGCTCATTGTGGCTGCCAACCTGACCCCCAGAGCTTGGGATTGGATTTTATGGCTACCAGAGGCATTATTGACATTCCTGAAACGGGACTTATATTTGAATCAGTGCGATTGCCACCAGATTCAACACAAATCTAAATAAACCATGAGACGGCCAAAAGCCTCCGAAGGTTATACTAAAAAAAAGGATTCTGTGCTGGCAGTCAAACAAAGGCTTCTCGGATGTGCGTGCGGAAAATGTATCGGCATTTTAGGAAGCCATGATTGAAGGTAGAGTCATCAAGGCTCTACCTTTTTTTATTTCTTCACTTAGAAAGATCAAGCTCTGTCAGTTACTTCCAGTGAGGGAAATATCCTGAAAATCAGAGTGGACTTCTCCAAGGAGTTTGGTCCCTCTTCTTCAGGCTAAACCATTATCATTGCCTCGACAGAGGGAAATGTGAGTATCCCGGGTGCGGAAGAGAAAAAGATAGGCCTGAACGTTTACCGGAAGAAATGAATAGCCCTGGCCACCTGTAGAAGGACGTCGCAGTGACACCCACGAAGGCCCAAATCATGGACACCGCTCGCCAAGCAGCTTTTATGTCCAGGTCCAACGCTGCTAAAGCTGTAGAAATGCTTCTCGAAATCATCAAAAAAGACTTTCGAGGATGGAGAGGACGTCGTCATCAGCGGCTTTGGGAAATTCTGTGTTAAGGGAAAGGGTGCTCGCAGGGGTAGAAATCCCCAAACGGGGAATGACATGACCGTGGAATCCAGAAAAGTTGTGATCTTCAAGTGCTCAGGTGTCTTACGAGACAAGATTGACGGGAAAAGATGAGTCTCAAAGAATCAAGCGTGTATGCCGACTTCATAGATTTTAAGGCGTGGAATTATTGAGAAAAGCTTAATATTCCGCGTAAGCAAAGGTGTATCATGATTTATACAGATGCCGGCTATAAGGATGTCCTGGTTCCCTATTAGTTTTCCGCCCTTTTCTAGATCGGTGTAAAGCTGGGAAGCTATCTTGGCATCTTCTTTCTTCAGTGGGAGAACAGGGATTGCCGAAATCAGATCGTCAATCTGTTTGAGCCTCTTCTTGCCGGTTATGCCTGCGTAAAGCTCAAAAACAGACACGGAAGTTAAAGCCAGCCTGTCCTGTTTTATGAGGTTTGCTGCTGTGGAAGCAATGGGTTCTATACCGGAAAAGAAGTCAATGATTACGTCTGTGTCCAAAATTACAATTGTTTCCAATTTTCCCTCAACTCTGCAATGCTGGATTTGGTTTTTTCGGTTTCCTCTTTCTTCCAGCTCCCTTTCATTCTTAAGACATTGCTTTTTATCCCAGACGCCCTTCCCTGATGTTCGATGTAGAGGTCCAGAGCTTCTTCAATGATTGTTGAATACCCTCTCAGTCCTTTTTTAGCTGCGAGAGACAGCAGGGCTCCTCGATGCTCGGCTGAGATCTCAATGGTAGTTCGCATAGAATTTGCCTCCATCTTTATTGATTTTCAAATATTGTAATACTTAAATGCAGAGATTGTCAAGAGATGACCCACCATTTTGAATTAGAATTCCCTGCTGCAAGCAGCACGGATGATATCAAGGCTTAGCAGGAATCCTTCTTATCGGATCTGCCGAGCAGATCCGACCTGATATCCCGCGGCAAGCTGCGGGGAGGGTTCATTGGAATTGACCTGATCTGTGAAAATGGTACATTCACAGAGAATTCAGCCCTATTCACCCGTGTAATAACCTTAGGATCATTCCGGCCTTACCGGATCAAGATATGAGCGTTTCCCATGGAACAAAAGACGACCCGGGAATTGAACCTTGTTATTTTGCCAAACGGCACGCTGTATCTGGAATGGATGGATACGCGAGATGCCATCACCGAAAGCAGCCGACTGTTGCAGAAAGAACCCACAAGAAACATGAGACCACCATATATTGTGCCGCCTTTTTTCTTGGCTCACAAGGGCACTTTCTCTATACTTCTTCCCCAAGAAAAGCAAGGTCTTATCACTGATGCGCGGTGCTGTGACGGCGGATTTGTCCGTCTCTGTCGTAAGAAGGGATGGGGACGTTTTGCTCCGGACCGCTAAACCCACTCGGTTAACTGCCTGACTTGGTTTCATTCCGGAGTGCCAAAAAACATCTGGCTGGGAACCTGGGCACTTTCTATTATTGTAATTTACATTATATCCAATTTATATTAATCTTATAATATTCCAAGAAGAACACAACAGGATGCTCCTGGTTTTCTACACCATGTAATGATTCGTGAGATAGAGCGAGAGCGTTATCCTGAAGTGATGGAGGACATTTTGAGAAAAGTCGTCTTAGTAGCAATCCTGTGGCTTATTCCGACGGCAAGTGCTCTTGCAGGGCCGCCTTTTCTCACCGATGATCCCATTCCGGTCGACCACTACCACGGTGAAATCTACCTTTTTTCGACCGGCACCCACGATGAAGGGGGAACGAGCGGGTTGGGACCGGCAGTGGAATTTAACTACGGCATCCTGCCTGATACGCAGTTTCATCTCATCACCCCCATGGCCTACGATGCGCCTCGAGGTGAAGATTCCCATTTCGGTTACGGCGACACGGAAATCGGGATAAAATGCCGTCTTGTCCATCAAACCGATTTCCTACCGGCGATTGGAATATTCCCGCTCGTGGAAATTCCCACAGGGGACCAGGACAAAGCTCTGGGCAATGGGCAGGCTCAGTATTTCCTCCCGCTCTGGATGCAGAAAGACTTCGGTAAATGGACAACTTATGGCGGCGGAGGCTATTGGATCAATCCCGGTTCAGGAAACAAGAACTATTGGTTCTCAGGCATCTTATTGCAATACTCTTTTTCTGACACCTTTTACCTGGGAGGGGAGATCTTCCACCAGACCGCCGACACGGTAGATGGAAAAGACAGCAGCGGCTTCAATATCGGAGGCAGCGTTCCGTTGGCTGGTAATTTCCAGCTTTTGTTGTCAGCCGGTCGTGGGTTGACAAATAGCTCAGTCAACAGGTTCTCCTATTATATCGGCTTGTATCGCGCGTTTTGAGGCTTATGAAAGAGGGGACACCTTTTTTATTTGACAGAAAAATGCTGTTCCTCTCTTCCTGAAAAGAACTTGATTGCTATCCTGATGTCATTATTTTTGTTAATATAGAATTCAAATGAGTAAACATAATTCACCTTGCAGGGGCAAGTACCCCGACTGTACCCCATCATCAGAACATCAAAGAAGAATCCGGGAGGAAACGGGCATGCGAAAATACATCTTGCGATCTGTCATGATGGAATTAGTGATTGCGGCAATAATTCTGGGCATGGCGCCACTTATATCTGCAGCATCGAAAAACACATCTCAAAAAACCGGGACACGGACATCACCCGACAAAGGTGCCCTGTTATATAATACCTATTGTTCATTTTGCCACGGCCAAAAGGGCCAAGGCTACCTCGCTGATCAGGCGCCGGCCCTTGGTAATCCGAATTTTCTTAAAAGCGCCGATAATGGCTATATCACCCAGGCCATTATCCAGGGGCGACCCGGGACGTCCATGTCCGCCTGGGGAACCGCCTATGGTGGCATTCTTACAAACAAAGAAACGGAGGAGATTGTTTCCTATATTCGGAAATGGCAGACAGAAAAGTCGGTGGATCTGGGTGGTATCAAGGTATCCGGGAATGCGAAAAACGGCACCGGAATTTATCAGGAATACTGCGCCTCCTGCCACGGAAGAAAAGGAAGCAAAGGCACGGCTGTCGCACTTGACAATGCGGTATTTCAAGAGACCGCAAGTGATGGATTTATTCAATACGCCGTTTTATACGGTCGTCCCGGAACCCCCATGCCGTCTTTTAAGAGTCGGCTTAAGAATCAGGATATAAGCGACGTCATCGTTTATATCCGGACCCTGAAAGCCGGAAGTGCTCCTAAAGAAGCCGGGGAGGATGAAAAAAATATCGTGTTCTCAAAAGCGAATTTACGTGTGGTCAACCCGGGAAAAGAACCGGCCGCCTTCTCGCTCTCCAAGAATCGCTATGTGTCGGTAAATGAGGTTTACAAAGCCTATGCCGCCGGAAAATCCTTTATGATCATCGACGCTCGCCCCCGAAACGACTATTTCAGGGACCATATTACGGGTGCCGTATCGATTCCTTTCTATGATGTGAAAAAAGAGATCGAAAAATTGCCCAAAACCCTATGGATCATTACCTATTGTGCCTGCCCCCACGAAATGTCCGGAAAAGCCGCCGATACGTTAAAGGCAGCCGGCTTTGACAAGGTGGGCGTTCTGAACGAAGGGTTTTTCAACTGGAAAGACAAAGGATATCCGACAGAAAGCGGAGGTCACTAAGTCTCCTTTCAAATACAGGCCTGGGGCAATTCGCGAATAGGATAGTGATACTTGAGGCGATCAATTCTCAAGAATACATCCAGTATCTTTGAGTTTTTCAGAGCCTCCGGATGTTAGGCTTGGGATAATCATTATAGACTGCCTGCCTATTGAAACATGCATCTGCAAGCCCTTATTTTTAATCCGCTACAAAGGGCAAGAAAGATAGCCCAACAATCACTCTTTTTCACCCTTTAACACTTCATGTAA
>JBAPTR010000260.1:0-7057 GCA_049282265.1 Desulfatiglandaceae bacterium | reverse complement strand
GTTCCATAGCCCGTATTTCCTGTTTTTCATTCTTTGGGAATCAATTCCCCCGTCTCCTTTCTAATTATCTTTGTTTTCAGCCGGTTGCAAGAGGTTAAAGCTTCCATCACGAATGGATGCGCCTCTGGCACGGCTAGTGCAATAAGAAATGTTTGCATGCATGCATATGGCGAAATCAGAATAACCACTAAAAAACCAAAAAGGAGAAACATCATGGCAAAAGTACAAAAATCGACAGATTCCTCGAGTCTGGCAGAAGTCGTGGACAGAATTCTCGACAAAGGCATTGTTATCGATGCCTGGGCCAAGGTATCGCTTGTGGGGATCGAATTGCTGTCTATCGAAGCGCGGGTGGTGATCGCTTCGGTGGAAACGTATTTGAAGTATGCTGAAGCCATCGGCCTCACAGCCTCCGCTGCAGCTCCTGCCTGAAGGATCGGTGAGAGGGCAAATTAGACGGGATGAACCGACCCGTATTCGTTGCCCTTTCCCGATTTAAACCCATGTGGGCAATCTGAACGTGAGGAGTCGACCCTAAGGCTCCTCACGCTTAGACAAGTCCTGTTTCCAAGATGAATCCGAGAAAGGAGAAAGACCATGGGGCGCTTAACCGAAGAGATGACAAATTTGCGCGGTGAAATAGACGCACTTCGCAACGGGCGGGTGGAATTCATCGCCGATTTAAAGCACGGCATGTTTGAACTCAAGTCCGATGTGGCGGACATGCAGCAAGGCTTCCGCAATGACCACACCCAGATGGCCGGCAAGCTGAAAGACGATCTTCAGATGTTCGTATCCGGCATAAAATCCACCGTGTCCGACCTGATGGATCTCTTCAAGAACGACAGGGTCGAGATGGCCGGAAACATGAAAGTCGATCTGCAGGTCTTCATTGCCGGAATAGAAGAATATATTGCAGCCCTTAGAGATGAGGCGTTCGATTTGCAGGGGAACTTCCACAGAGATCACGCCGAGATGGCCGGCAAGTTGAAAAACGATCTTCAGATGTTCGTATCCGGCATAAAATCCACCGTATCCGATCTGGAAAAGCAATCTCATAATGAGCATATCGAGCTGACCGGCAAGGCCAGGGCTGAACGCCAAATATTTTTTTCAAATATGAAACAATCGCTTGACGCCTTGAATCTGAAAACAGCCGATCTTCTTCAGGATATTAGAGATGACCTTGCCGGCGCCCACAAGGCATGGTCCGGCGCAACACCTGCCGGGGAAAAGGCTGCCGGAAAGGCACGCAGCCCCGCCAAAGTACAGGCAGAACTGGAGAAGGTTGAGTTTCCGGTCAAAGATCAGAAAGCACAAGAAAGTACCGAGGAGGCGCCTTTAAAGGTGCAGGAACTTTTTCCGGATGACCTCACAGAGATCAACGGGATCGGTCTTGCCATGAGCAAGCATCTCAACGATGCAGGTATTTTTACGTTCGCAAAATTGGCTTCAAGCACCATTGAGGAACTCCGGGGAGCGCTGGGGAAATCGGAAAGATTGGCCAATCTGGAGATGTGGATCACGCAGGCCGGGAAATTGAGCAGCTAAACAACGGGTTTGCTTCAGGTCTCGGTCTTTTTTTTGGCAACCCTACGATTTCAATTAAAAAATTACCAATGCCGGGGGCGTTTCAATGAAAAATAAATCTTTGAGTGTCATCTCGGAAGCAATCCAGATCATGCCGAAGCCAAATGATAGCGTTCTGCCCGAGCCCAGCAAGGAATTCGTCAACAGCCCTTACATTCAGGATGTGACGGAACGTGCCCTTGCTTATCTCAATGTGGGATATCCGGTGCACTTCTCCGGCCCCGCAGGCACGGGAAAAACAACCCTTGCCTTTCATATTGCCGCACAGCTCGGCAGACCGGTCTCTCTCATTCACGGAGATGACGAGTTTGGAAGCTCGGACCTGATTGGACGGGATTCGGGATACCGCAAGTATAAACTCTATGACAATTATATCCATTCCGTCATGAAAACCGAGGAGCATTTGAATACACAGTGGGAGGACAACCGGTTGACCACGGCCTGCAAAAACGGGAATACGCTCATTTACGATGAGTTTACCCGATCTAGACCGGAGGCCAATAACGCGCTTCTCAGTGTTCTGGAAGAAAAGTTTTTAAATTTACCCAGGCTTCGAAGGGCCGATAAGGGGTACATGGATGTGCATCCCGATTTCCGGGCGATCTTTACTTCCAACCCCGAGGAGTATGCAGGGGTCCACAAAACACAGGATGCACTGATGGACCGTCTCATCACCATTCATCTGGGCCATTTTGACAGGGAGACGGAGGTTCGGGTTGCAATGGCCAGGTCGGGTCTGGAACTTAGCGATGTAGGAACCATTGTCGACATCGTGAGAGGGTTGCGAAGTACGGGAGTTAATAACAACCGGCCCACCATCCGTGCCAGCATCGCCATAGCCCGCGTCCTGGCAAACATTGGCGGGCACGCCCGGATGGACGACCCCGTTTTCATGCGCACATGCCGTGACGTCCTGAGCACCAATACGGCAAAGGTTACCCGCGGCGGCCAGCCACTCATGCCCGAGGTGCTGGAGGATGTTATGCAGAAGGTCTGCGGAATCCGGACATAACCGGCAGTGTTTGAACAAACAACCCAGAGGGGATTTGTGATTGCGATTTGCGATTTGGGATTTCAAAAATCAACAATCAACAATCAAAAGGAATCAAAAAATGTCTTCATCAAATAATAAAATTAGAGGCTTGGCAAACATCCGTACACGCTCGGGAGCCCGCGACCAGGTATTCGAGCCGTACCAGGCTTTTCTTAGAATCGGATCCCTGGAGATGGAGAAAGCCCGGCGGGGCAAGGAAAAGGAAAGCGCCATGAACCGTGTGCAGAATATAGATGCACGCTTCCGGGAAATCGAGGCTGAAAAATCCGAACTTCTAAAGGCAATCGGCATAACGGCCACCGGCGATGCTTGCGGTAATCCGGCCAATGGGTCGAAGCGTGCGCCGGCCCAAAATATTAGAGGATTCAGAATATCTTACTGAGTATCGGTATGGATTACAATAAGGAGGTAAACCGATGCCAAGGTTGAAGGGGGCGGCTTATATTCACACCAGCCGAACGATCCGAGGTTTTCGGTCTTGTCGGCACTTTACAGGGATATCTCTCACCTACTTTGAGTCCGGCCGGATAGGATTCGAAAAAGAGAAAATAGCCGTCAGGGAAGCGTTGAACAGAAGACACGGTCGGAGTCACCGTGCCGGTTCTCGTCTGCTGTCCGAAGGTGTTCCGGTTCATGACGGGAAGACGCTTATTGGAGATAGAAACAAGAAAAGGCAAACAAAGGGGACGAGATATGAAAATCAACTGTCTTTCATGCGGGTTCAAAGTGGACCTGGACGATGTTTACGATGATTATCAAGGCCTGATCAGGTGTTTTGCCTGCGCCGCGATGATGGAAATTAAAACCGAGGAAGGGCAACTCATATCGGTCATATGGGCTACCGTTTCGCCTTCCTCTTTGGAAGAGAAAACCGCCTGAGGGCGCTTTGACAATTACCCGCAAACGTAAGAAAAGGATTGGGAAAACAAAATGGCTGCGCAATCTCAGGATCATAAAGGAAGTTACTTATACGCCGTAATTGCCGGGGATGGCGGGCAAAGCCTGGAAACACCAGGAATTGACAACGGTCCCCTCTATACCATTTCAGAAGGGAAAATCTCGGCCGTTGTCAGCGATGTCCCCAATAAAAAGCTGCGACCGGAACGGCGACACCTGGCGGCCCACCAGGGTGTACTTCGGCGGTTGATGGAAGAGGATACTCCGCTGCCCATGGCATTCGGCGTCATTGCGGACGGTTCCCGCGCAATCATGCGGATACTGACCCTCAACCAGGAAGCTTTCCAGGAAGCGCTTGACCATGTCAACGGGAAGGTGGAAATGGGGTTGCGGGTCACTTGGGATGTACCGAATATATTCGATTATTTTGTCAACACCCATCCGGAGCTCAGAGCGGTGCGCGATCGGTATTTCGGCACCAATCGGGAACCGGCGCACGAGGATAAACTCGCGCTGGGGCGTATGTTTGACAACCTGTTGAATGAAGAAAGGGAGATCCATACCGAGAAGGTAGAAGAGATTCTTTACAGTGTCTGCTTCGAGACCAAGCAAAACGCATGCCGAAGCGAATTGGAGGTCATGAGCCTGGCCTGTCTGGTGGGGCGGGATAAGACGGAACAAAAGGCGTTTGAAAAAGGCATCTTGGAAGCAGCCAATCTGTTCGACAACAATTATGCCTTCGATTACAACGGCCCCTGGGCTCCCTACAACTTCGTTGCCATCGATCTGCAGCTGTAAGGATAACATGCTGATCATAGACGACGTACTGCTTTTTCCGATCCGCAGTATCTTTTGGATATTCCGCGAATTGCACAACTCCGCTCAGCAGGAGATGGAAAACGAGGCCGAGTCCATCACGGCCGAACTGAGCGATCTTTATATGATGCTGGAGACGGAAAGAATAACGGAAGAAGAGTTCGACGCGCGTGAAAAACAGCTCCTTGATCGGCTGGAAATGATACAGGAGCGCAATACCCGTATCCAAGATGATGAAGACCCTGATCCGGAAGAAGCTGAAGAGTGATGAGTGACCCATAGCTGACAACCGAAAACAGATTAACTGGCTGATGAGTGATGGAAGAGCAACCAGAAGGATGCCAAAGTTTGAACACAGAAACCCACAAGGACTCACCTCTTTTCCTGCGCAACAGTCATTTGCGACTCCTTTTCTTCGGTGGTAAAGGTGGTGTCGGCAAGACAACGTGCGCTACGGCGACGGCGCTCAGACTGGCTGAACACACCGCGCAGGCCTCCTTTCTCATCCTCTCGACAGACCCGGCACATTCTCTGGCCGATAGCCTGGGCGATATCACCCCGCCTCACAATTTGAAAGTTATCGAACTCGACGCTGGAAATTCCCTGGCCGCTTTCAAGAAAAACCACACGCAGAAGCTTCGGGAGATTGCATCCCGTGGAACTTTTTTTGATGAAGAAGATATCAACGAGATCCTGGACCTCTCCCTGCCGGGTATGGATGAGTTGATGGCCTTTCTCGAGATCGCCGGGTGGGTGGAGAATGAGACGTATGACTGCATTGTGGTGGATACCGCTCCGACGGGACATACTCTCAGACTCCTGGCCATGCCGGTGTTGATCAAAAGGTGGCTTGAGGCGCTGGATGCGCTGCTGGCCAAGCATCGTTACATGAAGAAACTCTTCAGCGGTTCTTATCAGCCGGATGAACTGGATAAATTCCTGTTCGGGCTGGCCAATTCGGTCAAACAGATGGAGGCGCTCCTGCAGGACCCGAAACGGTGCTGTTTTGTACCCGTTATGCTTGCCGAAACCTTGAGCGTCACCGAGACGTTGAGGCTGTTGGAGGGATTGAAACAATCAAAGATACCGGTCACCGATATCGTGGTGAACCGGCTTTATCCGGAAAGTGTTTGTTTGGTTTGTTCGGACCGGCACATCCGACAGCGGGAAGAGTTCGGTCAACTTGAGGAAAAAATATCCGCTTATTCCCTATGGGGAGTTCCCCAATACCTGGAAGAAATTTGCGGTCCAGCCCCTCTCGAGGTATTCTGGGAGGGATTGTTTCCATTGAAAAATCCAAAATCAACCCAGGTTGAATATCCTAAAGATTCAACTGGGCAGGCAATCCAAAATCAACAATCGGCAATCGCCAATCAGCAATCCAAACTGCCAGTCCCTGAAAAGAAACTGCTGGTTTTTGCCGGGAAGGGGGGAGTTGGAAAGACCACCCTGGCCTGTGCCACGGCCGTCAGGATGGCGCGAACATTTCCGGATAAGGGGGTTTTTCTATTCTCTACGGATCCGGCCCATTCCCTGTCGGACTGTCTTGGAAAACGGATCGGACCGGAGCCGACAGAGCTTTGTCCCGGACTGACAGCCATGGAAATCGATGCACAGGCAGAGTTCGATGGCTTGAAAAAAAAGTATGCGGCAGAGCTGGCGAAGTTTTTTGTCGCCCTCTCGCCCGATCTGGACCTGACATTTGATCGCGAAGTGATGGAACGTGTCATGGATCTTTCTCCCCCCGGCCTGGATGAAGTGATGGCCCTCACCTTGGCCATGGGTTTCCTCGCCGAGGATCGGTACCAGCTCTTCGTGCTCGATTCGGCGCCGACGGGGCACCTGATGCGGCTTTTGGAAACTCCCCAACTCATTCAGCAGTGGCTTAAGATGTTTTTCAATCTGTTTCTGAAGTACAAGCGCGTTTTTCGACTTCCCGGAATCTCGCAGCAAATGATCCGGATATCAAAGGACCTCAAGCGCCTGCGTGCCCTGTTGAAGGATTCCGACCGGTCGGCGCTATATGCGGTGACCATACTGTCGGAGATGGCATTTCAGGAGACAACGGAGCTGGTGGCTGTTTGCCGGCGAATGGGGATAAATGTGCCGGCGCTTTTTCTCAATCTTGCCACACCGGTCACTGAATGCGGCTTTTGCTCGGCTCTTTACCGGAACGAGGAGCACATCAGAAAAAAGTTTGAGCGAACCTTTCCCGAAAAGTCGCAGGTCCTGGTCCATTACATGGGGGAAATGCGGGGCATGCAGCGAATCGAATGGCTGGGTGAAGCGTTGTATGATTGGCGATTGTTGACTGGAGATTGGGGATTGGGGATTGAGGGAAGAAAAAATTATGGCTGATTTTTCCATCGAGGAAACGGAACATATCTCTCTTTGCGAGACCCTCGATCGCATTCTCAACAAAGGCGCCGTTATTTTCGGTGAAGTGGTGATTTCCGTTGCCAATGTGGATTTGATCTACATTGCACTGCAGGTGATGATCGGTTCAGTCGAAACGGTCCGCGAAAGCATGTCGCCAGGTGATCATGCCTCCCCGATTGTGCAGTTGGGAGTCAGGGGCGTTGCCGGAGCCAATGTTTCTGTGCGCGAAAAATAGCGGGATGGTTCTGCAAATCGGATTCACCCGATAATAAAACTGTGGGTTAAAGCAATAATCAATTGAAAAGAAAGGTATGACCAATG
>JBAPTR010000259.1:0-2553 GCA_049282265.1 Desulfatiglandaceae bacterium | reverse complement strand
ACGATCTTGGAGAAAATAGTGATTAGAACAGTTCATGCTGAGCCGGCCCCGCTTCTGATCTTTCTGCTGAACCGGTACTTTCCAGAATGTGAGATTCACATTGTGATCGATGCAGAGACTCTCGAGTCCGAAGATCGGGAAGATCGGTCTCAAAACACGTTCCAGGAGGAAAAACATGGCCAATATTCTGGTTGTTGATGATCAACCTTTCCCTGGTGAACTGCTCAAAAAGGAATTGGCGGACGAGGGGCACCACATTACATGTGTGGGGGATGCCGACTGCGTCATGAGTCTTATAGAGGACTCCAGACCGGACATGGTCCTCCTGGACCTGTATCTGCAAGGGTTCGAAGGGTGGGACCTGCTGGACAAAATAAAGAAGTATGCCCCTTCTCTGCCCGTCCTTATCGTGAGTGCCTATGAAGACTTTGTAAGCGACCCCCGGCTGGCCCATGCAGACGGCTATGTGATCAAAGATCCGGACACAGACCAACTCAAGCAGAAGATTCGCGAAAACTTGACGAGGCCAGGAATAGATCCAAACAGTCAACCTGCGTTGATGAAGGTACGTGATGGGGTGTCTTGAAAATGGCAAAGATCGCATACTGCTCGTGGACGATGATAAAGAAATACGAGACATCGTTTCACAGTTCCTTACACACTTTGGATATGAGGTACGTTCGGCCGGCAACGGCAAGGAAGGGATGAGCGTCTTTCTCGATAGTGCATTCAACCTCGTGATTACGGATCTGGATATGCCTGAGGTGGACGGATTGACCTTTGCCTCTTACATCAAGGAGAGATCACCCCATATACCTGTGGTCTTGATAACGGGAGGCGGATTTGGAGAGGTTGGGGGGAAAGACCCCTTTGATGTTGTCATGCACAAGCCTTTTGCTCTGTCAGCTCTCAAAGATACGGTACAAAAGTTCTTGGACAAACCCGGTCTCCTGATGGATTTGAACCTGCTGAATGGAATTGAAATCGGCGCCGGATAAGCAGGTGGGATGGAAGGAGGGTTGAAAATGGAGATTAGAAAGAAACCCATAGCGGAACGCGGAAGAAGGAATGTGTACTGTCCCCACTATCGGGCATGCCTGGATTATGCCGTCAGGGAATCATGGGATGTCTGGAGGTGCGGGAAATGCAAATACGTGTCAACCGAAGAACCGAGGGAGGAGATATTCTATGGGAATGAGGGGACGGTCCCCTACTACAGTCTGTCCCGGGAAGTGATTTGGTAAGGCGGGCGCGGATGTGGCGAAATTTCTACTCATATGTGTGATTGTGGTGTCTGGAAAGGGGCGGAACAATGAAAACATTGGTCACTCAGATAGTAAAGGCATTGGTGGACCATCCTGAGCAGGTGGTAATCGATGAACTGAAGGGAGATCAGACTCTCATCTATGAATTGAGGGTCTCCAAAGAGGATTTCGGAAAAGTCATTGGAAAACAGGGGCACAATGTGTCGGCAATACGCACCATTTTGAACGCGGTTTCTTCCAAGGCGAAAAAACGGAGTTTTCTCCAGGTAATTGAATAGTCGGATGTCAGGGAGGAAAGCAAATGGCAAGGTTGATCAAAGATCCCGTGGAAAATGAGCTGCTAATTTCCTGGCTCAGGATGACGTTTCCTGAGGCCAAGGAGGAAATCCGTCTTAAAACCGGCAGTGAATCCCCGGGAGAGGTGGTGGACGCACGGAATCAAGCCCGATCTTCTCACCAATTTCATGAGAAAGTCAGGCCAGGCAAGAGACTTCTCTTCCCGGGCACTTTCAAAACAGGCGATCACACTAAAAAGAGAAGCAAGCATGACGAAAATCTTGGTGATTGATGACGAAAACTGCAGTGGTGAGCTTCTTTCAGTGGAGCTGGCCGATGAAGGTTGTTCGGTTGAGAGAGTCAAGGAGGTTTTGGGGAAGTAGGGAGAGCGGCGTATCCTGTGCCGCCTTGGAACACAGGAAAGGAGGCGAACATGCTTTGGACCCTATTTGTGATTCTCTTAGTGCTGTGGGCGGTGGGATTGGTGACCGGCCACACGATGGGCGGAGTCATTCATATCCTTCTGGTCATCGCCATCGTCGTGGTGCTGATCCAGGTTATTCAAGGACGAAGACGAGTGTAACCATTTAGGTCCTTGCCAAACAAGGTGAGGTGTTTACGGAAAGGAGGTAGCCAGCAGGTCTAGAAAGATTTTGCGGGATCTTACGTCAGAAGAAAAGGCCTAGTATTCAACCATGTCACAAACAAATTTACACGGAGGAGTAAACGCTATGAAAAAGAGAAGTAGGATTGTCGGCTATTTGATCCTTTTTGCGTTCATCGTCACCTTTGCGGCCTGTGCATCGACATCCAAACAGGAAAGCACAGGTCAATACGTTGACGATTCGGTCATTACGACCAAGGTCAAATCTCTGCTTGCAGCTGATGATTTTCTCAAGTCGTTCCAGATCGGGGTGAAAACCTACAAGGGCACCGTTCAACTGAACGGCTTTGTCAATTCTCAAAAGGCCGTCGATAAAGCGGTTGAAATCACACGAAGCGTCAAGGGGGT
>JBAPTR010000258.1:0-3661 GCA_049282265.1 Desulfatiglandaceae bacterium | reverse complement strand
ATTCAGAAAATGCTGCTGCGAAACATAAAAATTAAGAAAAGGGTTGACAGGGCATCAAACCAAATATATTAATACTTTAAACATTCACTAATAACATGTTAAGATTCTGGTTTGGTTTTCTGGATAGTCATATCGTGAATCTGGTTATACATGACGCAAAACATAATCGCGCATGGAGCGACTTTGTGATCATCTATTTTCATGAAACCCTTTACCGTCACGGATGCATCGACTGTTGTACTCGGATCGCAGGATGAAATCCATCGTTCAAAGGAGTTACGATATGACCACCGCCTCCATGGTGTATTGGTGGTGGCCCAAGGGATGAGCTGTCCGGAGGTCAGCCGTCTTCTGAGGGATTCGCCCAGAACAGTTGAATATTTGGTCCATCGCTTCGAAGAGAGAGGTTTGGCCGGTCTTGTTGAAAGAGAATGAGTTGGCCGTCCCCGTCGACTGAGCGATGAACAGATGGAGGAAATCGGGTCTGTTCTGCGACAAGATCCTGAGTCTGTAGGGATCGCAAGAGGTCTGTGGGATGGCAAAGGGCTGGCCGAGTTCATCAAGAAGCGGTATGGGGTGACCTTGGGGGTTCGCCAGTGCCAATACATATTCAAATCCTTTGGTTTTCGCCTGGGCAAACCGCGACCTTTCATTGGCCGAGCCAGTCCTGAAGTTCAGGAGGCATATAAAAGGACTTCGAAAGCTCGTGGTGGGTCAAGGAATCGATCTCCGGTCGACCGATGAAGTCCATTTTCAGCGATATGGATCGCGCTGCCTGATGTGGGTACCCCCGGAGGAGAAGGACCCTGTGTTGTTGCACCATCCCACACGAAAGAGCGGGGGCTACTTTGGTGCTGTACGGCTGCGCGACGGGAAATTGGTTTTGCAGAGAGAGGAGGGAAGGTTCAACGCCGTGACATTCCATACGTTCCTTAAAAACCTTCGGAAAGTCCGTTCTCGGAGCGGCCGCCGTGTAGTTGTCATTACTGAAAATGCCTTGGTGCTTTGTGTGGATGAGAAAAGCCAGTGCCAAGCCCTTGAACGATCTCAACCGACTCTTCCACTTGGTTTTGGTTATGCTGAAGGTTACACCCATGATTATCTCCGCCACGGGACGCTGACCCTTTTTGCTGCCCTGGATGTTGCAACGGGAGGTGTTTTGGCCCAGCCCAAGAAGCGGCATCGTCATCAGGAGCTTTTACAGTTTCTCCGCCATATTGACGCCAATGTGCCTCCGGGACTGGACGTGCATATTATCATGGACAACTATGCAACCCACAAGCATGAGAGGGTTCGTTCTTGGTTTGCAAGGAAACCCAGGTATCATGTCCATTTCACCCCCACCTATTCCTCCTGGCTCAATCAGGTCGAAACATGGTTTGGGATAATCACCCGAAAGGCAATTCGCAGGGGATCTTTTCGGAGCACCAAGGAGCTCGCTGAAAAAATCGATTTGTTTGTTAAAAACCACAACCGAAATTCAAAACCTTTTGTATGGACTGCGACAGCGGAATCAATCTTCGAAAAACTTGAAAGATTATGTAAAACTATTTCTGTTACGGAACACTAGATTTGCGTTAGATTTTCTGCCGCCTTACAGCCCTGACTTGAATCCGATTGAGAGGCTCTGGAAATTGACACGAAGGCTTTGCCTGCACAATCGGTACTTTCCTATCCTCCAGAATGTGGTTGAGTCTGTTGAATCAAAGTTCAATGAATGGAGATCTGGTCGCGAAGTCGTACGCAAACTATGCGCAATGAATTAATGCGCTATGTATTATATTGATAATACGAGTAAATACTTACTAACCATATAAAAAGTCCAAATGCCGGTTAAGGATCTTGTTCCGATTTTTCCGAAACCGTTTGTTGGAGGATTTTTCTTGTCTCCACATCTCGACACAGCCATAGAGGTCGCCGGATTAAGATTCAAGAGCCCCGTTCTGGTCTCGTCCTCTGAATATACCTCGCAGCTCTCCCTGATAAAAGACTTGGCCCAAAGGAATATCGGAGGAATGGTTACCAAAACCTTTACCACAAGTCCGAGGCACAGAATCCGGGTGCGTCCGTACCAATTCCCCCTCAGGACTTTTGGGAAAGGCTACCGAGAGGGACCCTGTCTGCTTTCCCTGGCTGCTCCTCATGTACTGGACCCACCTGAATTCATTGAATTGTTGTTCAGATCAGCCGAAATCTGCCATGGCGCCTCATTGAAACTGATAGCCAGCTATTTTGAGGACCCTTTGGATACGGCTTCCTGGATGCAGACCGCCAGGACCCTTGAAGAGGCCGGGGCAGATATGTTGGAACTGAATTTTTCGTCTCCCTCCGCGGTGGCGGTATTTGCCAAGCGCTCCGATATCTCCACCCAAATTATCCGCCGGATCAAAGAGGAGGTCCCCATTCCCGTGGGGTTGAAGCTCAGCCCTACCCTGGAACCGCTGGAAAGTCTGGTGGAATCGTGGGCCGAGGCCGGGCTCGATTTTATCACAGCCCATAATGCTCCTAGCGGCATTATTATAGATGTGGAGAACCAGGTTCCCTTCGGCGCCCCCTCAATAGGCGGCTACGTATTGGGTAGGGCCTTTTTGCCTTACTCCCTCGCAAGGGTCGTAAGAATGAGAAGAGTCGTGGACATCCCCATCATCGGCGTAGGGGGCGTATATGATTGGAGTGACGCCCTTCAATACCTCCTTTGCGGTTGCCCCCTGGTCGGCGTGGGATCGGCCATGTATTTTCACGGTGCCGAACTCCTGGATAAGATCCATGAAGGCCTCACCAATTGGATGCGGAGAAAAGGCTATCCTTCCATCGACGCCTTCCGCGGGCGGGTTTTCCCCCTCATAAGGTCGTCCGGCGCCTTGACTGATAAGGAGCCCTATCCCTTTACTTTGCCTCCGGACGCCCCCTATGTCCCGATCATCGAAGATGGGAAATGTACCCGCTGCGGGCTCTGTGAAAAGACCTGCATCTATGACGTGTTTGAAATCCGTGACGGAAAATCCAGGATCCGGGTGGATGAAAGCAAGTGCTGGAGTTGCGGGTTTTGTGTGGGGATCTGCCCTTCAGGGGCTATAGAACTGAGAAGGCGTGGAAGGAAGGATATGGTGATTTGGAAAAACGAGGGCATGGCCGAGCCGTTCAGGGATAGATGACGTTTCACCAATAGGAATGATTTCCAGCGGGGTGTCATAGTGCCCCTGGAGCGCGTTCGGCAAAGGATCCATCAACATGAGGTGCCGGGGCGAAGTGGGAACCAGGACAACCAGGGAAAAATTGGGGACCCTGCTCTTCCAGTCTGTGGCGGACGGTTGCCAGGCCCATGAAAAAGTTGCGGCTCAACTCAAGAAAGCCATCTTCGAAAAGAAGATCCTTCCCGGCGAGAGGCTTCCTGCAGAAAGGGAACTTGCGGAAATCTTCAACACGAGCCGTGTCACCCTGAAGAACGCAGGGCTTATAAACGTCAAAAGAAGGAACAGCCAGTGGGACCTTCATCTCGAAGGACATTGGTGAGTCGGGGATCTCGGAAAGGTTGAGGGAAATTATCCAGTGGAAGGAAATTGGTTTTCATGAGAGCCAATTTCAAAACGGATAAAGGAAGCGAATTTATCCGCGGAGGATGTATTTAAGAGTGCGATTAAGTTATTGATTAATATGGAAG
>JBAPTR010000257.1:0-3862 GCA_049282265.1 Desulfatiglandaceae bacterium | reverse complement strand
TTCCAGCTCCATTTTCCCGGCTTCGATTTTGGAGAAATCCAGGATGTCATTGATCAGTGCCAGGAGCGAATCTGCCGACATCTTTGCCATTTCCAGATATTTCCGCTGCTCTCCGGTCAGGTCGGTGTTCAAGACCAGTTCAGTCATGCCGATGATCCCGTTCATGGGAGTGCGGATCTCGTGGCTCATGTTGGCAAGGAACTCGCTTTTGAAACGGTTTGCGGCCTCGGCATCTGCCTTGGCTTTTTGTAGTTCTTTCTCAGCCTGCTTCTGTGAGGTAATGTCACGGGCAATAACGACGTACCCGGCCTGGCTGCCGTCTATCTCCTTCAGGATGGAAACTGCAACACTCGTCGGGATCTTTGTCCCGTCTCTTGCGATCAATGTTGCTTCCGAGTGATCAATCCCTGTGGTCCCTTCGGATCGCGCCCCAATTTGAATCCCGTCATGGATTTCCGCTTCCTTGGAAAAAATCCTGATTACATCCCCGGACATAATAGTTGTTAACTGCGTGTGTACGAGGTCTTCTTCACGAAATCCCAATGCTTTTGTGACTGCCTGATTGGTCATCACAATACGACCGTTCGGACTCGCAAGGATCAAGAGATCCGACATGGTCGAGACAATGTTATTGGCCGCTGTTACCGGATTGAGAGAGAACAGATCATACTTCCAAATGGCGTACCCGAGGAATAATTCCTGCAAGGCGGCGCCGAATGCTATTAATTCCGGAGTCCGGATATTGAGATTTGGTAATATGGTCTGGGTCATGATGCCCAGGAAAAAGGGCACGAAACACCCTAAAGCGACATGCAGGGCCCGCCTTTTTTCCTTGTGATCATCCACACGCAAAAAGTAAGAAAATGATATTATGATCGATAATACTGACATCCCAATGAGATATGTCGTTTGGATGAGGTTCTGAAAATAACTGCCTGCCGGCACAGGTGTATACCCCCAGTAGGTCTTCGTTACCCCGATAACAATTTGGTCAGTGAATAGAGAAATGATCGAAATTATCAGCGGGGGCCCGTATAATACGGCCCACGGCCACCGCTTCTGAAATACTTTGGATCTTCCTGTAAATACCATCGCAAAATGAACCGCCGCCGCCACAGTGATGGGACAGAAAGCTTGCGCCTTGACCCAAAAAAAGGCAATCCCCGGATCACCCGCTTGTCGGTACATAAATTCGGTAAATCCCCAGTATGCATTGAACAGACACAGCAGCATAAAGACTTTGTGCAACTGTTTTTTACTACTCTGGAAAAAGACAAAGCTGCCCACAAAGAGGCAAAACAACCAGCTAAACAGAGAAATCGTGGCAAATATATTCATTCCAAAAACCTCTGGCTTTCGGTTTCCATTGACGGTAAGCGATGTTGCCGGTGGGGATTTTGGTGTGCTCTTCTGGAAACCGTTTTGCCCCTTTATCATCCCAATCGTTTATGTTTCCTCTGGGATACAGCCTTAATTGTTTTAGAAGTTGAGGAATCAACGCAACCTTTATCATTCCTCTGGTGTTTGTGTAAGGAGCATCATAAATGACTGTATATAGTGGACCCCAAAAATGGGACAACATGCTAAGGTAGAGAAAAAAGAAAGGGGGTCCACTATACATTGATCAGAACACCGGCGGGCCCATATTCATCAAGAATTGCCCTTCCAACCACCGCCTGGACATCAGTCATAACAGGCAGCTTGTTTTTCACATCGGATTCGACTCTCGGCTGCGCATCATAATAAATTTTCTCGGGAGCCCCATTATTCTAATAGATTTAATATCTTATTCCCTTCTGCAATTAATACATCTGCTTCCTCGGATTTTATCTTCTTCTCTTTGTTTTTATTTACTGTCTCAATAAATTTATCTACATCTTTAATTGCCTGACTTGTTTTTTCCTTTTCAATGGAATCTATTGCCTGTTTTAAACTTGATAATAGACTGTTTTTAATGTTATTTGATAAATTCAGATTAACCGTAGAATCAATTAGACCTTTTATTAAATCAACCGGTGATATATCCTCTACGGGCGGTGCCGGTGCCTCAGGTGTTTCTTCGGTTGGCGTCTCCGGTGTTGTGGATGGTTCTTCCGTAGATGCTTCCTCTATGGGTACTGAACCCGTAAAATGCCGGGAACAACCGACCTGGGGATAATTAGGGTCTAACGGGTCCATAACAAGCCATGCATATATCCCACCGGACGGACAAGAATATTTGTTATCGATTTTCAGATTCGGTTTATTCTTCTCCGCAAAATAGGCATACTCCTCCATTTCAATATGATACCTGTTGGCCTTGCATTGGGATTCCAGAGCCTTTTCCCTGTAAACCGCATAGTGGGGGATAGCTATCGATGCCAGAGCCCCTATGATAATGAAAACCATCAATAACTCTATGAGTGTAAATCCGGCTGAGTAATTGAGACTGGATCGTGATTTCTTCATTTTATCACCTCCGGCACCGGGTGCTTCATGCTCACCCTGATCTCGGAGAACCCGTGGGCCCCGGGATTCGGACATCTCACAATGGTGTCATCCTCATTGGTTGCAACCACATAGGCACTTCCGGTCTCCGGGCAGACCAAGTCCGTTCCCGGCTGTTTTCCCTCCTGAAGGAGCCTTGCAATGTGCCAGAGGTTCCTGACGCATTTGTCGGTATTTTTATTCGTGGCATATGTGCCCTGCCTGATGGGCTTTTTTTCTTCAAAGCTGGACATCAATCTCGGAACCTGTATGGCGATAATGACTATACAGGCTGCAAGGATCACACATTGACATACGACCCACATCTTGTTCTTCTTCTTTTTCTTAGCTTCCTGTTCCTGTTTTTTGCTCTCTCTTTTCTCAACACGCCGGTCTATACCCTCGACCGCATCCCGGGCCGCCATCAGCGCGGCGCATCTGCTGCATATGAAAGATTTGCCCCCTTCAGGTATAGCGCATTCATCACAAAGCGGCTTGTTGCACTGTGAACACCGGGCTATGGCATCTTTATCCGGATGGTACGAACATTTCATCGGAATCCTCCTATCTTTCACATTTCCGCGGTTCCCGGCCTATTAAGGAGCCTTTTTATTCTTGACAGGAACCCTTTTGGATTGACAGGTTTTACAAGGTAATCATCAGCTCCTGCATCAATTACCTCCACCTCACTATCTTCTTGATCCTTTGCTGTAAGCATTATAATGGGAATGTAGCGTGTAGCTAATTGGGACCTAAGTTTTTTTATAAGTATCATGCCATCCATCTTGGGCATGAGATAATCGGTGACTATAAGATCGGGCTTTTCCAGTATGGCCAGCTTCAGTGCATCTAACCCATTCTCAGCGGTAATGACAAGGTAACCTTCGGATTCCAGAATATTGCAGAGAACCTTGAGAATAATTTGATTATCATCAGCCACAAGGATCTTCTTGGGTCTTACTGCGCCTATCGAGGGCATAGGCACCTCGGGCAAACTTTCTTCGGGTCCGATCTCCTTTGCAACAGAAGTCTCCACAATTTGCCCCTTGTGGACCTCTGCGACCTCCGGCGGGGCCACACGAAAGACCTCCTCGATGGTGGTCAGGCCTTGTAGAGCCTTTCTTATGCCATCCATGGGCATGCTTTGAAAACCCTCCTCTTCGGCCACTTTTTTCAATGTAACAGATGAAACATTCGGTGCTATGATCTCTCTGAGGGAGGGGGTTAGCACAAGGATTTCAAATAGGCCCAAGCGACCCGAATAGCCCGTGTACTGGCAGGCTTCGCAACCTGCACCTTTCCAGAAAGTAGCTTCTTTTTCTCTTGGTATATATGAGGGAAGCCGTTTCAGGATCTGAGGGCTTAGAGGGTCGGGGAGCTTGCATTCCTGGCATAT
>JBAPTR010000256.1:0-21084 GCA_049282265.1 Desulfatiglandaceae bacterium | reverse complement strand
GGACGGCTATTTGGGGTTTAATCCGCCCAAACTCTACGCGCTTCTATGAATATATGCTAAACCCCAAATCGGCGTCCATCCCCTCCGAAGTGTTTAGAAAGGGTCTGAAAAAGAGTCTCAGGTTCGGCTCCTCTTCACAGCTCATAGGCTGCCGCTCGCGGCATAAACCAGCTTTTTACGAAGTCATCAAGTCTGCATAGCCTTGGCTGATGGCCCTTTGGCCTTCAGCGTTGATCACCTCAAAAAAGAGGTGCCCGGTCTCTTTCACATCTTTTGTCAAAAGACGGACGCGGATCTCGGAACCAGGAAGCACCATGCCTGAAAACCGGCAGCCCAAGGCCTTGAGCCGGCCTGGATCTCCTCCCGCTTCACGGTCCACGATTTCCCGGGCGGCCAGGGCCAAAGTGGCCGTTCCCTGCACAATGATTCCCGGAAGCCCTACCTGTCTTGCAAATCGAGGTGAGGTGTGAATGGGAAAGACGATATCGGTACATCCATCATACACATAAGGCAGAAAAGGGGTGACGGAAATGGGGGCTTCCCACACTGGAGATGCCGGATCGGTATTACCCCGGTTGTGGGGAATCCGGGGCAGATCATCGGCCCTGTCTCCGTCAACACAGGTCACACCGCGCAGCATGGCCCCGGAATGCTCCGTAAAGACCTTTTCTCCCTTCGCATCCGTGGCATCATAACGGACGATAAAGTGGGTTCCGGAGCGATGAGACAAAACGGTGGCGACTTTGCCTGTGATTTTAAGACGGTCGCCGGGTCGAACAAGACGGTGAAACCGGAGATGTTCCGAATAGTGGACCTGGGTCATGAGTACTTCCGAAGGGAAAGCATCCACTTGAAGCCGCGTGCCCAGCTCAACGGAAAGGGGCCAGGTCTGGGCCACGGCAAACATGGGAGGAGCAACCAGGCCTTTTTCCCTTGTATCGTCAAAATACCGGACATTTCCGTCCCCAATAGATGCGGCAAAATTGGTCGTCCTGCGCCACGAAACCGTCGTTTCCCTGCCGGCGATTTCTGCACCCAGGATAGTGGAACTGATTTCCATGAATCTAACCCTCCCGCTATTTCGGATCATTCAGTCGAGGCGTATTTCCTGACGAGGTCTGCGGCCATGGTATGTTTCCTTCTCCACGGTTTCCTGAAAATGATAGCACTGTCGTGAGGACGCTCGATTTCCTAGACCTTGCGAAAAACTTCTCATTTCCGGATTGGAAACTCAGCAGTGCCCAGAATGTATTTGTGGATGGGCACTATCCGGAGTAGAAGAGCTAATCCAGATCCAACTCGACTTTACACCGGTTACATTTTACAACGCCCCGGAAAACCTTGTTGCCGCATTCAGGACAATAATACCGGGCTTCTTCATCTTGAATCCATTTTTCCGTACCGACTTTTCGTCTATATGGGACAGCCCGTAAAATCACCTTTTTCCCAACAGCCATGGAAAAATTTTCAATATATTGACAGGGAAATTCATCGCATTGATGACATCCGGTGTAACCCTTCTCTCTTGTGCAGGCCCTGATTTCACACTGTTGGCAATGCATGAACCGTTCATCTGACAGGCAGCCGCAACATTGAATATCCTTTGTTGTTAAGTTCTCACTATTAGGAAGCGTGCCCTTTCCGAAAACTCCTCCCTTGTAAAGACCCACTAACCTTTCCTTGAATTTCCGGTTATTATCACGATCTGCAATATAGATGGCACAGACTCCACAATAAAGGCCACAAGGAGAAAATAAGTCCGGATTGATTTTCATCATTCTCTCCTCCATTACACTGGCCAGGATGCTGTTATTCGGGAAGGTTCTTGTTCACTTTGCAGCCCACAGGATTGCCCCGACCGATAGTGGCGAAGCAGGTCATGCACTCATCACAGCGGGCAATTTCGCTTTCCTTTCCGGAGAAGATCTTCCCCACCGTATCGGGATCGGCAATCATCTGGCGTCCGATGGCGACCACATCGACGGGCGTTTCCCGCACGGCTTCTTCGGCTATGTTCTCCTCCCCAAGTTTGCCGACCGCAATCACGGGCAGGCCTGCCGCCTCCTTTACCGCCGCGGCAAGCGCCACGTTCGCACCCGCCTGTTGTTTCTTTGAAAGGGCGGAGCTGGCAGCAAGGAATTGACGGCCGCCAACTTCTTTCCAGGAACTCTGGGCGATTAGGGAGACATCCAGGGCATCCACACCCGCGTCGGCCAGCAGGCGGCTCACTGTTAGCGCATCCTCCAATGTCTGCCCACCCTCGACTTTTTCCACGGCATTGAGACGGAAGAGAATGGGATAATCCTTCCCGAGTTTTTCTCTGACAGTCCGGACGACTTCAAGGGCGAAAGTGGCCCTTCCGCGGGCATCACCCCCGTACCGGTCATCCCGCTGATTCGTGAGCGGCGACAGAAATTGGCTGATCAAATAGAAATGGGCGCCGTGAATTTCCACGCCATCGAATCCGGCCTTTGCTGCTCGATCCGCTGCACCCACGAAGTCAGCAACCATCTGATCAATCTGTGAAGGACTCATAATGATGGGGGCGATATCAGGGTTGAAGGCAAATCCTGACGGTGTGGCCCCCTGCATTTCCCCGTCGCTCGGTACACAGCAAGCCCCGGCATGGCTGATCTGCACGACTGCCGCCGCACCCTGCTTTTTGATGGAATCAGCAAGGCGCGCCATACCGGGGATCTGTCCATCATCCCATAGTCCCAGACTGTCCGGAACAAGGCGACCATCAGAGCGCACAGCGGTGGCCTCTACAATGACAAGCCCGACATCCATGGAACGTCTTTCATAGAAACGAATGATCTTGTCCGTGACCATTCCTTTTGGTCCGCCGTAGTTCGTGGTCAAGGGCGGTAAGGCGATCCTGTTGCGGAGCCGCATACCGTTTATCATCACTTCATCCCGCAGGGTTGACATTGTGCATACCTCCTTCGCTCATATCATTTCACATGTCACATTCACAGACACGGTTATCTCAAAGGCCTTCTCAATTGTTCTGCTCGGCGTTTTCCACATTCCACTGCGTATTCAGTTTCTAAAGCTGTGAACGGGTGCCGGCATTCTGCCTCCCCAAGCGATGAAGCGGCTCGATTTCCCAACGTTTCTAACAGGCATTATCGGGCTTGCACCAAACAGCCCACCGAAGTTGACGTGGTCTCCCTCTTCCTTACCGGGCACCGGGATGAGGCGTACTGCTGTGGTTTTCGCATTCATGACGCCGAGGGCCATCTCATCGGCGATGATGGCGGCAATGGTATCCGCATCCACTGATCCCGGAATCGCCACCATATCGATGCCGACGGAACAGACGCAGGTCATGGCCTCGAGTTTTTCAAGACAGAGGGAACCATCGCCAACCGCCTCTGCAAGTACGGCATCTTCCATTACCGGGATAAAGGCGCCGCTGAGCCCGCCTACCGTCTTGCTGGCAAATATCCCTCCCTTTTTCACGGCGTCATTGAGCATGGCGAGAATGGCGGTGGAGCCCGGTGCCCCGACGGCATCGACACCCAGTATTTTGAATATTTCACCGACACTGTCGCCGATGGTGGGGGTCGGAGCCAGGGAAAGGTCCACCACACCGAATTCGATGCCAAGGGATTTTGAGACTGCGCGTCCGATGAGTTCTCCGCAGCGGGTCACCCGAAAGGTGGTCTGTTTGATCTCCTCTGCAAGTTTGTCCAACTGCAGGGTTCGGGGTTTTGGATGCTTCCGGATAAAGCGCTCCAAGGCCCGGGCAATGACACCCGGTCCACTGACACCCACATTGAGGACGGCGTCGGCCTCCTCGAGACCGTGGATGGCTCCTGCCATGAAAGGGTTATCCCCGGGCTGATTACAGAAAACGACAAACTTGGCTGCGCCGAAGCCGTCCTGGTCGGCGGTGTTATCTGCAAGTTCCTTGACGGTTTTTCCCATCATTGCCACTGCGTACATATTGATGCCCTTCTGGGTGGTGGCAATATTCACAGACGAGCAGACCTTGTCGGTCAGGGTCAATGCCTCCGGGATCGCAGCAATGAATTCCCGGTCGGTTTCCGTCATGCCTTTTTCCACCTGGGCGGAAAAACCGCCAAGGATATCGATGCCGACCGCCGTAGCTGCCTGGTCGAGGGTCCGGGCGATGCGTGTAAAATCCGCCCGGTGAAAACCGGCCCCGACAAAGGCGATAGGCGATACGGCAATGCGTTTGTTCACCACCGGAATCCCATACTTTTTTCCCATGTCATCGCAGGTGGCGACGAAGTTCCCCGCATAGACGCATATTTTGTCCTTTATTTTCCTGCAAGTCTCATCGACGCTGCCACAGCGGCAATCGAGGAGACTGATGCCCATGGTCACCGTACGAACATCGAGATTTTCCTTCTGAATCATTTCGACGGTGGCGAGAATCTGGTCTGAGCGTAACATGGTAATGGTTTCTCCTGTTCCGTTAAAATCCGGGACGAAAAAGTGATCGACGCATCAGTGCAGCGTGACTTCGTTGGTTACCTGAAAGATGTCATTGTGCTGGATCATTACAGTCAAATGACTCTGTCGTGAGTATTCCTCCAGTTCTTTCTGCAGGGTTTCAAGGGTGCAGGTGCATTTCTTCAGATCGAGTTGCAGAGCCATGGTGTACTGTTCACTTTTCAGGGTGGTAGCCAGATCAAAAATGTTGATATTGTGTTCATAGCAGAACTGGCTGATCCCGTGAACGATGCCCGCCTTGTTCGGGCCCTGGACGGTCAGAATATAGGTCTCCTCCGGCGTTCCGGTCCATTCATCATGCGTTGCGGGATCAATTTCCTTGATGGATACTTCGAACTTAAAGTCGGTTTTGATATGGGATATGGCGGCAACGAGATCTTCTTTGGTGACTTCAGGGTCAAAGGAAGCACTCAAGATCATGGTGAGATAGCCGCAAAGCACAGTCTGGTTCAGATCGGCGACATCTCCTCCCAGCCTGTAGACGGCTCCGGTAATATTCGCAATGATTCCCGGTCTGTCTTTGGACATCACCGAAATGATCATCTGTTTCGTCATAATCTTTACTCCCTGTAAGGGCTGGGTTGGTTTTCTTGAAATAGAGTATAGCTGCAGGCAATTCCTGATGCCACCAAAATTTGATATTATGATGCTGCTTAAAAAGGGCTTTGATAGGGTGTTAGAAAAAAATGGGGACAACTTTAAATACCTATTACACGGAAGATATCCCCACGGAACGAGGGATAGGAGTCCGGACGCATCCAGGTGGGCTTCTTAGGATGACATGGTGCAAGTGGCCGGGTGCATCTAATCCGGCTGGCCTGAGCATGGACGCAATACCAACCCATCATGGAATGTCTGCTAAGTTTCTTAGCTTTTTATGAATCCCTACGCACTACACACTATAATTCGCCCCTGCACTTCTCAGAACGGCCACCGTGCTATGGGGAATCTCTTGTTTTTTTGAGGATCTCCTCAAATATCCTTAACAGCCCTTTCTCTTGGTCCGGTTCGTCAAACTTCTCGATCCAGTTTCTCACATAAGGCACATCAATATCGGAGTTCTTGATAAGGATAGAACGGACATCCTCCAGGTCCCGGGGGCTCGCGAATATCTTGTGTATGACCATATCCTTCACGGCTGCGAACATCACCGGTGTCTCCAGGAGCGACACAACCTTGGCCCTGGCAATGGCTTGTCGTTCATAATGTGTAAAGGAAAAGATGAAATTCACGCGTATGCCGCCGGCAGCGTCGCGGGTGGGGAGGACGTAGGTCTCTTTGACAAACGGCCTGAAATCTTCCGGGATGACCTCGAGGCCGGCGGCGGCGACGGCCGCCGTTACCGTTTCCAGTGAGTCGATATCAACGCCCAGAGTGATATCGATATCCTTTGTCATGCGGGGGGTTCCGTGAAGAAGAACTGCCTGGCCGCCGATGATCATATAAGGAAGGGATGCCTTGCTGAACGTCTTTGCGATTCCCGCAATCAGGGTATCAAACACGGTTCAATATCCTCGCGATCCGGATATCCACGTCAATGCCCTCAAGCGGGTCCTTCAACGGCAGCACTCCCAAGGGAACCCCTTCCCGCCACATGCCTTCAAACAGCGACAGGCATGACAGGTAATCGGATTTTTCATCCCGAGCCATCTTGTCATCAAATTTGGATAGCAAACCGGCATTTTTGATCATCGGGTTCCTCCGGAAGGCGTTGGGAACAGTCTGCTGGATTCTGCTTGTAGTGTTGATGTTCTTAATGAAAATATATCTAAATTTAGAATATAATGCTTGGTTTTGCAAGGGCAAAGAGATGAAATCTCTCACTGGCTTTTGCCATCCTGAGGGATGTGGATAGTGGAAAGGTTGAATATGGATAGGGGCACGACCTTGCGTATTCAAATAACTCAATTTTCATCCGCTGCCCTGTATACCACAAATCATATTCTTGCTGCATGCGCAGCCGGAGAGGGGGAGGGACACCCCAATTTCCCTTGACACACCAATCCAGACTGATTATCCTCTACTCCTCGCCAGATAACACACTCTATTGAGAACAAATAAAACTCTAGGACATGGATCGCGCAAGGTCCACGCTGCCGCAAATTTTGAGACTACAGAAAGGAGGTGGTTTGAGAATCAACGGCGATTGAAATTTTTGGGAAAAATTGCTTATCCAAACAGATGTTCTGCAAGTCCAGCCACTCCCCGTCAACCCAACTTGAAAGAGGAGGCGCCAGATGAAAAAAATCAGTTTGTTGTCCTTTTCCGTTTTGGTCTATTTGTTTTCAACCATCACCCCTGTAAACGCCCAAGAAGTCATCAAGCTAAAGGCGGCCAATTATCTCCCGCCTATGCACAAGATGTCCCTGCTTACACAGTGGTTTTGCGACGAAGTAAAAAAACGCACAAACGGCAAAGTAGAAATATCTTACTATCCGGGCGGGACACTTCTGTCGCCCGTAAAAATGTATGTCGGAATCACCACGGGAATTGCCGACATGGGTTTTTCTCATACTGCATATACGAGAGGGCGCTTTCCCGTGACAGAGGTGTTGGATCTGCCCCAGGGTTATCCCAGCGGCTACGTGGCGGTCCAGGTGAGCAATGACTTCTATAAAAAATTCAAACCTCCCGAGTGGGATAACGTGCATGTTCTATATTTTGCCTCTTCCCCTCCCCTGGTCATTCACACCATCGAAAAGCCTGTCAAGACCATGGAGGATTTGGCTGGTCTTAAGATCAGGGCCACGGGGCAAATGGCCGAGGTGATCAAGGCTCTGGGAGGGGCGCCGGTTCCTATTCAGATGCCGGACACTTACGACGCCTTGAGAAGAGGCGTGATCGACGGAGTCACAGTGGATCTTTCTCCGCTCAAGTATTGGAAATTCGCAGAGGTGATAAAGCACACAACTGCATCGTGGCCTCTGGGGACGACCTACTGCTTCTATTTTGTCATGAACAAAAGAAAATGGGGGAAACTGCCTCCTGAAGCCAAGAAGATCATGACCGAAGTGGCTATGGAGGCCAAAGACAAACAAGCCGCTCTCTGGAACGAGATGGACTTCGAGGGAAAGGACCTGTTTCTGAAACAGGGAGGAGATATTATCAATCTCAGCGATTCCGAGATTGCGAGATGGAAGAAGGCCGTGCAGCCGGTCATTGCTCAGTATAAGGAAAGCATGGTCTCCAAGGGACATAGTGAGGCTGAAGTGGATGGCTGGATGCAATTTATCAAGGAGCGCATCGGCCACTGGAGGGCGGTAGAGAAGGAGAAAGGGATTCCGAATCCCTATCTTGATTGATCCCCCTTTTCGACGCAAGTCGGTTAATAAGGAGAAACCATGAGAGGCTTGTTTCGCGTTCTTTCCCGGGTGAGTTCTGTTCTCAACAGTGTAAGCGCTGCGACTCTGACCGTCATGATGTTTTTGACCGTCGCCGACATCCTCATGAGGGCGGGAGGACACCCTATTCTGGGCACATACGAGGTAGTGAGCATATTGTTGGCCGTGGTGATCGGTTTCAGCATTCCTAAGGTTTCCCTGGATCATGGACACGTTCAAATGGAGTTTCTCACCGAGGTGCTGTCAGGAAGAGCGCGGGCCGCGTTGATGACCTTTACACGGATACTCTGCATCGCGCTCTTCCTGCTCATAGGCTACAATCTCTTCTCTGTCGCCAACGAATTGCGCCTCTCCGGCGAGGTTTCTCCCACCATCCAACTGCCCTTTTACCCCGTGGCCTACGGCGTGGGTGTCTGCTGCTTCATCGAGTGCTTTGTCTTCGCGTTCGATATCAGAAACATCTGGAAGAGACCAAATGAATGAGATTACAGTAGGGATTCTAGGCCTTGTTATCTTGTTGCTCCTGTTCGCGACCGGCATCGAATTGGGCTTTGCCATGGCCCTGGTGGGATTCGCCGGTTTTGCCTACCTCAACGGCGTTCAGGCCGCCATGAATCTTCTGGGCAGGGACGTCTTTGAGGTGATCACCAACTATGGATACACGGTCTTTCCTCTTTTCATCCTCATGGGGCAGATCGGCTTTAACGCGAAAATCGCCGAGAGGCTTTATGACTCGGCTCACAAATTCATCGGCCATATTCCGGGCGGACTCGCGATGGCCACCGTGTTGGGGGCAACCGGCTTCAAGGCCATTTGCGGCTCTTCAGCCGCCACATCGGCGACCTTTGCGAGCGTTGCAATCCCTGAAATGGACAGGTTCGGCTACAGCAGGAAGCTCTCGACCGGAATTGTCGCCACGGTGGGGACCCTAGGCGTCATCATCCCCCCCAGCGTGACGCTCATCATCTACGGCGTCCTGACGGAACAATCCATCGGGCAGCTTTTCCTTGCCGGCATGATTCCCGGATTGATCATCGCGGCCCTTTTCATCGGGATCATTTTTGTATGGGCAAAGAAAAGGCCCCAAGACGCCCCCATGGCGGAACGGTCAACCTGGAAGGAAAGAATGCGCTCCCTTCCCGAGGTTGCCTGGGTATTGGTTGTTTTTGTTGTCGTCGTCGGCGGGATCATGACCGGCTTTTTTACTCCGTCCGAGGCCGGGGCTGTGGGCGCCTTTGCGATCCTTGTTCTGGCTGTAGTCAAAGGGGGGCTGAGTTTCAAGCGCTACGTCACATCCCTCAATGAAGCCCTTCGGACAACAGGCATGATTCTCATGCTGATCATCGGTTCCACCGTACTCGGCCACTTCATCGCCATTACCAATATCCCTCAGGCCACGGCAGAATGGGTGGGTGGGCTTCCCCTCAATCGTTACCTCATATTGACGCTAATCGGTTTCGTGTATCTGATAGGAGGCTCCTTCATCGATGACCTTGCCTTCATGATTTTGGCCACTCCCATATTCTATCCGGTGGTGATCCACCTCGGCTTCGATCTGGTCTGGTTCGGCATATCGCTCGGAGTTGTTCTCATGATCGGCGTGGTCATTCCTCCTGTGGCTGTATGCGTTTTCGTCGTCAAAAACATCACCAAAGAACCCATGGGACAGATATACAAGGGCGTGGCGCCGTTTCTCATCTCCCTTGCCATCGTATGGGGGCTTTTGTTTCTCTTTCCGCAGCTTGCGCTCTGGCTTCCTTCTCTTTTTTATCATTGAGGCGCATTATGACTTGAATATTCCCCTCTTATCGGTGAGGTGAATTGAAGGATGTCCCGTTTTGGCCTAACCTGATGAGATGAGACATAAAGCCTGGGATGTTCCCTCTCCATATCCGAGGCCCTCCCATCTGCCTGTCTTGACAGCTCCTTGATTCCTCTATCTGCCGGAGCGGGCGACCATGACCGGCCGGCAGAGGGCGCCTGTTTCGTCGTGGAACCCGACCCGGAAAAAGAGGCTCTCCTCATTCGACGTCATATCGAACAAAAGCGGAAAGGACTCGGATTACCGTCCATCGAGGTATGAAAAAGGAAATGGTATGAATTTCTGGCTCGAAGGTGGTCCACTCCGGCAGGAACAGGGCCTGCCGGAGTGGACAGGTTACAGACTGGATCGGGCGCAGAACGTTAGGATTGTCCCGTTTTTCACGGTTTCTTCCACCGGTAGGTTAGCTCCTTTATCGTTCCGGGTTCGGTCATGGTGCTAAGGGCTTCCAGTGCATCCATGATAATACGGCGCTGGCGTTTTGCATTTCCGGGCTCGCCGAGCATGCTGCCGCGGGGGAATTTGACCAGCAGAGCCCGGGGCGGTCTGATGTGGCCCATCCGATCGGCCATGTTTCCCATGGAGATGGTGGAGATTCCTGCTTCCTCAGCCGCCCGCTGAATCAGACCCACGGTCTGATGGCACTTGGGTCAGACCGGCACCAGAAACAGGGTGTCGACCCCTTCGGACCGCATCCGGGCGATGACCGCCGGCACCGACTCGGTGAGCAGCGTCACCACGTCGTTGACATAGCTGAAGCTGTAATGGGTATCGGCAATCTTTCCGACGATCCCTTCCTTTTCCAGTGCGATGAAGGGCTGAATGGGAAAGATGGTGTTGACGTCCTGCTCCGCCAGGCTATGATCGTAGTGGGGGTGGGAGATCCCGAGATCTTCCGGACGGACGGTCCTGGGGATTTCCCGAAAGGACGGGTCACCGTGGATCGACTCGGCGTCAAAGGCCGGCTGGCTGTCCTTGAGGTAGAGACCTCCGCTGGTGACCAGAGCGATGGTCTTCTCCGAGGGGTGCCCTCTGAAGACGGTCCAGGGCACGTCCTCTGAAACCACGAAAGGGTACTTCTTGATGACATCCTCCATTTTGCCCGCCCGAAAATCCGGTAGGCTCTCCTCGACCCACTTCTCATAGGCGGCTTTGAACTTCTCAAGATTGATCGGCATTACCTTACCTTTCCTGATTGGGTGATAGAAAATGGTTCGTTAAGTGGCCCTGCATTCACAGGCGGACAGGCCTTCGCTGTCAGCCTTGCGCACCATAGCACAGTTGATCCCGGTCATCCAGAAAAACGCATAGGCCACATCCTGCCGCGGACTCTCCTTTTCACCCAAAATAATACGTTTGTCTGGCCTCGGGTCGTCAAGCTAACACGCTGTAATAAAAACAAATAGGCTAAAAATATCCCATGAAATCGGCTCTATATTGCCCTTTTTGGGGGTGAAATGGGCATCTATTTCCGAAAGGCTATTCCCTGCCACGCCCTGCTATTCAACACAAGACTTCCCGGCCTAAAAACCCTCAAAAAGCTTGAGACCACCATATATTGTGCCGCTTTTTTCTTGACTCACATGGCTACTTTCTCTATGCTTTTTCCCTGAAAAAGCAAGGTCTTATCACTCTGAATTTTTTCTACCCTGCACAGTAGCGATTTCAACCCTGTCGAACCGGTGATGGGATCAAATGCCTTATGGTCGGTCAAGACGTTGCAGTTGCACTCCTTAAATCCATGGCAAAGATGAACCACCCTTGGATCTATGCGATCTGTTATATGAGCCTTGCAGGTGACGCTCCCTCTTGGTGAGGAAATTCTCACGAGCTCGCTTTCTGTGATGCCAAGCTTTGCAGCGGTCCGTGGGTTGATTTCCAGGAGATTTTCTGGAAACAGGCTTCGTAGCCCGGGAATATTGCGCATCTCGGAGTGTGTGTACATCTCCAGTTTCGAGCCGGCTATCAATATGAGCGGGTATTTTCCGGCAATGTCCGGTCGTGACACCGGGCTCTCAGCAGGTTCCCGGTACACCGGAAGGGGATCATATCCGAGCTTCTCCAACCGCTTCGAGAAGAGCTCCACTTTCTTAGATGGTGTCATGAATCCTTTTGTTTTGTATTTCCTGTACATGTCCGGATAATTCTTGAAGGTTGTAACCTTGAGGGCCTTCCGTACAATCCCGCCAAAGAAACCTTTGAACTTTGTATAGAGGAAGGGGGGAACGGGGACAATGACGCCGTCAGGGTGCTTTTTGAGTTCTTCGCAGGTGAGGCCGAGCGGCTTGAGCATGTGATCAATGGCCTCTTCTTCTGTTTTCCACGGAAAATATTCCTTGTAGCCCATTTTCTTTCCCAGCTCACAGATGATTTTCCAATCCGACCGCGATTCCTCCAGCGGTTCAACCGCCTTGGGACTAAGCACTATCCTGGATTGCACGTTCCAGGAGTGGTCGGCATGGGTGTCATAGGTCACAAAACGGGTTCTTTCCAAAAAGGTGCAGGCGGGAAGCACGATATCGGCGAGTTTGGCCGTCGAGGTCATGAAGATGTCGGCAACGGCGAGGAAATCGAGTTTGTTAAGGGCCTTTTCCACGACGTTGGAGTTGGCACAGGTGAGCAGGGGATTCGAGGCCATCACCATCATCGCTTTTACTGGCTTCGGTTTCTCATGAAGGATGGCATCCCACAGGGAGGGCGTGTGTGCTGAGGGCCATGTCTTGGACATCTTGGAGTAGAGGCATTTGTCTGCGCCCAGCTTTTTCTTCGCGGTTTCCGGCGGCAGCTTGTCGAAAAGCTTGATGTCCTCAAGCGCCATCACGATTGGTATGATGATGAGATTCCCTCCCTTTACATCCAGATTTCCGGTGATCGCCATGAGGATATCGATTGCGCGGATCGCAACCCATGCGTTTGTATGCTGGTCAAGGGCGTTTCGAGGGCTGATACAAGCGGGTTTGGTGGTGGCATACATCCGTGCTATTTTTCTGATCGTGTCCGCGGGGACCCAGGTGATCTCCTCGACCCTCTCGGGGGTATACTGCTCAATGTGATGCGCCAATTTGTCAAATCCGGTGGTCCATTTCCCGACAAACTCGTGATCGTAGAGCCCTTCTTTGATTATGACATGCAGCATACCCAGGGCCAAGGCACCATCGGTGCCCGGCCGCAATTGAGCGTGGACATCGGCTTTTTGTGCGTAGGAGGTCTTCCGGGGATCGATCACAATAAGCTTCATTCCCCGGTGTCGGGCCTCTCTGATGGCTATCTCCTGAGGCTTGTTGGTGGCTTCGGGATTTCCACCCCACAAGACCAGGCACCCGGTGTGCGCCACATCGGGTGGAACAACTGCTCCAAGGTCATAGTTGAATTCCAAAAAGACCCGCGGGAGATGGCACACATGGCTTGGGTTGGTGATATTGGGGGTCCCGATGAGATTGGCGAGCCTTGAGAGATAGGCGCCGAGGATGTCACCGCTGTGATAATGACCATGGTGAAAGTCTATGGCCTCAGGACCGTAGTCTTTTTTGATTTCGTGCAGCTTTTTGGCAATGGTGGTTAATGCCTCTTCCCAGGAGATCCTTTTCCACCTGCCTTCCCCCCGGGCACCCATTCGCTTCATGGGATACTTGATGCGATCAGGCGCATAGAGAATCTCTCTCATGTGCTTGTCCCTTATGGTGAGCTGTCCCTTGCTCTCAGGATCCCCGGTATTTCCGGCAATGCCGATAACCTTGTTTCCTTTGATGTGTATTCTCATGCCGCACTGGGAATGCGCGTCCACATCGCTTACCACCTGGACAACCCGTGCGGCCGCCCCTTGAGCAGCGTGTGCCGGTTTCACCAGTTCCGGAAGTCCTAAGGCCTTGGGACTGAGGTATTTTCCGAGAGCCACTGTCGCGCCGATCGACACCGATGATTTGATAAAACCCCTTCGTGTAATGGCATTCATGACAATCCCCTTTTTTTGAATCGGAAGATCCTTCCGTGTTTTTCTGAAAAGATAAAACCCGCCTTTTCCGCTGGACCTATGAGCGCTGTTTCAGGCCCTTTGGTTTTCTCAAGGGAGAGAGTCCCTCCAGGCCTGAGTATTCTGTGGAGTTCCAGGAGTACCTTTTCCAGGCCCCCGGCGATATGGCGAAGACCAAAGACAAAGGCGAGGTCACAGCTTCCCGCGGACAATCCTGTTTTTGATGCATTGATGCACAGCGGGGTAACGTTTTCCAACTTTTCTTTCTCAGTTTTTCTCCGAACCCTTTCTATTGCTCGCCTGTTTATGTCGATCGCATACACATGACCTTTTTCCCCCACCATGTTGGCCGCGGGAATGGTAAAGAAGCCCGGTCCGCACCCCACTTCAACGACCTTTTGCTTCCGGTCCAATCTCGCCGCCCTGAGAAGCTTGTACGGGTTTCTCACCAACGGCAAGAGGGGGTTGTCATGGATCAGGCGAATCGTCCAATAGGCTATGCCTGATGTCTCAATACTCGAATAATGTTGTTTCTTTTGTGACTCAACGTTCATGGTCATTTCCTCCTTGTTTTTTACTGTTTTCGATCCATATAGAATGATCTACCAGGCCAAATACTTTCAGGCTTTGGGCAATGTTCATGCCCAGCGCGCTTCCTCTTATCCGAGGTTCGGCGGTGTTCCAGAATAAGCGCAGGGCAAAGCATCCGGGCACCAGGGTATTCCTTGAGGCCCTAACAGCACCCAATTTCTGAGAGTCGGTATTTTCTTGAATCTCACGCGCTAAAACCATGAGTTCCTTTTCAGCAACCTTCTCCTTACCGGTTGCTGATTGAATCCTGATTGTTTCCATCCACATCAGTTTCCTCCTGTCAACTGTTTTGTCTTTTCAAAAAGCATGGACTATGCCAAAGGAAAATATCTATGAAAAAACAAATAGTTATAATTCTTGGACGCCAAAAAATATCCTATGGAACACTTATTGAATTGACTATGGGACATTATGGGTGCAAAATGTCCCATAGGATATTCAAGGGGGGTCCTGCAGCGCTCGGCCATCAGCTTTCAGAAACAATGAATCCAGCCGAACAGTGGATCTCAATAAAACAAGAGGGATGTCATGCAGGTTGATGAGAGAGAATTTTTTCGGGAGGCCACCCTTCGCATCTGCGGAAGCCTCGATGTAGAGACGTTTCTCTACAAGAGTTTCAAGTACATCCGGCAATTCATTCCTGCTGACAGCATAATTTTAACTCACTATCGTGCAGAGCGGGGTGAACACGTGGCCCTTGCCCAAGCGTCGGCCGAAGGGGCTTCATTGCTCCACCTTGCCGTCCCTGTTCCCCCGGATATACGCAGTTTTGTGATGCGACCTGATAGAGAGGCCCTTGTCGTGGAGAGGGCGGAGACACACCCTACAGCCAGGCCGTGGATATCCAAAGGGCTCTTGGAAAAGGACTCCTCACTCCTGGTTCTTCGCCTGATCGTGGATGGGGATATCGTCGGAGGGGTGACCTTCATTTCAACGGAGAGCGATGCCTTCAACCAGCAACACGCCCATCTCTCATCCCTGCTCAGGGAGCCCTTTGCCGTAGCCTTGTCCAACAGCCTGCGGTATCAGGAATTGCTTGAACTCAAGGAACTCCTGGTGGAGGATAACCGTTTTCTGCACAGTGAGTTGCGACACATAGTAGGTGAGGAAATTGTAGGGGCGGATTTTGGGCTCAGAGGCGTCATGGAGATGGTGCGCCAGGTGGCACCCCTTCCAAGTCCGGTACTGCTTTGGGGAGAAACGGGAACCGGAAAAGAGGTCATAGCCGGTGCTATTCACAGCCTGTCCGGAAGAAAAGATGGACCGTTCATCACGGTCAACTGTGGGGCCATCCCCGAGAACCTTGTGGACAGTGAGTTGTTCGGGCATGAGAAAGGGGCCTTTACCGGTGCTCTCGCAAGGAAGCGCGGACGGTTTGAGCGGGCTAATGGCGGAACCATATTCCTGGACGAGGTGGGGGAGCTTCAACCGGAGGTTCAGGTGAGGCTCCTGCGGGTGCTCCAGGAAAAAGAGATCGAAAGGGTTGGGGGAACGGAGCCCATAAAAGTGGATATCAGGGTTATTGCTGCCACGCATCGCAATCTCAGGGCTCTGATAGGCGAGGGCTCGTTCCGGGAGGATCTCTACTTTCGACTCAATGTCTTTCCCATCGAAATACCACCTTTGAGAGAGAGAAAAGGAGATATTTCATCACTCGTTCATTATTTTATGCAGAAAAAGGCGAGAGAGATGGGGAGAAAGGATATACCGGTTCTGGCACCGGGGGCCCTTGAGAGACTGATGTTATATCCCTGGCCCGGAAACGTTCGGGAACTGGAAAACATGGTTGAGAGGAGTCTCATATTGAGTGCGGGAAAACCCCTCACCTTTGAGGACATTGAGACCCCAATGAACCAGAGAGCTGCCATAGAGGTTCCCCGTGTCCCCCCTTTGGAAAACGGAGATACGCTGGGCCTGGATGCAGTAGTTTCCAGACACATACGCAGGGTTCTCAAGACGGCCAAAGGCAGGATTGGGGGAAAAGGAGGTGCCGCTGATTTGCTTCAGATCAACCCCTCAACCCTGCGCAAGCGAATGAGAAAATTGGACATTCCTTTCGGAAGAAAAAGGAACAAAGGCTAGCAAGTTGTCTCTTTGATGGTGATCATTCAACGGGATATCCCGCCTTTTCCCATGCCAGCCAACCGCCTGCCAGGTTTACTACATTATGATACCCCATCTTGCACAGGGTGCAGCAGGTAAGACAGCCACGGCCTCCAAATTTACAATAGGTAATGATCTTGGCATTTTTGTCGGGGATTTGCTTGCCAACTTTGAACTCTACAACGCCCCTCGGGATATTCATGGCACCCGGGACATGGCCCATTTTGAATTCCTTGGGCTCACGGCAGTCAAGGAAGATATGGCCGCCTTTCTCAAGCAAGACCTTGGCGTCTGACACTGAGATTTCGTGGATACTTTTTTTGGCTATGTTGACGAAGTCTTCCGCCGACATATCCTGTGCTGCCTGGCTGGCGCAAAAGGGAAAGAGAAAAACCAGCGCGAGAAAGATAATGATACCTTTTTTCATGACATACCCTCCTTTTTGTTGTGTGATGGTTTGAAAATCCCGAAAAAGGCCCCGGTGGCTTCCTGTACTATTGTGCCCTTTTTTTCGGAAGTAACTCCGGCGGCACAATGACGGCCTTATTTGCTTTCGTATAATCCGCTTTGATATCTTTCTCGAGGAGAAACAGCTTTGGGTTTCCATGACAGCCATTACAAGTTTTATTGTGAGGGGTCTGCCGCCTGATATTATGTGGTGTAGCCAGTTTCCAGGTGGGCAGCTTGTCAAAATTACTCAGCCCGTTTTTTGTATAAAAATCAAATGTCCCGTGTGCTACAGGAACACGGCGGACTGTCACAAACTTTTCCGGCCTTTTCTCGGTCCGCAGAGGGTTAAGCCCTATTTTGAAATGCATGAATGAACTCTCGGTTTTGTAGTATTTAAGGCCGTTCTTGTCCTTTCCCACGTGACACCCGGAGCAGTTCTTGTACGGGAGGGCATGACAGACCTGGCAACTGACTTCATCTTTATGAATCCAGTGTGTTTTGGCATTCGAGGCCTTGGGTTCATAGATAGTTTCGTGACAATCCAGGCATTTCGGACCGTTTTCCACCTCATATCGGTTGGCATAGTCCTTGCCGTCTCCGTGCATCTCATCGGCCTTGTGACACTTGCTGCATTTAAAGTATTTCTGTCGGTGAATATCGGGCGGAAATCCCTTGTTTTTGCCAAAATACTCCCTTTCGATCCGGCTTCCATGGCACGCGGTGCAGACCGTACGGACGGGTGGTCTTTTTTGAAAGAGATGCCCGTCGAGGAAGCCGCCTCCAGCTGCATTCGGACGGCTGATATGGCATTGCCCGCAACTGCTGTGGCAGGCGGTGCAATGGAATTCTCTGGCCGTATTCACCTTTTCGTAAATCGCCTTTTCAGGAGTGGCTCGCATGTCAATCATTTTCTTGAATGGAGAAAGGCTTGCATGGAGGCTCTCTTGGTAGTGTTCGGCAATGTCATCATGGCATGCTCCACAACTTTTTGATGGATCGGGGTAGGATGGGTCACGAACGACACCATTATGGGCGGTTTTCCAGCTGGGATCGTTCGGATTACCGCCATGGCACTCCTCACAGCCCAGCTGACCATGATTTTCGTCCTCTGCAAAAGAGCTGTCCACATAGACCTTTTCGTGCGGAGCCAACGGCTCCACTTCTCCGCCTCACCCTTCCCCTTTGGTTTCAGGCGACGCCCCAGGCTTGTCTTTATTGGATGCGGCAATTTCTCTGGTGATTTTTATCAGCTCGCGGGCGCTGGTATGGCAGGTGAAACAGTGATTTTCACCTTTGGTGGTATTCTCAGCTTTGCCCGCGGAAAAAGGGAACAGGAAAACAGCAAAAACAGAGGCAATGATTATTATGAGCCGCGTGGGCTTCATGTTTTGTCCTCCTTAAATGACTTTTTTCCCTTTGTCTATTTCATAGAAGGTCCTGATTTATCCTTTTTTTGCTGCAATTTAAATATATTTGGCAATTTATATGCCAAATATCTCAATGGGAAAATAATGCCTGTAACTCATTGATTGTTCAAGGAGTCCTCTCCATATCCAACCCTGGATCACTGGTTCCAATGATCGAACAGGGAACAAAATGACCTTCTTATGCCTATTTACGGGAACAATATGCACCTATGCGTGTTGGTGTCCAGCGTCGTATCGAATGAGGGGATATCAGAACAGAAAAGCTTTCAGTGATTGACATTATCAATCCTAAAATGATAATTCTTTAGGAAAAATATTTACTTCAACAGCACCCGGCTTTTGTCTTTTCGAGAGATGGTTGTACCATCAATGTGAACAACCGCTTTGGCCCATCGGCTTCTTGAGCCTGCGCGTTGAGGGCCATGCTTTGGGTGAGCAACTGAAATGAAACAGTCCATTGAGCAGAATTACGAGATCATCCTGGACAGCATTGCAGATGGCGTCTTTACCGTAGATCTCGACTGGCGGATAACTTCATTCAACAGGGCAGCGGAAAATATCACAGGGATTGCAAGGAGTGAGGCAATCGGGAGGCGGTGCTCCGAGGTTCTTCGGGCGAATGTGTGTGAGACTGACTGCATTCTCCGCGAGACCTTTGATACCAAAAAGGCGGTGGTGAACGTACCGGTTTACATCATGCGGGCAGATAAAAGGCGTCTCCCCGTCAATGTAAGCACGAACATATTGAAAGATGCAAAGGGGAGCTTTATAGGTGGCGTTGAAACATTTCGGGACTTATCAGTGCTCAACAATTTGAAAAGAGAACTTTTCAAACAACATTCCTTTGAGGACATCATCAGCAAAAGCCCCAAGATGCTGAAACTTTTTTCCATCCTTCCGCAGATTGCCAAGAGTGGCAGTACGGTCCTCATACAGGGCGCAAGCGGGACCGGTAAAGAACTTTTTGCCAGGGCCATTCATAACCATAGCCCGAAAAGAAAAGGCCCATTCATTGCGGTCAACTGTGGCGCCCTTCCGGAAACCCTGTGCGAATCAGAGCTTTTCGGATACAAGGCGGGTGCCTTTACAGACGCGAAGAAGGACAAACTGGGTCGATTCGCTCTGGCGCAGGATGGAACGATCTTCCTGGATGAGATCTGCGACATTTCAAAATCTGTTCAGGGAAGGCTCCTGCGTGTTCTGGAGGAAAAAGTCTACGAGCCTTTGGGATCGACAAAGACAGTAAAAACGAATGCCCGGGTGATTGCCGCAAGTAACCGAAGTCTGGAGGACCTTGTTCAGGAAGGAAAATTTCGGGAGGATTTGTATTTTCGTATCAATGTGATCAAGTTATTTTTGCCACCGCTTTTGGAGCGCAAAGAAGATATACCTCTTCTCGTAGATCATTTTGTGCATCGTCATAATGAATTACGGGGAAGAAGCATTGTTGGCATGTCACAAAGAGCCATGGCAGCGCTGATGCTCTATGACTGGCCAGGAAATGTACGGGAGCTTGAAAACGCGATTGAGCATGCATTTGTTCTCTGCAATGGGGACGTGCTCCATCTTGAGAACCTCCCGGAGCATCTTGTCCCCAAAACAAACGGCATCTTCACGTCTGAAGGGCTTACTTTCAAAGAAATCGAAAAACACGCGATTGAGCAAGCCCTCCAGAGGAACAAGGGGAAAAGGCTTGCGACAGCGCGGGAACTCGGCATTGATAAAAATACACTCCGGCGCAAGATTATGCGGCTGGGCATTTCTCCGCCCACATAACTTCCTATCGTTTTTCCACCGGCATTCCCATTCCACTGTGTGAACGGGTGAACGGGGTCAGCCCTTGATATTTGCCATCTTGCCAAGCACGGCTTTCAGGTCTTTGTTTACCCTCCTGTCCTTCTTTAACCTCCTAACAAATCGCTCCTCCGCCCTGGAAACCCCGGAATAACTCAGGCCTCCCATAAACTCCCCAATTTCCCTGTTCGTCATGCCCGTCTTATTTTTCAGCAAATGAATGATCAGATTCCTCCCATCACCTTTTCGTTTTATCAACTTTTCAGAACCGATGCCAAAATGCTTCGAGACCATGTGTAATATTTCTTCTGCCTCATATCGCGTTTGAAGGACCTTCCTATGGGACACTTCCTCCTTTTGAAGGACATCATCTTTCAGGTTATCCAATGCCTCACGAATAAACGACTTGCTTCCAAGCACCGAACCCGCATACACCTTCTCCAACGGATTTTCTAATTCACTCCCGAGTGCCCCCTCCACGAACGACCGGTATCGGTCCGGCCCCGATCGCCTGTCCTTGGATATCATCCCCCAGATCAAATCCCGGGTTATGATCTCCTCCCCCTTTTCGGAGATGAACGACTTGTAGCTGCTGTAGGGATAGTTTTGAGGTCGTTCAACTGTCCCGGCCCTCACCGGGTTGAGGTGGATATATCGGCTCAACTGTAAAAGATAACTGTCCACGTCCACCAGGATCGCCTTGTACCGGCCTTGAAAAAGATGACCGCTTCGTCGCCTCCTGCGGTTGAAATAACTGGTGTACGACCCATTGAGGTATTGCATCACCTGACTCAGATTCCCCTCCGGGGTTTCCATGACGAGGTGATAGTGGTTTTGCATCAGAACGTAGCAGTGAAGGCGGCAGGCGTATTTTTCCTGGGCCTTTTTGAGGTATGTTTTGAATTGGTTGTAATCCGCTTTTGCAGAAAAGATCCTTTTGCGCTCGTTTCCCCTGCTGGTCACATGGTAGAATGCTCCCTCGTATTCGATTCTAAGGGGTCTTGCCATAAGAAAAGCCTCCCGATGGGAGGACTTATACCCCTATTTTCACCACGTGTCAAGTATCAAGGGCTGACCCCATATCCAAAGATGAGATCGAGG
>JBAPTR010000255.1:0-2687 GCA_049282265.1 Desulfatiglandaceae bacterium | reverse complement strand
TCAATACTCCAACACTCCAACACTCCAGTGCTTCAACACCCCATTTTTTCATTCCTATCGCAATGGAATGATACGATGATCCAAGCTGGTGACCTGCTCATGGTTAAAACATTCCTATGCGCATCTTAATCCTTCATATGCGGTTTCATCCGGACCTCACAGGAACCGGTCCGCTGGTGACCGACCTGGCCACTCATCTTGCAGCTATGGGCGACCAAGTTACGGTGGTTACCAGCATGCCCCACTACGGCCGTCGTAATGTTCACTCCAAATATCGCGGACGCCTATTCCATCGCGAAAACTTTAAAGGCGTCGATGTATGGCGCACGTTTGTCTACGTACCGCCAAATTCAAAAGGATTCTACAGGGGCATCAATTACTTAAGTTATACATTCATGTCCATCATCGCGGGCATGATGTGCGGCCGGCCGGATGTGATCCTGTGTGTCAACCCGCCGATTACGGTGGGCTTTTCCGGGCGGTTGATCAGCCTGGCTCGATGTTCTCCAATGATCAATAACATTCAGGATGTATGGCCGGACTGTATCGCCATCATCGGCCAATTACGCAATAAATTGCTTTTTCGTATTTTTCAATATCTCGAAAAATTTATATATAACACTTCAGCTCGTTTGATTCTTCTTTCAGACGGCATGAAGCAGAATATTTTAACCAAATGTCAAAATAACAATAAAATTTCAATAATTCCCAACTGGGCTGATGTGGACTTTATTCGCCCGCTCCCCAAAAATAACGGATTCCGTAAAACCAATGGGTTGAACGACAGTTTTGTTGTGATGTTTGCAGGGAATCTCGGTTTTATATCGGTTCTGGATACGGTGCTGGATGCTGCAAACCTATTGCAAAACCATGCCCGCAAACAATTTGTCATTGTCGGCGAAGGTAACGCCAAACCAGCCTTGGTCAAACGCGCTCATGCCCTGAACCTGAACAATGTTCGTTTTTTGCCAACCCAGCCAAAATCAGCTCTCCCTGAAATGTTGGCTGCCTCCGATATTTCTCTGGTTACCCTTGACCGGCGTTTGGGACAGCTCAACGTCCCGAGCAAAACCTACAATATCATGGCCAGCGGCCGTCCGGTGCTTGCAGCGGTTCCCGACGACTCTGAAATTGCCAGGCTTGTCAAAGAGGCTGACTGCGGTGTCTGTGTACCTCCGGAAGATCCCGAATCCATGGCCCAGGCCATTAAAGATATGCTGAGCCAGCCGGAAACACTCGAACGTTATGGTAAAAACGGCCGGAAGTATGTTGTTGAGAACTATTCCCGGGATAAGTTGATTGATAAATACAGGCACTTGCTGCATGAAGTTGCCGGAACGCGGAGCGCATAGAGCATGGGGCATGGCGCATAGGGCAAAGGTCGGTGAAGATCGTTATCTGTTATGCGTATAGGGTCTGGGATAATGGAGTATTGGAGCACTGGAGTGTTGGATCGTTTTGATTGGTAAAAAAGCTTTACTTTTGACGTCTGACCTCTGATTGCTGACTACTGTTCCCTGCTTTTTCCGTAAAATGGTTGTCCAATGAAATGCAAGGCATGTTCCACTAGGGTCGTCTGACAACTGCCCGCTGTCCTCCACGCCATGCGCTCTGCTCTCTGCGCTATGCCATCCAGTCGTCTGCTTGGCCCGTGGAATGCAAAAGCCTATTCCACTGGGGTCGTCCATAATCTGTCTTCTGTCCTCTGCACCATGCGCTTTGCTCTCTGCGCTATGCTGTCGGTCATCTGTTGTCTTTCATCTTGTTCTCAGTGGTGAATAAATAATTGGCAAATATGGAACCCATCTTAAAGCGCTCCCTGGATATATTCCTTTAGGTTATAAGCCAATTTTCAACAGCTAGCCCCGGGACTCTTTGAAAGTGTTTTAGGTTTCCTGTAATTAATGTCATGTTCATGGATAAGGCGATCGACGCAATTTGTAAATCAGCATGCGATAGAGGTGTCCCTTGTTTTTCCAGAAAGCTTCTGATCTCTCCATATTTTTTTGCAGCCGAGAAGTCAAATGACAAAATGGTTGCACGCGGAAGAAGAACATCTTCAAAAAGTTTCAGCAATCTTGTTTTGTTTGATACTTTCATTATCCCATAATAAACCTCTCCAATGGTAATCGTTGTGGTGAATTGATCTCGTCTCGGCACCTTTTTCAAACGATTTATCAATGTTTCTGAAGGGATCTTTCTTATAACATTTGTATAGATGTCCGTATCAAAGATGAACATTATATCTCGATCTCTCTGCCAAAGTCATCGGCTCTTCTCTGATACACTTGCATGGCTTTCTCAGCCACTTCTTCGAGTTCAGGCGCCATGCCGATGGCGCCCAACAAACCATCTTCAGGAGTACCTGCTTTGATCTTCTCAAGAAATTCCAGGTCCTTGACGGATATGAGGGCAACGAATGGCTTACCTCTTTTTGTAATAATGATATGTTCATCCGTATACGCAGCCCGGCTTGCATATTCTGAAAAAGAGCTTTTAGCTTTTGCCAAGTTTACCTGTATCATAGTGCACCTCCATCATACTCTAATTGAGACCTTTGAGAAATGTTCAATTTTGTTCAAGATTAAGGAAGGCGAGAATTTTAACCACAGGCATACATTGAGTATTCCGCGGATTAAAATTTGAGCCTGACACAGAGATTGGACAAAAGGGGCGTTTTTCAAAAG
>JBAPTR010000254.1:0-5220 GCA_049282265.1 Desulfatiglandaceae bacterium | reverse complement strand
TCCGAAGCAAAACGTCCCCAACCCGACTTTCTGCTGAGAGCGTCAGGATACCTCCATTCGGCATGGCCGCAATGGCGTTCAGGAAAAGGTTGAGGAACAACTGCTGGAGAAGTCCGTAAACCCCCTGAACCGTCGTATGACAGGGATCATTCTGTAGTAATAAACCCTCGTGGAAACCCCGGAGACGATAGGTCAACCGTTGCCCCTTAGTCGATTCGCTGCTATGGAAAACACTCTGGATTTGATCCAGAATAGGCAAGCTTTGCAGGATTACAGCCGGGAACATTTTCTCCAGTTTTAGCCCGATTGTTGTGGATAAGGAGAGGTTGTTTTTTTCAGGAAGTTTTGATTTGCGGATGCGACAGACAGCGTTTTGTCTATCAGCAGGGCAGAAGAGGGGATGGACTCTAAAAGCATCTCAAAGAGCCCTTCATATTTTGAGGAAATACTGGAGGCGATAACAGGTTCAACATTCATCGTTCCGGGTTACCTTTCTTTTACCTCTTCGTCCGGACGCCCCGACCCACGCTGTTCAACGTCAGGCATCACAAAATTGTAAGGAGGCCATGGCCCGCTTAAAAGAAGCTTTGTGGTTTTCAACCCGCAACACATGTGCCGAAAAACCCGCCGGAACGGATCAATGGATTTTCCGGGCACGAGAAAATAGAGGGAAAGCATTGGCGATTGATGATTAGCGATTGAAGGAGTCTCAACTTTACATTTTACGAAGAGACCGGTAAACGCGGCACGGAATTGCTCGAAGATTTCGTTCTTCGCTTCTGTGATGTGTTCTTCTTGTACATAATGAGCTTTTCGGGCAGCCAGATATGCTTTTCCGGTGGTCTTGAATTGCGCGTGACGAATTTCAGGGTTAATCTCGCGATTTTTCACTCCCTCAATCGACAATCGACAATCATCAATCATCAATCGGATTCCCATCTCCACGCAGCCATCCAGTTCTTTGAGAAGCGATTCATATCGGCGGGCGTGTCTCTTCAAAAGCTGAATAACCTGAGACCTCCCCCTGAGCACACAGCCGTATCGCATGGGAATGACCGTTCGATCGCCGTGAAATGACTCTATAACCTTTTTGTATGCCATGACCCTGGGAACATCCGGTGCCAAATGCGCATCTCTGATTTCGGATATGGCCGCGCTGATGCCGTTTTCCGCAACCGGAAAGACAGGTTGACCGCCCACCCCCGGAAGGCTCGCTTGCCTTTGGACTTCACCGCTGTGAAATATGCAATACAGTAGATACACGTCTCACCGATCGTCCATATCTAGGGAAGGGAGAAAGCTGTAAGGGGGCCATGGTCCTGATAGTTGTAACAGCAGTCCCTGCCGGTCGTTTTTCTCATTTGCCCTGTCCACCCTGGCCCGAAAATCATCCGCATCTTCCCGCGCTACCCAAAATGCCCAGTTCAGGACCATATCCATTCCCTCGCTGTCAGAGAAAACCATCTTGCGTTCACAAAATTCAGAGGAATGCCGGCACAAGTCGTCCCCGATATCCTTAATGACCCCCTTCAACCAGCTTTTCAGTTCCCTGTCAACACCGCTCCTGATTCGCTGCTCGCCAAGATAGCGCTTTCCCGGCGATAGTGAAGCCAGTCGCCCTTCTTCCCTTGAAAGCATAAGGGTCGAAAAACTTCTCCTGGCCTGCGCCCTGTTCAACAGCCCCTTTACCGCCCATTCTTCCTTCCGGGCCGCCTTATCCAGAAACCGGGATATTTCGTCGTAGTGCACGTCAAGGAGTTTCTCAAGGGCGTCAAACGAGGAAAAAATGGTTCCGAACCGGGCTGGAAATGCCGGAGAACGGCGCATGACTTCCTCCACGACCTCCTCGTGGCGGCAGGCACGAGGCCCGATCCATGCCAGGTCCTTCATCCTGTTTTCAGCTTCCGGGCCGCAAAAATCCTCGATGTATGACATGCCCAGCACTGCAACGATATCTCTAAATGCCCATTGTGACACCGGCTGTCGGTCATCCAGGCCGGCAACACCCGGATCCGACAGGCAATGGGGACGCGCAAAGCAGAAAAGGTAAATTCCTCCCGCTTTACCGCCCACCGCCCCTGTAACCTGACGATCAGTGGGCATAATATTTCTCATATTAGGGAACCACTTCCAGGTTACCAATCAAATCCGCCATAGTGATTTTAAGCGCAACCGTTTTGCCCCTCTTTTTGGCGTCTTCTGCCTGCACCACCCGGCGAAGGGCCGTCATCGCGGCTTTGTGACAGACTCCGGCGATGTCGGCACCGCTGTAGCCATCCGTTTTTGCAGCCAAATCAGCAATGCGGATTCCTTTGGCAAGGGGTTTGTTTCGAAGATGGATGGCGAAAATCTCCTTGCGATCGTTTTCATCCGGCGGCAAAATTTCAACCATCTCATCAAACCGTCCGGGTCTGAGGGCCGCACTGTCGAGCATATCGATCCGGTTGGTAGCGCCGAGGACCAGGACACCCTTTAATTCCTCGATCCCGTCCATTTCGGCCAGGAACTGGCTGAGGACCCGCTCCGCCACATGGGAATCGGAACTGCCTGCACTCCGCACGGGAATCAGGGCATCAATTTCGTCAAAAAACACGATGCACGGCGCCGCCTGCCTTGCCTTGCGAAACACCTCCCGCACAGCCTTTTCGGATTCTCCAACATATTGTGACAACAGAGCCGGTCCTTTCACGGAAATGAAGTTGACCTGGCTTTCGGTGGCAATCGCCTTGGCCAGCAGCGTTTTGCCGCACCCGGGCGGACCGGACAGGAGAATGCCCTTGGTCGGCCTGATCCCTGCCTCTTTAAAGAGATGGGGAAATTTCAGGGGCCACTCCACTGCTTCCACCAGCCGTTCTTTTATCATTCCAACGCCGCCCACATCCACCCAGCGTACATCCGGGACCTCCGCAAACACCTCCCGGATGGCGGAGGGCTCGACGTCCCGCATGGCAGCGAGAAAATCGTCCATGTGCACTTCGAGCTTCACAAGCTGCTCGTAAGGGATGCAGGTCAAGGCAAAATCAATGTCGGGCATGATGCGCCGCAAACAGATCATGGCCGCCTCTCGACAAAGGGCCTCGAGATCGGCCCCCACAAACCCATGGGTAATCTCCGACAAATGAACCATATCCACATCCTCGGCCAGGGGCATCCCACGGCTGTGAATTTCCAGGATTTCCAGCCTGCCCTTCCGGTCCGGGATGGGGATCGTAATCTCCCTGTCGAAGCGTCCCGGCCTGCGTAACGCAGGGTCCAGGGCATTCGGGAGGTTGGTGCCGGCAATGACAATAACATTCTGGCGTCTCGCGAGTCCGTCCATCAGGGCGAGAAGTTGAGCAACCACCCGTTTTTCCACATCACCGACGACCTTTTCGCGTTTTGGCGCAATGGCGTCGATCTCATCCAGAAAGACGATGCTCGGACCCTTTTGGGATGCTTCATCGAAGATCTTGCGCAGGTGGGCTTCGCTCTCTCCGTAAAACTTATGGATAATTTCAGGGCCGCTTACGGAGAAAAAGTTGGCATCTGTCTCATGGGCGATGGCCCGGGCGATCAGCGTCTTTCCGCAACCCGGGGGGCCATGCAGCAGGACCCCTTTGGGCGCATCGATTCCCAATTGCTTGAAAACCTCCGGATAGCGCAAAGGGAGTTCAATCATTTCCCGGATACGCTGAAGCTGGCGCTTGAGGCCCCCGATGTCTTCATAGGATATCGCACGGCTGACCTCCTCTTCCCCGCCTTTTGCGATCACGAGCTGCGTTGTAGGATTGACGAGTACGGGTCCTTTGGGCGTGGTAATTCCCACTTTGAAATCGGCCGAACGGCTTCCGAACAAAGTGGCTCGTATACGATCGCCTTCCAGCATGGGCAGTCCGTCCAGAAGACCGCCGATGTACTTCAGGTCGCGGCCGGCAGGGGTGATGGTTGTCGGAGTGAGCACGATCCGGTTGGCCGGCTGACAGGCAATCTTTTGGACCCGCACGAATTCATCGATTCCGGCCCCCGCGTTTTCCCGGACGAGTCCGTCAAGTTGAATGCGCGACTGGCCGCGAAGATCCTTGTAGGCCGGCATTGCCTTGCATACGGTCTTCCGTTTTCCCTCAACCTCAACGATATCACCAATGGCGATATTCAGCTTTTCAAGATCTTCAGGGCCCATACGGGCGAATGCGCGCCCCATGTCTTTGCCGAGCGCCTCCGTTACCTTAAGCTTCAGTTCGCTGATTTGGAATTTGGGATTTGGAATTTGGGATTTCATATGGTGCACCTTATCTCCAGGACGCCATTACGGCATGAAATGAGCATCTTTTCTCTGGGGTAGCTCCGGGGCAAGAGAACCTCTTTTCGATACTTCTTCTCTCCCTTTTCCGCATAAATGGAGAGCAAATCATCCTTGACATCCAGCCGGATGTCTTCAGCACTGATGCCCGGCATCTCTGCTACCACAAGGGTATGATCTTCTTCCTCAAACACATCCACCACCGGTTCGCGGATTTCCTGGACCACCGGCTCCCCGGTTCGCTCATCCTTTCGTATATTGCCGAAAGGCTCCACTTTGACCCCTTTACCACCCAGACCCATCTTGACGGAGAACCCCATGACCCCCTTAAGGTCCTCTCCCTTGCCCTTCCACTTGATTTCACCGCTTTTCGAGAGCTGCTCCCCCTTTTCCGCGAGTTCGCCGAGTTTTTCAACCAGATCGGTAAAACCTTCGACTATCCCTCCAAACCCCGTCTTCTTCCTGTTTTTTTCACCCATGGCCTTTTCCCCTCATCGGAATTCCCAGATGTTTGACTTTGGCATGAATCGTTTTATAGTCAATCCGCAACAACCGTGCCGCTTTTGCCTTGTTTCTTCCGGTATGATCGAGCGCCTGAGATATGAGCTCTCGCTCCACAGCAGTCATTTCTTGGTGCAGAATACCTTTGTATGAAAAGTCTCCCTGTATAATTTTCATTATTTCCGGTGAAAATAACCCCGCTTGGAAACAGTTATCCTGTTTATATCCAGGTGTTTTTCGGTGATGATATCATCCGCTAAGAGTACGGCCCGTCGAACGGTGGATCGAAGCTGCCTGACATTGCCGGGCCACTCGTAGGTGCAAAGAATATCGATGGCCAATTCGGAAAATTTTTTCACGTCTTTCTCCAACTCGGAGTTGGTAATCTTTAAAAACCGGTAGACCAGGTAAGGTATGTCGCCCGGGCGCTCCCGAAGCGG
>JBAPTR010000253.1:0-2427 GCA_049282265.1 Desulfatiglandaceae bacterium | reverse complement strand
TCCGAAGCAAAACGTCCCCAACCCGACTTTCTGCTGAGAGCGTCAGGATACCTCCATTCGGCATGGCCGCAATGGCGTTCAGGAAAAGGTTGAGGAACAACTGCTGGAGAAGTCCGTAAACCCCCTGGACCGTAATGGATTCCACGGGAAGATGCGATATTATTCCAATTTTTTGAATTCTGGCCTGATTGGAGATCAACACTACTGTTTCCTGCAGAAGAGAGATGAGTTCAAGGGGCTCAACCCTGTGCTTTGACGCCGGGCGGGCAAACTTTATAAGGTTATCGATGATGGCGACAGCTCTCTTAATGCCCGAATTAACTTTAGCCGCACACTCCTTGCGAAACTCAGCGGTAATATCATCACTCATGAGAAATTGGGCGGCGGAAGAACTGATGGCCAGCGGATTTCTGATTTCATGGGCAACCCCTCCGGCCATCACGCCCAGGGCGGCGAGTTTCTGTGACTGAAAAAGCTCCATTTCCAATTTGCGCTGCTCGGTTAAGTCTCTTCCCACTGCCACAATGCCGATCGTTTTCGAGATTTCATCCTTCATGGGTGAAAATATCCAAGAGACACGAAGGTTCGCTTTCTCTTTTATAATCAGGATCCATTCGACTGTTTTTGGTTTGTTCCCGTGCATCACTTCAGAAAAAATCTTCTGCATTTCTTTTTTTCCATCTTTGAGCAAACAGTCCTGAAACAGCGGGCAATCGTCATCCTCGATGGAGAACCCGAAAATTTTTCGTGCTGCGAGATTCATGAATAAGAACCTCCCCTTGGTATCGAGGGACAGAACAATGTCAGTGGCACTCTCAACGACACTCGCAAGGTGACGCTCAACCTGCTGCGCCTTCTCGCTCAGAGGAATGTCGGCATTGCCTTGCATACGGTCTTCCGTCTTCCCTCAACCTCAACGATATCGCCAATGGCGACATTCAGCTTTTCGAGGTCTTCAGGGCCCATACGGGCGAATGCCCGCCCCATGTCTTTGGCGAGCGCTTCGGTGACCTTCAACTTTAGATCAACCTCCTTTCTGTCAGCCATTGATAACCTTATAAAATTCTTGATTTATAATTCCCGAAAATGCGGCCTCTAAGCCCTATTCCCTATTCCCGCTGTCCTTCTTGAATTCCAAAGCCAGTGGATAGTCCTGAGATCCCTCAGCGTATTCCCGCCGGTCAAATGGGGAAAGGAGGGGCTTCGATCCCATCATGCGCCTTGCCTTGTCATAGGTTTTCCCCGCTTCCTCGGGCATCCCCTTCTTCGTGTAGAGGAACCCCAGGTTTCTGTAAACGATGGCCCCATAGGGACCGGAAAGGGTGGGGACCCCGGCAGCCCTTCGGATGTAACGCAAAGCCCTGTCATAGTCTCCCCGGCCGCAGTAGAAGACGCCCAGGTTGTTGTTGGCATTCACGTCATTGGGGGCAATCTCCAGGGCCTTGAGAAAGTCCTGTTTTGCTTCCGGGTATTTTTTCTGCTCAAGGTAGGCCAGTCCGCGATTGGTGTAGACCTCCGCACGATCCGGCGCGAGACGAATGGCCTCTGTAAAAGCCCATATGGCCTGCTCCAGCCTTGTTTCTTTGAGGAACCTGGTCCCCTGCTCAAAATAGATGTCACCCGTTTCTGCAGGGGCCATACCGATCAGAAACAACAGGATAAAGAACACGACGGCCGTACCTGCCAGAGGCACCCCGAAAAGATTCTTTTTCATGACCAACTCCTTGCTAATTTCCTGCAAGAGATGTTGAACACTGAATCAATCATCAATCCATACACTTTATCTCCAATACACCGTTATTGCATGAAATCAGCATCTTTTCTCTGGGGCAGCTCCGGGGCAAGAGAACCTCTTTTTGATACTTCTTCTCTCCCTTTTCCGCGAGTTCGCCGAGTTTTTCAACCAGATCGGTAAAACCTTCGACTATCCCTCCAAACCCCGTCTTCTTCCTGTTTTTTTCACCCATAGCCTTTTTTCTTCGTCACAATTCCCAGATGTCTGACTTTGGAATGAATCGTTTTATAGTCGACCCGCAACAACCGCGCCGCTTTTGCCTTGTTTCCTTCGGTATGATCGAGCACCTGAGATATGATCTCTCGCTCCACGGCAGTCACTTCTTGCTTCAGCACATCTTTGAATGAAAAGTCTCCCTGTAAAATTTTTTCGATTTTCGGGGACAATCTCCGGTTGGAAACATTTGTCCTGTTTATATCCAGGTGTTTTTCGGTGATGATATCATCCGCTAAGAGTACGGCCCGTCGAACGGTGGATCGAAGCTGCCTGACATTGCCGGGCCATGCGTAGGTGCAAAGAATATCGATGGCCAATTCGGAAAATTTTTTCACGTCTTTCTCCAACTCGGAGTTGGTAATCTTTAAAAACCGGTAGACCAGGTAAGGTATGTCGCCCGGGCGCTCCCGAAGCGG
>JBAPTR010000252.1:0-1642 GCA_049282265.1 Desulfatiglandaceae bacterium | reverse complement strand
ACTGGCAGTCATGAGGTCGTCGGTTCGATCCCGATCAGCTCCACCAGAAGAATCCAAAAGGCGGACCATGCATGATCATGGTCAGCCTTTTTTCGTCTCACCCTCTACTCCAGCAGAGCTGAATCGCTGTCATACCGGGCTGAAAAAACGGCCGCTTTCCCTGAAAAGACGTTGCAGGAGGTCAGGACATATTCGGCAACCTCACGTCTTTTCTCCTCGTGCAATGCGTTGAAGCTCCCGGCAAAGAGATCTTCCCCTGCAATGGCCGAAAGGGCAGTCCAGATTTGCTCCGGGGCCATATCGCCATTGATTTCCAGGCCGTCTTTGGAACTTCTTCCCTCGAAAATGGCCTTGGCCCTTTCCAGGTGTTCTTCCAGTTCTTTCTTGAATCGGTCGATTTCCCCGGCAAATGCCGCATAAGAGCGACAGTCGCCAGTCATGGGGAGGATGGTCACCTGCTCCCCAATTTTGAACTCTATCCCCAAGTGGAGGCCTTTCCCGGATCCGGCCTCTCTATCGGTCAATTCAACGACCTGAAACAGTTTTTTCATCGATCATTTATCCATGTGTTTTTCAGGTTCTTCAAAGGCTGATCTTGTTTTCTTCAACCGCAGCCTCGATTTTCAGGCCGGAACCGGCCTCAGTGGCAAAGTCGCGGCACAGATCCCTGATGGCCGTCACTTCCGGGTCCTTTCTGGCAGGATCATGGTGAAACAGGATCAGGCGTCCAACCGATGACTTGATAGCCAGATCGACGGCGGAAAGGAAATCTGAATGGCCCCATCCCCGTCGGTCCTTGATTTCCTCCGGTGTGTACTGAGCATCATGAATGAGGACGTCCGCGCCTTCGCAAAAACCAATGCATCTCTTGGTATGGGGACTGTTTCTGCTCCGAAGTTCATTGTCGGTAATGAAAACGACTTTGGTGTCTCCCTCCAGAAATCGGTATCCAAATCCGCCCTGGGGGTGATTGAGGGGTATGGTATCGATGGTGACCCCGTCAATGTGAAGAGGCCGTTGGTGAATATCGTCACCGTATTCTATGGTGGCCTTGAGATCGTTGAACCGGACGGGAAAAAAGCCATCACCCATCTTGTTGTCAAACGTGTACCTCAGCCCCTTCATGCAGGTAGGATAACCGTCAATGGCAATCCTGGTCTGGGGATCAAAAATAGGAGCGAAAAAGGGAAAACCGAGAACATGATCCCAGTGTATGTGGGTGATCAGGAGATGAATGTCTACCTTTTCGCCCGATGCCGCAAATCGTTCACCAAGTTTTCTTATTCCGGTTCCGGAATCGATGATGATTTTTCTGCCGCTATCCAGTACCATTTCCAGACAGGTAGTGTTTCCACCGTAATAGGTGGTATCTTTCCCCGGTACGGCAATGGATCCCCTTGTTCCCCAAAATTTTATTTTCATACGGCGAATTCCGTTAACAAAATGTTTAAAAAAACCGGATTAAAGGTGGCTTAATTTACGCAATTCATCAAAACCTGTCAATTCAAAATTGATGGCTTTGTAAAAAGTCATCAACGTGCCCATGGACGGGCACGCAAATCAATGGGGTGCATCGCAACCCGTTGGTTTGTAAGGAAAGCGAAAATCACATTTTTCGGTTTCCGTTAGTAAAAAGCTGAGT
>JBAPTR010000251.1:0-1980 GCA_049282265.1 Desulfatiglandaceae bacterium | reverse complement strand
GCGATTCAGCTCTGCTGGAGTAGAGGGTGAGACGAAAAAAGGCTGACCATGATCATGCATGGTCCGCCTTTTGGATTCTTCTGGTGGAGCTGATCGGGATCGAACCGACGACCTCATGACTGCCAGTGGTATATTAAGCTTAATAAGTTCAATCTGTTGCAATGGTTTCAGGCACTTAGGTTGATGGATTGTGATGGATTGTGATGAAACATATATACTCAAATGCACCCTATGCGCACCCTGTTTTATTCTTGAGAACGTATGCATTCTTTCGGACTATTCTGATGCTTACGGGATCTTGAGGGTCTCATTCTCGGCTATAGGGAATGTACACAGACCTTTTTTTGAGGTGGCCAACATGATCCTTTTTTTCATATGCCCGCCGCTTTCTTAGCGGAGCAAGACTTCCGTCAGGGATTAACATGTTTAGGCCAATGGTTTGCTCAAGAAATCAGCTGATTCGTGCAATATCGAGGATTTTCCCCAGGGTTTCACTAAACGATCTCCCCGAAATTTTACGGGAATACTTCCACGGTAATCTGTGTATACCCGAGTGGTTGAAAATCTCCCCAAGTGAACATGAACTATTAATAGATACTATCGTGCATGTTGCCGCAAGAGCTCATGTCTTGAATCAAGTCTGTTCTTCTTCGGAAGCCTATGCATTCGATGCCGAAGGAGAAGAGTCCAAGAAGCTTGTCTTTTTGGATTTGATTGAAAAGATTCTGGATGACTGGAGATGACAGATGGATAGCCGTGTAGCGGCCATTTTCAATGGCTTCTCGCGCCATCGGCATCGAGCAAGCGCGATTGAGAAGGCGGAAGTGGAAGCTTAGTGCAGCCCTTCTGGCCCTGAATGCAAGGACTTTCCCTTCCTCGTGGTGACCTTCAGGGACCAACAGGCACCTGCGGGCACGGGGGTGGAGGATGGTGAGGTTAGTGGCTTGGAACAAGATATGAAGGACTACGGGGATTTTGCAGACTAATAACGCCCGCTCTTTGGCATAACATGTAGCAAAAGACACCTCTGTGAGAGTGGATGTGAGATTTCGACTTAAGCTAGTAAAAACAGCAAAAAGCCCACGCACAATTGAGGCTGCTTTTGGAGATGCATTTGACCGGAAAAGCGAGCAGCCGCACCGGTTAAACAGACACTGTCTTGCCATGATGTGGATCGGCGGCTTTTTAGTTGTTGTGGGCATAAATGCCTCACTTATGGTTCACTGTCTAAGATTGGTGAGTCGGGTATAGGGAAAAGACAGAAATTGCGGCAAGCGAAAGCGAGGTTTACAATCGTTTGTAATTATACATGACGATTAGAACTTTTGCCTTTCGCTTTCCCAGACTCCTTCCAGAATGGGGGACGGCGGCGTCGAAGTAGACGCAATCTCCTTCTTCCATAACATATTTTTCGCCATCGTAGTTGAATTCGTGTTCACCTTCCAAGACTAGTATAAATTCTTCCCCTTCGTGCTGAAAGATGGCATTTCCTTCAAAATTAGGGGAAAGAATTATTGGTTCCATGTTCTTGCCGGGTTTATCAAATGCAAGCGCCTCATACTGATACCCGTAGAGGTCTCCATGGGATAACCGGTCCAGCGGCTTGATAACCTTTCGTTCACTCTTTTTTGTGAAGGATATCCGCAGGTCTTCCAGTTGATCCTTATTGTCCGTCAAAAGAACCGTTGTATCCACACCCAATACCATGGCCAGCCTGTTGAGGGCGGCGAAAGAAGGTGTTTGTTTTTTCCTTTCAATTTTAGACAAATAACTCTTTGTCAGACCGCTTTGATCTGCGAGATTTTGAAGGGTCATTTTGGACTTTTTTCGGAACTTTTTGATATTTATCGCAATAATCTCTTCGCTTAGCATGGTTTCTTCTCTTATGTCCATTCCTCGTATGTATGCGTGATCTCCAAGAACAGAACTTATAACATGGAGTTGCCTCATTGTCAACTTATATCACAGACCCAAGATCCG
>JBAPTR010000250.1:0-3645 GCA_049282265.1 Desulfatiglandaceae bacterium | reverse complement strand
GCCCTTCCCGGCAGGGCGTACAGAACCCGCAGGACTCCCTTGCAAAATAGGTCATCAGGTTCAAGGTCGCTCCCACCAGGCAGGTCCCTTCGTCAAACACGATGATGGCCCCCGTTCCCAGCCGTTGCCCCGCTTCCTTCAGGACATCGAAATCCATCTGGATATCATAGAATTCCGCCGGTAAAAAGCCGGTAGAAGCCCCTCCGGGCAGACAGGCCTTGAAGACCGATCCCGGCAGCATGCCGCCCGCGTTTTTCTCGATGATTTCGCTCAGGCAGGTGCCCAGGGGAAGTTCGAAACACCCGGGATTCCTGACCCTGCCACTGACGCAGTAGAGCTTGGTCCCGGCCCCTGTTCGCGCGAGCCCCTTGAACCATTCAGGACCCTTCCTGACGATATGCGGCACATAGGCCAGGGTTTCCACATTGTTGACAACCGTGGGTCTTTCCCACAGCCCTTTCCGGGCCATATGCGCTGTCTTGTCGGGACGAGGTCTTTCTCCCTGGAGGGCCTTGACCTGGGCCGAGGCCTCACCGCAGATGTAGCGGCCCCCGCTCCTGTGCACCTTGATTTCGAACGTAAACCCGCTCCCCAGTATGTCCCTGCCCAGGTAACCGGCCTCCGCGGCAGCCGCCACTTCCTTCTCAAAGAGTGCGGCCTCCCTTTCATAAGAGTGCCTTATAAAAAGGACGCCTTTCCAGGCGGAAACCGCATATCCGGCCAGAATGACGCCCTCTATGACCATATGGGGATCGATATTGACAAGGACCCGGTCCTTGAAGGTCCCCGGTTCCATTTCATCGCTGTTAACGAGGATGTATCTCGGAAAAGGACCGTCATCGGGCACGCCCTCCCACTTGCGTCCCGTGGGAAAACCGGCCCCGCCCCGTCCCCGGAGCCCGGAATCGCCAACCAGGTGCCGAACATCCGCCGGAGAGAGGTTTCGGAGGGCATGGGCCAGGGCCTCGTAGCCGCCGCCACGCCGATATTCATCCAGCGTGGCGGGCCTTTCGGGTCGCCTGTTTTTGAAGAGCAGCGGCTCAAACATCCCTATCACCCTCATCGATCAGGGGGAAATGCCCCTGTTTCAGGGTCTCCAGAATTTCATCAATTTTCTCAGGGGTCAATGGACCATAAGTCCTGTCACGGATCATCATAGCCGGTGCCTTATCACATTGCCCGATGCAGGACGAGGGCAGTACGGTGAAAAGGCCGTCCCTGCTTCTCTCCCCCACCGCCACGTCCAGCTTCCTGCAGAGATAATCCACCACCGATTCCTCGCCGAACATCCAACAGACCACCCCGTCGCAGGCATGGATCACAAATTCTCCCACAGGTTCGCGATAGATGAAATCATAGAAAGTCGCCAATTCTTCCATTTCCAGGGGGGTCATGCCCAGGAGTTCAGCTCCTTCCACCAGACCCTCGTCCGTCAGGTAGCCGTCGCGAGCCTGCAGCGCATACATCACATCGATTGCCAGCTCGCGGGGATATTCGGCTTTCCGGATCTCTTTTCGAAATTTTCCCAAGACGTCTTGCCCCCCCATAAACACCCCCATTATCGGTCCAGATCAGGCAAGATGTAATCCAGGGACCCTATAGTGGCTACGAGGTCCGGGATGGAACCTCCCAGGGCCATCAATGGGATTGCCTGCACATTGGCAAAATCAGGGGTCCGGATGCGCATACGGTAGGCCATGTTGAGCCCGTCGCTCACTACGTAGTAGCCCTGTTCTCCCCGGGCCATCTCCGTGGCCGCATAGGCCTCCCCCTTTGGAATCCTGGGACCGCGAGTCACATTGATAAAGTGGTGGATGAGGCTTTCAATGTCCTTGAGCGTATCGGCCTTGTCAGGAACCGCATACCGGTAATCATCCGTGACATATCGGCCCGGCGGCATGCGCCGGGCCGCCTGTTCGATAATTCTCAGGCTCTGCCTCATCTCTTCCACCCGAACCAGGTAGCGGGCATAGGAATCCCCCTCTGAAGCTGTGGGGATATCAAAATCAAAGGCCTCGTAGGCCGAGTAGGGGATTTTTTTCCTCAGGTCCCACTCCAGGCCGCAGGCCCTCAGATTCGGCCCGGTTACTCCCCAATCGATGGCATCCTCAAGCGTGAGATGACCCACCGCTCGGGTTCTCGCCTCGAAGATCGGGTTCTTCGTGATGATGGCCTCGTATTCCTTGAGACGCCCGGGAAGATACTTGATAAAGGCATCCAATGGACCTTTCCATCCTTCCGGGAGATCCGCCGCAATTCCTCCCAGCCTGAACCACGCAGGATGAAGCCGGCCGCCGGTAATCAATTCCATGATGTCCATGATTTTCTCGCGGTCACTGACCGTGTAAAAGGCGGGCGTCATGGCCCCCACGTCCATGGCCATAGTACCAAACCACATGAGAGGGTTGCTCAAGCGGTACAACTCGCTGAGCATCACCCGAATGAACTGGGCCCGGTCAGGGACCTTGATCTCTGCCAGAGTTTCCAACGCCGTGAGGTACGAGAGGTTGTTTGCTACACCGCTCAGGTAATCCACCCGGTCCGTGTAGGGAATGAACTGGTGCCAGGACTGGCGCTCACCGATCTTTTCAACGCCCCGGTGGTGGTAGCCAATATCCATATCAAGGTCCGTGATCACCTCCCCCTTAAGCGAGAGGACAAACCGGATGAGCCCATGGGTGCTCGGGTGGTGAGGGCCCACATTCAGCAAGAGTTCTCCCTCTCCACTGTTCCCTTTCAGGTAGATGCCGCCATCGAGGGGCTGGCGTTTTCGGGCATCGGCCAGGGTATAGGAGTCCATTTCCGTTGCGCGGCCCGGATAGGTTTTCCGCAGGGGGTATCCTTCCCAGTCATGGGGCATGATGAGCCGGCGCAGACGCGGGTGCCCTTTGAATCGGATGCCGAAGAAATCAAAAATCTCTCGTTCATACCAGTCGGCCGAAGGCCAGATATCCGTAATGGTCCCGGTAACGGGGTCCATGCCTTTCAACCCCACTTTGAGGCGCACCCGGCTCGCGGATTCGTAGGAAAGAAGCTGGTAGACCAGGGTGTAGTCGGGAAAGGCCTCCCGTTCCCGGCGGGCGGATTCATCCACCGCGGTCAGGTCATCGAGACGGAGAAACCTGGGGCTGGCCTCTGTTTTCAGGAAGAGCAATACGTCTTTGATCCGTCCTTCCTCCACGTGGAGGGTCAACATGTCGGATGTCTCGGCCGATAGTTCGACAGAAGCCCCGAAGCGCTCCCGGAGTGACCGGGCAAGGGTCACATCCCGCTCACCCAATATGGCCCGATGGGCCGGCGGGCCCCACATTAAATCGGATCGGCTTTCACGGAAGGCAGGAGGGGTGACCGATGTCCCACGGACGGGTGTGCCGTTATAACCGGGCCCGCGAGGGTCCCTGGCCTTGGTCTGACCGTCCTTGAGAACCGGGCGCTGGGTCCCCTGGATTCCGCCTGGAAGGTGCAGGACGGAACGTGTCGGCCTCTCGGACCGGATCTTTTCCTGGAGTTTTATCAGGCCCTGCAGGACGGCCTCGGGCCTGGGGGGACACCCGGGGATGTAGACATCCACGGGCAGGAACTGGTCCACTCCCTGCACCACACTGTAGACATCGTACATGCCTCCACAGTTGGCGCAGGAGCCCA
>JBAPTR010000249.1:0-2217 GCA_049282265.1 Desulfatiglandaceae bacterium | reverse complement strand
AGTTGGAGACTGTGTCTTATCAATGCAGGACCTGTAACTTTGTTTTGAAGCAAAAGAAAGGGGACCCTCCGCCTTCGTATTGCCCCAAGTGCGTCATAAACCAACTTAAGGGGGAAATGGTTCGAATGGACTCAAATATTGAAGCGATGAGGGCCTAATATGATTAATCTCTAAGTTGTAAGGAGGTCTTTTTATGAACAAGAAAAAATGGATTGTTGGCACGGATGTAGGGGGCACCTTTACCGATATCATTGGCATTAATACGGAGACGGGTGAACAACGAATCGGTAAGGTTTCTACAACGCCTCCTACCTATTATGATGGGATTATGAATGGCCTGAAGAAAGCGGATTTATCCGGAGAGGACACACGATCGTTCAGGCATGGAGCTACAGTCTCGACCAACGCTGTGGAGGAGAGAAAGGGCGTGAAAACAGCGTTGATTACTTCGGAAGGCTTCCGTGATGTATTAGGAGGAGGAAGGGCTGAGAGAATTTCCGCCTTTGAATTGGATTGGGATCCCCCTGACATCATCATTCCTAGAAGGAATGTCCTTACTGTGAGGGAAAGGGTAAGTCCATGGGGTGAAGTGGTCGTTCCCCTGAATGAAGATGATGTTAGGGTAGCAGCCAGGAAATGCCGGAAGAGGGGCATTGAATCTATTGCCGTTGTTTATATGGATTCCTTTATGCATTCCGAACACGAGATTAGGACAAGGGAGATACTTGAGGAGGAACTTCCTGATGTGGATGTGACGATTTCATGGGATGTAAGACCGGAAATGTTGGAGTTTGAAAGGACCACCACAACCGTCTTGAATGCCTATGTTGCCCCAATTATGAAAAAATACATGAAAGGACTCATGGATTTGCTCAAAAGCACTTGGCGTTTTGATGGTCCTGTACTGATTACCACGGGCGCGGGAGGTCTGGTTGGCATTGAGGAGGCCATTAAGCTTCCCGCTGTGACATTCCATTCTTCCCCTGTTTCCGGTGCGGTGGGCTTTGCCGGTTACTGCGGGTCTTTGGCTGGATTTGAAAACGTGATTGCCTTTGAGACGGGGGGTACCACCAACAATGTATCAATGATCTATAGGGGTTCTCCGGCCATGACCCGCGAGTGGAAAATCCTTTGGAATGTGCCCTGTTGCCTGCCTTCGGTTGATACCCTTTACATGGGGGCAGGTGGCGGTAGTATAGGGTGGGTGGACAAAGGAGGAATTCTGAACGTAGGCCCCCAGAGTCAGGGGTCTGTTCCGGGCCCGGCATGTTACGGTGCTGGTGGTGAAGAGGCTACCAATACGGACACTCAAATTGTCTTGGGCAGGATCAATCCGGATTATTTCCTGGGTGGTGAGATGGAGGTTTATCCGGAACTATCATTGAAGGCGCTCAAAGAAAAAATAGGGGACAAATATGGGTGGAGCGCTGAAGAGTCGGCGTGGAATATGTATATGGTTGCAATGACTAACCTCATGTTAGGCATAAGGCTCCAGACAGTCTCCCGAGGTTGGGATCCGCGGGATTTCGCAATAGTACCCTATGGTGGTGGCGGAGCGCTGTATGCCTGCGATATTGCTAGGGAGGTTGGTCTAACTAATGTGGTTGTACCGCCGTTGCCTGGCTATGCCTCAGCATTCGGGGCGCTCCGCGTTGACGTGAGGCATGAATTTGTCAAACCCGTCTTCACATTGGAAAGTGCACTTGACTATGTGGTAACCAACCGGGAGTTGGATGAACTGGTGGAACGTGCTGTAGAGACACTTCGGAAAGAGGGTATTGCCGACAAGGATATGGTGATCCAGAGGCTTGCCGACGTCAAATACTGGAGTCAGAGTACACATTTCACTGTGGATATCCCCGAGGGAAAGATAAGGGATCTTGGTACGATTACTGAGAGATTTCTCGCAGCCATGAAAACCAAATACGGCTACACACTGCCTGCCGGGTACGTTGAAACAGAGCTTGTTAATCTGAGAGTGATTGCAACAGGTCTTGTCCCGAAGCCCGAGATGAAAGAAATCAACCGGGGTGGAAACTTAAAGGATGCAATGAAAAAACCACGAAAAGTCTGGTTCAAGGATGTTGGTTTTGTTGAGTCTGACATTTATGAGCGGAACTTGATACCAATAGGGGCCACCTTCGAGGGCCCGGCCATTGTAGAACAGCCGGATACGACCACGGTCATTCCACCGAGAAGCAGTTGTAAGGTGGATTC
>JBAPTR010000248.1:0-2830 GCA_049282265.1 Desulfatiglandaceae bacterium | reverse complement strand
GATAAAAAGGTGCATCGCGGGAAAGGGCCGTGGCCATGATTTCATGCAATGTAGCCAGTGCGCATCAAAAAATAACTTTTCCCAGATTAGCACACTCGGCAGTTAGCTTCCAGCAAAAAACGTTGATCAAGAGACCGTTAAGCTGAGTGCTGACCTCTGATCTCTCAATCCGAAAATTTTGTATTTCCGGATGTACATGAAAAAGGAGGCGAAAATGTCACAACCCTTTTCCGACACAAGACCACCCCTTCCCCCGGGTATCCGTCTCGAGGCGAATGTCTATGTCCCGATGCGGGACGATGTCCGGCTCGCCGTCGATATTTACCGGCCCAAAGCAGAGGGGACATACCCGGCCATCCTGTCCATGTCTCCCTATATCAAGGAGATTCAGCACCAACCGCCGCAGTTGTGTCACTCCATAGAAGCTGGTGCCACACCGTTCTTCGTTCCTAGAGGGTATTGCCACATTATTGCATCGATCAGGGGAAGCGGTTTTTCACAGGGTCGGTACAACTATTACGACATGAAGGAGCAGCAGGATGGTTATGACCTGATTGAATGGATTGCCGAACAGCCGTGGTGCAGTGGAAATGTCGGCATGATTGGAGACTCCTATTTCGGTAAGATACAATATCTGGTCGCCGCCCTGCAACCCCCTCACCTCAAGTGCATTATCCCCTATGATGCCGGGACGGACCAGTATCGCGATGTGGTTTACAAGGGGGGGGTGTTCTGGGCTCAATTTGTAAGCATGTGGGGTGTGGACACCATCACGCAATGTCTGTGGCCGGGACCGGTTGAGGGAAAACTCCCGCCGGCCAACTTCATCGGCGATCTGGCTTCCTACACTGAGGACGGACCTTATTACTGGGAGCGTTCGGCCTACACAAAGCTGGACAAAATAACGGTTCCCACATTCAGCATCGTGCCGTTGACCGCGGTCCATGCACTGGGCCAGATCCATGCCTATCCGGATATTCGTGCCCCCAAAAAACTGCTCGTAGTCCCGCGTCCCGACTGGTTTGCCAATGTATTGTTTTTAAAAAGTCAGCCCCTCAACGAACAGATACTGAGGTGGTTGGACCATTGGCTCAAAGGGATGGATACGGGCATCATGGAAGAACCGGATGTCACGATATTCGACTCAGGTACCAAGGACTGGCACCATGTGGAGGAATATCCGCTGCCCCATACCGAATGGACACGATTCTATCTCCGTTCCGATCCTTCGGGAACTTTAAATGAACGCCCCGACGGTCTCCTCGGTCCCGAGGCCCCTGCGGAATCTGAGGCTCCGTGTAAATACACGACACTCGACTGGAACCGAGATTGCAGTGATAAATCCATGATCGCTTATGCCACCCTGCCCCTTGATCGTGATTTGCGGGTTTGGGGGCCTTTGAGCACGGTTCTTCACGCTGCTTCGTCGGGCCAGGATACGGTCTGGTTCATCAAGTTGGGAGACATGGACCCGGACGATAGGCTCACCATACTCACTGAAGGGCACCTCAAGGCATCCCACAGGGCTGTTGATGAAAGCAGATCCAGGCCCGGACAGCCTTTCCACACGTTTCAAAATCCGGTCCTGCTCGAGCCGGACAAAATCTATGAGTTCCAGATCGAATTAATACCTCTGTTTCATACCTTCAAGAAGGGACACAGGGTCTGGCTCAAAATCACCAGCGAAAATCCCGATTACCAGGGGATGCTTCGCTCGATCTACATCTATGGCGGCCAACCCATCCCGGGCGAAAACACTGTCTTTCATGACCCTGCGCATCCATCACACCTGGTATTGCCGGTGATTCTCGACGTGCCAACCAAGAAATCAGTAGGGCCACCCGTATCAAACATAAAATGGCCACTGGAGATACCCTGATGTCTTGAGTCAGACTCCCTTTGCTTCCTATTCGCAACCCGGCGAAGCCGGAACCAAAATTTTATTGTTGAACGAATAATGTCACAATAACCCTATGACCGCAAATGACGGTTGGCATCCATTTTGCTTATGAAGAAAACAACGCGGATATTTTCGTTGTCAGATCAGGATCTCTTATCAGTTTCCTGATCGCGGGCAGTATTTTTTCGTTGTTATTCTTTGCATTCTCCATCTCTTTTCGTACCAGATGAGCATCGATTTGGGAAAACCTTTCAGCTAAACTCGAACAACCATTGAGAATGATTTCCATGTACCCGCCCTTTTTCAGCTTCTGAACCAGAGGGGTATCGGCGAGGACTGTTTTTAAGACCTTGTTCAAAGATACCATTCCGCTCTTTTTGCGGCCTCGCCGTTTTTCTCCACGAAAGAATCGCTCCAGGATATTGTTCGACCTTTGAGGTTGAATATACAGGACCCCTTCCGGGGTTACGATCGGCAATGGATCAGCGAACAATTTAACCCAGTACTTATCGAGTTGTGTAACCATGTTGGCATACGTTGTTCTTCGCCGCGCATCGCTGACCAGCCATTTTCTATAGGCCGTTACTTTTTTTGATGGTTTTCATGTCTACATCATCGCCATTATCATTTATGCCGCCATAGGCCATGACCATCAAAGTGGGGATTTTCAGGCAGCGTATAATATTTGCCGTTCTGGTTGTAGCTCGTGTAGACTTTCCATAGTTTCAGTTTTGCTTGAGCGGTTCTGGATGAACAATCCAGGATTGAAACAAGCCTGTTGAGTGTAAAGATTTTTTCTCTCTTAACTGCTGACCTGGCAAAACCGATTTTCTTGGAGTCGATAACAGGCATAACCACACCTCTTCGTAGTACATGATTTGTATATTAATAAATATCATTTACTACGAAGACGTAAAAGAAAAATAGCCC
>JBAPTR010000247.1:0-4560 GCA_049282265.1 Desulfatiglandaceae bacterium | reverse complement strand
CATGGGTTCCTTCCGATTATGGCAAATATGCAAAACATGCTTTTCATAATACCGTTATTAGTCCACACGTTCCTTCCCAATAGTGACGGAATCGTAAAAAGTCCGTCCCCGGACTTTTTACTCACGGAAACCGAAAAGTGTGATTTTCGGTTTCCTTACAAATCAACGGGTTGCAAAGCACCCCATTGATTCGCGTGCCCGTCCATGGGCACGATGATGACTCTTTACAAAGCCATCAATAGTTAAGGAGAAACGAACTGTAAATCTGACTCATGACATTTCATCTAAAACGTTGCACCTTAAAAATCAAGCATTTAAATCACCCGGCCGGCCGGATCGAAACCTTGCCGCAGCCGGTAAGGCCAAGAGATGTCTTGCGCTTTCCGTTTTATTTGGTGGGAACCGGTTAAGAAGGATATGCCGCAATCAGTTTAGGATATAACGGAGAGGATTAACTGCCACACCATTCAAGTGGACCTCGTAGTGTAAGTGAGGGCCCGTGGAATGACCCGTGCTGCCGACAAGAGCGATGGTGTCGCCCCTTTTCACACGCATATTTTTCTTGACCAAGGCCTTTTGCAGATGGCCGTATCTCGTCTTGATTCCATGCCCGTGAGAAATGATGATGCTCTTGCCGTAGCCGTGGTCCCATCCGACAAAAGAGACGATTCCATCCGCCGGGGCCAGGATTGGCGCATTCATTCGGGTGGCTATATCGATACCTTTATGAAACTCCCTTTGACGGGTAAAAGGAGAGGTGCGATAGCCAAAACCACTGCTCATCCAACCCTTTGTCGGCCAGATTGAAGGCGTGGAGGCCAGGAGTGTCTTCTGTTTTTCAAGAAATTTCTCCAGTGCAGCCTTTTCCTCTTTCCCATAAGCAATCTCCTCATTGAGATTATCGAGGGAAAGGTGCATCTTCCGGACCAGGTCTTTGTGGGATTGATTGACGCCATAGTGCGGATCCAGAACTGCCGGATCCGGGCCTCCAACGCCCTTGGAATGGCCGTTGTCCTCACCCGTCTCCATGTTAACCATGACCCTCAGGCGATGATCGACCGCTTCGAGCGCGCCCACTTTTTCTCTCATCAAGTTGATGCGCTTGGCGAGATGCAGGAATTGCTTTTTCTGAAACTCATTCTCCTTCTCCAGGTGGGCGAGCCTGGGCATCTTTGCCTTTAAATCCAGGTATCCGTGAAAGACCCAGGCAAAGTAGACTCCTCCCGAAACCAGGCATAGGCATATCAGATACAAGAGCATTCTTGATAACCTGATTTGCCTGGTCTCTCCCGTCCCTTCCGGAACGAAGACTATGTTCATTTTTTTGAGAGCCAAATTATTATCTCTCTGGGTTTGAAAACAGGTTTAACACTTCTAATATTATCTATAAAATCAATGGATTAATCAATACATACCGAAACATTAGTGCCTTTTTTATCACACCTGTTCACTTCTTGTCAAGCCGTTCCGCGTTTTCAAAGAATGGCCTTTAGATGTAAGCGTATGTCGTCAATCCCGGAGTTACTTCGCCATCTCTTTACCAGGCTTCCCTTGCGGCAGGTCCTTGATGTCCTTGCTATCCGCCTGAGCGAAGGGCGGATAACCAGGTATCAAAAAACTTTGCAATACATATGCCACAAGGGAACCTGTTATCTTCCCGGTTCAGCCGGCCTCACACATTTTCATCGGCATCCTGCTCGAAAAACTGAACAATCCTTTTTGCCAGTGCCATGCCGATGCCGGGTACCCCCGCCACCTCCTCCAGACCGGCCAGAGCCAGGGCATTCATGCTTTTAAAATGCGTAAGCAACTGTTTTTTCCTCTTTTTTCCAAGGCCATGGATTTGTTCCACATCAGATACGGTCAAGGCCTTTTCCCTCAGTCTCCTGTGATAACGGACGGCCCTTCGGTGGGCTTCATCGCGAACGCGCATCAGAAACAGGAGGACCGGGTCTTTTGCTTCCAACCTGACAGGGTTTTTTCTGCCGTGGATGTATATCTTATCCTGCGTTTCTCCCCTGTTTTCATCAGGTTTGGCTATGGCAACGGCTTCAGGCAACCAGGGGGCTTCCGCCTGTGCGAGCACCTTTTTCACCACATTCAGATGCCCTCGGCCTCCGTCCACCACAAAAAGGTCCGGCGGTGTTCCTCCGGCCATCCTCCTTCTGACCACCTCCGCCATCATTCCATAGTCATCGATACCATCCACCCCCTTGATGCGGAAGTTTCTGTAGCCGGATCGCTGGGGGTTTCCGTCCTTAAAACGGACTACTGTGCCTACCGCCTGATCCCCATAGAAATTGCTGATATCGAGTCCCTCGAGCGTATCAGGGGCCCTTTCCAGTTTCAGAGCCCTCTGAAGATTTTCCATAAGTACTCTCCCGGATGCCTCTTCCTGTCCGGCAAGGACACTCTCGGCGTTGGCGTCGGCCATTTGCACCAGCCTAAGTTTCCCCCCTTTTAACGGCCTGTGTAAAAACACCTTTCTGCCCGAAAGATTCGACAGCCAAGCCCCGATAGCCGGCAGATCTTCACAATCTGTCGACGTCAGGATCTCTTTTGGGATAAAGGCCTCTTCGGCATAATATTGTTTCAGAAAGGCCTCCACAACCTCCGCCGGGTCGACGGAGGCTTGATCCCTGAAAAGAAAATTCCGGCTCCCAGCCAGATACCCGCCTCTGATATGCAGGATGGCCACCTGAACGAGGCTCTCCTTTTTTGCGACCCCGATAACGTCCCTATCCTCCAAGTGAGGTGAAACGACATGCTGCTTTTCCACCGTGCGATCGATGGCCCTGATCTGATCTCTGATTTCCGCTGCGCGTTCAAATTCCAGATGCCCGGCTGCACCATCCATCTCTTTCTTCAGTTGATCGATCAGTTCCCGGTTCCGTCCCTCTAGAAACAGACGCACCCTATCTACGATACCCTGATATATGACCGTACTGACTTCTCTCGTACATGGCCCCAGGCAGCGATCCATTTGATAATTGAGGCAGGGCCTGCTGCGTTTCGGCATTCGGCGGTCTTTGCATTTTCGAAGCCGGAAGATACGGTCGATCATTTTCAGAGTGCTTCTTACGGACTGGGCGGAAGAAAAGGGTCCAAAATAGAGGGCGCCGTCTTTTCTTATTTTCCTTACGATGCGAAGGCGTGGATAGGGTTCCTTGAGATCCATGCGAAGGCTGGGATACCGTTTGTCATCCCGAAGGACGATATTGTAGCGCGGCATGAACTTCCTGATCAGTGTGCTTTCCAGGATAAAGGCCTCATTTTCGCTGGCGGTCAGGATGCAATCCAAACCTCTGGCCTTGTTCATCATGAGAGCCGTTTTACGAAACATATCGGCAGGTGATCTGAAATAGGACTGCACGCGTTTCTTGAGGTTTTTGGCTTTGCCGATATAGATGACCTGTCCGGCGGCATCCTTGAAAAGGTAGACTCCCGGGCCCTGGGGCACGCCTCGAGGGGTCTTCCCAGGCCTTACTGCGAATTGGACGCTTTCATCCGCATTCGCCACGAGATTTTCCCTTGCGTGGTGGTCTTTGTTTGGAGATCCCAAATTCACCGTCCAGTTCCAACTATGTTGATGAAACCAATTGATTTGGGATGATTTCTGATCATCAGCAAGACATTAGATGCAAGGCGCCGAGTAGCGACAACCGAGGCGTATCCTGTAATACGCCGCAGGGCGGAGCGAACGAAGGAAACGCAGCAGATGATGTCTTGATGGTGCATCAGAAGAGATGTAGGTTGCATAGGTCAAAGGTAAGTGATAGGTTTAATCGAGTCAAGGGGGTTGTCGTGAGACTTGGGATCGGGGGAGACAAAGGGTGCTTCCTTTTTCAAAATCCATTTTGATATTGTCATTGGTTTTTTCCATTTTCGCGCTTTTTGGATGCGCGGTCGACAAGCCTCTGCGGATGCCGTTGGCCCGGGTTCAAGGCCTTAAGGACCATTTCTACCCAGGGCAGATTATTGCCTTGCCAAAAGGACGTGTCCTGACTTTTGATGCCCTTTTAAACGAGTTGCGTTCAAAACGTCTCGTTTTCGTGGGGGAGGCGCATGACAACCGTGAGCACCATCTCCTCCAGGTGCAGATCCTCCAAGCCCTGTTGTCTCGTGAACCCGGAATGGACACGGCCATGGAGTTCTTCCAGGTCGACCAACAACAGGCCATAGACCGTTACTTTGATGGCCGGACAGACGAACCACAATTTCTGGAAGAGGCCCAATGGTCCAAAACGTGGGGATTCCCTTACCGGTTCTATCGTTCACTCATACAGGCCACAAAGGACAGGAACCGAAGGCTCCTTGCAATTAATGCCCCGAGAGGGATCATAAAGCACATTGCCAGGGGAGGTCTGGCGGGTCTGAAACCGGAAGAGCGCACTCAACTTGCAGAGAATATCGACCTGACTGATGCAGAACATCTTGCGTTTGTTCACGAAATCTATAAAATGCATGCGCATGGAAGTCTCAAGAACTTTGATTATTTCTACCAGGCCCAGTGTGCCTGGGAAGACACCATGGCGGAAAATATTGCAAAATACCTGGTAA
>JBAPTR010000246.1:0-2969 GCA_049282265.1 Desulfatiglandaceae bacterium | reverse complement strand
CCAGGTAACCCGGGTCACCCCAACGTTGTCCGAGGCGCCCCCTCCGAGATTGATACTCGATGAGGAAGTGGTATAATTGCCGCTCGTGGTCGGAGAGGTGATCGTTACCTGCGGCGCTTGGGTGTCTGAGCCCGAGACAGGAATAAATTTGGTCACTTCGGCGGAGAACCCGCTCTCGTTATCAGAGGTATCAACGGCGGTGACTGCGAAGTAATGGGTGATTCCCTCCGTGAGGTTATTGAAGGTGTAACTGGTGGCCTTTCCTCCCGGCACGGGGGTACTGTAGATCCGACTCGCCGTGCCGTGATAGACTCTGTATTCCTTCAAATCCTTCTCAGTGTTCGCCTGCCAATGGATTGTAACTGTTCCGGCCCAGAGAAATGATGGGAATAAAAACAAAATGGCTGAAATAACAACGAAGAACACACGTTTTCTCATAACCTCAATCCTCCCTGTGACCTCGGCTCTGCACATCTCGCGAGCGAGACCAGGAAAACTCTTGTTTGCATGGGATCTGGACAGTTCCCGCAATAGAAAATGGATAATCCCAAAGACACACCGAAACAGCATGGACCTTAAACCATAGGCCCAATGAAAAGCATTCCTGACTCCATGAGCGCACTCCTAAGTAAAGCAAGATCTGTGCCTGATCTGGTTCTCAATCTGATTGAGAGAGCTGGAAAAGAGGAAAACAGCCTGAATTGGTGGGTCGAATCAGATTCTTGCAGACAACGAGGTCAAGTGGAAATCGGGCATTCTTCACACGCTTTTCACCACAACTGTATACAACTGTATATGAATGGTTACTCTCTTGTTTCAAGTCCTCCACATATGCCTTTTCGCGAACCCCTGTTTTTCTTGATCCCGTAAATCTCCATATATCAGGACTGGATTGGAAACTCACCAGTGCCTGAAACCTACTGGTGGATGAGCACTAACGAGAGATTTACTTTTCATACTGGTGCAGCCACTTTGCTTCCTCGATGTCTCGGAGGAAAGCAGTTGATAAGGCATCAGTCTTTCCAAACTTCATCGTCAGTGTTGACCCTTCCGGACCTAGTATCCTTGTGAGAAGCCTTTAACGCTTGCAAGGTATTATTGTCTCCAAGAATATCAATGGTTTCGAACAGAGCTTCGTACCGGTCGGGAGTCATGATGATGCCGACAGGTCCGCCATTCCTGGTGACCGTAATCGTGCTACAATCTTTCTCCATGGCTTTTAGGATTTCAAGGAGTTCCTTTTTTACTTTTGCTACGGATAAGATTTTTTGCGAATCGAACATGATCGACCTGCTTGTTCTTATGTGCAATAGTAGTCATTATGATTTTTAAATTCCTTGCTGTCAAGTTAACATTCTCATGATTCTTGGTCCTCAGCCCTTAGCTCTCAGTCCTTTTGCGCCGGAGGGGAGAAAATATGAGCTTTAAAGGAATCATACTGGCCGGGGGATCAGGCACCCGGCTTTATCCGATCACAAAGGTCATAAGTAAGCAGCTCTTGCCGGTGTATGACAAACCGATGATATACTATCCTCTGTCCGTTCTCATGCTGGCAGGAATACGGGATATTCTTATCATATCAACGCCGCAGGATACGCCCAGGTTCGAGGCACTTCTGGATGACGGGTCACAGTTAGGCCTGCGGATCTCTTATGCTGTACAGCCGAACCCTGAGGGCTTGGCCCAGGCCTTTATCATTGGAGCCGATTTCATTAGGAGCGATAATGAATGCCTTATCCTCGGGGATAACATCTTTTATGGTCATGGGTTGCCGGAGATTCTTCAAAGAGCCGTGAAGGTGGAGCTGTGAGGATTGATTTTCGGCTATTGGGCGCAGGATCCTGAGCGGTATGGTGTGGTTGAATTTGATGAAACAGGAAAGGTCCTGAGCATAGAAGAAAAACCAAAGAAGCCCAAGTCAAACTACGCGGTTCCGGGGCTGTATTTTCTTGACAACAATGTGGTTGAAATTGCATCGGTTTTGAAGCCATCTGCACGCGGAGAACTCGAGATTGCTGATGTCATTAATGAATATCTGAGGCGGAACAGCTAGGAAGCTGGAAGGCTGGGAAGCTGGGAAGCCAAACGGATGGGAGGCGAGGCAGCGAGGCGGCTGGGCAGCGGGGAAGACAACAAACTGCAAGCAACTCACCCTAACAATCCTGACTTCAAAAGTTTCTTGGCCACTTCATAGATATCTTTTCGATCTCCTTGTTTTCTGATCCCTGCGGCCAATATCCATACAATGTTGGAGCTGTCGTTAAGCCTGTAAATGATACGGTATCTTCCGGCGGCGTGGATAGAACGCAGTCCCGTGAGGTTCTTGAGAAGGGCTTTGCCTTGTTTTTGGGGGTCGTCTTCCAACGCCTCTATTTTGGCCAAAATAGATAACTTGATTTTTTTGTCGGAAATTTTGGCAATGAGGCCAAGACAAGTTTCTGTAATTTCAACCTTGTATTTCATAGCCCCAGTCTTTCACGAGCTTTTTCTATGGAATAGGTCCTCCCCGAAGAGGTATCTCTGAAGGCTTTTTTCAAATTTTCCATCAATTCGGAGTCGGCCAAAATGTCCAGGGTTTCAAGGAGGCCTTCATAGAGCTCCCAGCTCATTATAGCCATTACCTCCTGATTTCTCCGGGTGACAGCGATGATTTGTTGTTTGTCGGTTGTCTGAGGGAGCTTCATAAAGCTTTTCCTTGCCTCTGTTATGCTTAATCTTTCCATTATCATTTGCTCCTTTGAATAAACGTTCATTTAAGCGTACATTGTTGTGGACATTCTGTCAAGGAGTAAAGGTGGAAGTAAAGTTTGAGTTCTTAATTTTGAGTGTTGTGGTGCTGGGAGGCAGAGCCTTCGGCGGCGTGAGGCGTGAGGACCGGGCTTCGCCCTTGAGGAGCGCTTCGCTTGAGGCTAGGAGGCTGGACGGTAAGGCAACGGAGCAGCTGGACAGGCAGGAATCTAGGCAGCGAG
>JBAPTR010000245.1:0-2278 GCA_049282265.1 Desulfatiglandaceae bacterium | reverse complement strand
CCCTTAACCATCTTGTTCATTCCTGAGATTTCCCTAGCCAAGGCCTTATGCCTCAAGTGTTTCCTGCATATTGCTTTCCTATCCACTCCCTGTAAGCACCGGTCTGCACCGATTCTACCCAGCTCTTATTTTCAAGGTACCATTCTATGGTCTTTTTCAACCCACTCTCAAAGGACTCTTGCGGCGACCAGCCCAATTCCCCCTCAATCTTTGAAGAAGCAATGGCATATCGGCGGTCATGGCCAGGGCGATCCTTTACAAAGTTGATCAGGGAGGCGTGAGGCCTGTAAGGAGAATCCGGCATCATCTCATCCAGAATATTGCAAATACCTTTCACAATCTCCAGATTCGTCCTCTCGCAACATCCCCCGATGTTATAAACCTCCCCGATATGCCCCTTTTCCAAGACTAACCTCAGGGCCTCACAGTGATCCTCCACGTACAGCCAATCCCTGACATTCAGCCCGTCACCATAGATGGGCAAGGATTCCCCCTTGACGGCATTCAGGAAAACCAGGGGGATCAACTTTTCCGGGAACTGTCTGGGACCGTAGTTATTGGAGCAATTGGTAGTCAGCGTTGGCAGGCCATAGGTGTGGTAATAGGCCCGAACGAGGTGGTCACTTGCGGCTTTCGAGGCCGAATAGGGACTATTAGGGGCATAAGGGGTGTTTTCATGGAAAGCCGGATCTTCAGGTCCAAGAGAACCATAGACTTCATCGGTTGACACGTGTAAAAAGCGAAAGGATTTCTTCTCTTCCTGTAGAAGGCCATTCCAATAATACCTAACCTCTTCCAGGAGATGAAAGCTCCCCACAACATTTGTCTGGATAAAATCTTCAGGGCCATCGATAGAACGGTCCACATGGGACTCGGCAGCAAAATTTATCACGGCACAGGGGCGGTATTGCGCCAGTATATCCCTGACCAGCTCTCGATCGTCGATGTCCCCTTTGATAAAGACATAATCCGGATCCTCCTGAAGGGATTCCAGGTTCTTCGGGTTCCCTGCGTAGGTGAGGAGGTCCAAGTTGACGATTGCAACGCTCCCAAGTATCCTCTCCTTCAGGATAAAATTGCTGCCGATAAAACCGGCGCCTCCGGTTACAAGATATGTTTTCAATGGTTTCTTCCTACATTAAATGGACAGGTGGCAAATCTCTTTGGTGGACTTGGGACCTTCGGTTTCTTTGGGTAAATGAGGTCCTCAGCTACCTGACAACATGGGGCATGCTTCCGAAGCAATCATTCGTTCGTCAGCAGTGACTAGCTTGAGGTCATATACAATGGCAGTGGCGACGAGAAATCGATCGGCCGGGTCTTCATGTGAAAGATCAATCATTCGGCTCCGAATGGCAACTTCATGATTAAGAGGAGCTTCTCTAAATGGGATCGTTTTGAATACGTCCCTCAGCCAAGGCTCAGGTTCGGCATCTAAAACGATAAGGCCCTTTTCAGCAAGTACGATTATTTCCCATGTACTGATCGGCGAAAGCCACAATTCATTGGACGTATTCTGTAATTCTGTTGAAACTTCCACGGCAAGACGAGCCGGTTCCAGAAGACTCCACAATAAGATATGGGTATCCAGCAGCAGTTTCATTCCTGTTCCAGAACTTCCCATTCCCCTGAATTGAGTGCAGGAGATATGATGTCCCCGGTAATCCTTCCCCTTGAACTAAACATTCCCATCCACGATTCACAACTTTTTGGTTGCGGAGGGGGTTCAATAAGGGCAATAGGTTCTCCCCGGCGGGTAACCAAAATGGGTTGGCCTGTTTGTTTTACCCTGTCTAAAACCGCAAGACATGTGGCCTTGAATTTTGATATCATTATAGTTTCTGGTTTCATGGGGTCATTTCCTCCCTTTTACATCACATGGAAAAAATGTACTATGGTCACGTATCATAGTCAAGAAGCAATAGCGTGAGAATGACGTCCTCCACTTTTAACACTTGATCTCACTGAAATGGCGGTTAGAAAGAGATTGAACCGCAAAGGCGCAAAGGACGCTAAGGGGGATTTTGTTTTCCCGTTCGGGGTGGCCGGCCGGGAAAAGGCAAAGGCCTTGGTCAGCTAACGCTCAAGATTGTTCACTGTGCGTTTGATGACAGGTTCCGTTGTGCAACTTTACAGGTAGAGAGCAGGGGCGTTCAGCATGCCGGCGAGGTTGGTTGCTTTCCGGTTTTCCTTGCGGAAGGCAAACACAAGATTTCCTTTGCGTTCTTGGCGTCTTGAGTGCAGCCCCGCGAATCGGGACAAGCGGGCGGTTGGGAAC
>JBAPTR010000244.1:0-16365 GCA_049282265.1 Desulfatiglandaceae bacterium | reverse complement strand
TCAAGATATACCCCTTTGCTTTGAGCCAGGAACAAATCGCTCAAAACTATAACCAGTCAAAAGACGGGTTCAGTACCGAGTCAACCATCGTTTCTGAAGAGACCGCAGGATCGGATCAATGGTATTGTGAGGCAACGCCAAGTGACCTTTCTGCTGACGGCACTACTAAACAGTCAAATATCATAACTGTGACTGAGGCAGTTGGCGATCTGGAAATAATTTCAAATTTTGACAGCGCCAACATTGATCCCGGCTATGTGATTGACGGCAACCAGATTACGTTTAGCGTAAAACCCGACAGCGTCATCTCAACCGAAACCGGTCAAGGTTACCAATATTGGTTCAACTTCAAGGTTTCGAATGTGTCTGGAAAAGAGATCACGTTTCATGCGGATACACACGGGGCGAATCCATTCTTAGATGAGACTGTAAAAGAAAACCAAGTCGTGTATAGCTGCGACGGTGAGAATTGGAACAGAATCACGAACCATTCTTACGATGCCAACATATACACCTTTACTGAAACCTTTTCCTGTAATGAGGTTCAGGTGGCCACCTTCTTCCCGTTTTCGTACACACGCATGCAGGCCCTGATAGACACAGCGGCCGCTAGTCCCTGGGTTGTGGTCACAGAGTTGGGACGAAGTGCGGGAAACAGGGACATTGACCTGCTAACTATTACGAATACGGCAAGTCCGGATACGGAAAAAGAGGATATCTATATCATCGGCAGGCAGCACGCAGGCGAGACAGCAAGTTCCCACATGCTCAAAGGGTTGATAGAGTTTCTGATTTCTGATGAACCTGATGCCGTGGCCTTTAGAGATCACTATGTCTGGTATATCGTTCCCATGGTAAACCCGGACGGCGTTTTTATGGGAAAATCCAGAGAGACCAGTCCCCCTCTTCCCTCAATCGCCAGGGATTCAAACAGAGACTGGGGTAATTCTGATAGTGTTTGTACCAACATCGTCCGTGACAATATTAATGCTACGGATGCTGCCAGGGAAATAGATTTCTTCATTGATTGGCACAGCCAGATGAACGATGAAGGATGGGAAAATTTCGTATATTCGGCTACAGGAAACACGTTCTTTAGCATTCTCTCTGATTGGACAGATTTTGATTCACAGAGTCCGTCAGGGGCGTCGAGCTGTTCGACTGCTTCATGCACGGCCAGGGGATACGTCATGAACAATATCCTCTACGATCTCTTTTATACCTTTGAACCCACACCACATCTCGTATCCTGGACCATAGAGTCCTTGAACCAACAGGGTGTGCTGGTGGCTTATGCCATAGATGATTATTTCAAAGAATCTGAAGAACGGCTCTTTTCGGATCCTGAATTTGACGACAGCTCGACCAGTGAACAGCTTCGGGAGAACAGCTTGGGCCAGGATTGGTATGAGAGCCGGGGAACCATTCCGGAGGCGCTTCTTCTCGTAACAGATCCTGTAGGCGACAATGTGGAAGGCAACAAAGCAGCCTTAAAAACATGTGGAATGACTCTGGGCAGTGACGATTACGTCTATCTCACTCAGGAATTTTCGCCGCCGCAAACCGGCAAATTTGCCGTATCTTTCGATATTTATATTGATTGCATTGAAGATGACGGAGATCGTGACAGAACAGGCTATGTTTATATAGGGGATGATTCCGGAGGATCCAGTGGGCCTAACTCAGGAAGTGCTGAAAGGTTTGTTTATCTGACTTTCTATGATCCAGATATGTCATCTGGAACGGATGATCTGGAGATCAGGGCCAGAGAGTACGATAACCCGGGCGTTAGCGGACCAGACCAATCATGGAACACAACTTCTGCGTGGACACCGGTGGCTTCGGGTCTAAATTATCAAACATGGTATCCGGTAAGGGTCGAGGTGGACGTGCCGGGAGGCACCTATGATGTATATGTGAATGATGTCCTTGTGGCATCTGATATTAAAAAATTTGAAAAGTTTGCATCCACTTCCCTGACACACCTGAGTTTTTCTTCCGGTTACCAGGGCAAAGGAGATTTCTACGTTGACAATGTGCGTTTCAACGAGATCATCGACGTGCCGGACTTAGAAGTAACTCCCGGCTATCTAGGTTTCGGGACAGACACCGAAACCATGACTTTTCAAATCAAAAATGTGGGAGATGAATCTTTTGACTGGACGGCATCGCCTGATCAACCATGGATCACCTCCATCGAACCCGACACATCGCCTGAGACCCTCAATCCGGGCGAAAGCATTACTTGCTCAGTGACAATAGACAGGGATTTGTTAGGGACAGCCTTTCCCGACACCAACTGTCGCATGTGGGGAGCCATCTCCAATACGGGGTTAACGTCTGATGTGATTACCCATGATCTGATTACCGGCACAACCTCCCTTAAAAAGCTTACGCAGTTCGAAAATCAAGAAGGGTGGGGCATGGCTCGTTACACCGAACTCGGAGGCATACCGGTTATACAGAGAGGTCCTGTCCAAGCTTATTATGATCCGAATTTTGATAGTGCAGTCAGTGCCATGGCAGGAGCAACCCCCAAGGTAGCGATTGCCCACGTTCGGAACTGTACATCAGGGTGCTGTAACCCTTCTGAGCAGATTATCGATGACCCGCATCCCTTCTACAGACAGAAGAACGGAAAAACGTGGCTTTTTATGCACAATGGAAGTATCAGTAAAACCTTACTGACAAACCTGATCGGTGCGGAGTACCTTGCCGCAAACCCGCCCAACGGTTCTGATATACCGGCCTGCGATCCGAATATCCCAGACAAAGTGGTAGATTCAGAGCTCTATTTCCTCCTCGTTTTAAAGAACATCGAAGAAAAGGGTTGGGATGTTGAAAAAGGCATCGTTGAAACTGTCTTCCAAATGATCGGCGTTTCAGCGGCCAATTTCATCATGACCGATGGGACTACGATATGGGCGTATCGTAATGGCCACGACCTGGCATTCTTCTACGATGCGGGCACGGGAGTATCTGCCGTTGCATCACAGCCGCCGGAGGACACCGGATGGACAATTATGAAGGATAAAGAGCTGGTAATCTTGAAACCAGGAGAAGCCCCCAAGTTGTTTAATGTAAATGACTATCCGGAAGGGTTTGTCGGTTGGGTCACCGTCGAAACTAACCATGGAGAAATTGCCTACGTCGAAGCGGAGGCGGATTACGCGCAGGAGGAAATTATCGTTGATAACGGCGAGGTGCCCGGAACCTCTTATACCGGGTCCTGGTCTCCTTCTTCCGGGACATCGCCTTATGGCACGACCTCCGGTTCTCTCACGACCATGACGCCGGGTTCTACCTATACGTTTGAGGCACCTGTTGACGGCTTTTATAATGTTTCTTTGTGGTGGACGTATTATGCGAGCCGCTGTACCAACGTGCCTGTGGACATATACGATGGCCTTACCCTCCTTGACACAGTTGAGGTGAATCAGCAGGAAAACGGCGGCCGGTGGAATCAGGTGGGCACATATGCCTTTTCCAGCGGAACCGCTAGGATCGTAGTCAGGGCTGAGAGCAGCAGTTGCAGTACCTGTGCCGATGCCGTGCGTTTCGTGTCTACGCTTCCTCCGGAATTCGATCGCATTACGGTGGATGGACCAAAGGTTGTCGACGAAAACACTTCTGAACAGTATGTTTGCATCGCCCATTATGTAAACGGAGCAAGTCGCGTTGTTGATCCTGAGAGCTGCGAAGTCGATTGCGACAATGTCAGCATCACGCCTGATGGTTTACTCACGGCCTCTGAGGTGGACAGCCCTGAAGAGTGTCAGATTACCATGACATACAAAGAAGGCGGAACAACCTATAGCGGAAACATGGATATTAGCATTAGAGACAGTCTCAGTCTTGATGATAGCGGACCGGGTACTGAATTTACAGGGGACTGGAGCCGTTCCACCGGCCCGGACTATTTCGGCGTGGGCTCCTTGTACAGCATGGACCCAGGGGCTACATACAGCTTTGAAGCACCTCTCACGGGATCCTACGACGTTCAACTATGGTGGACCCAAACATCCGGTCGGTGTACCGGTGTTCCCATTCGAATATATGATGGCGACACCCTGCTCGACACTGTTGAGGTAAACCAAAGGGTGGACGGCGGGAAGTTTAATTCTGTCGGTGTCTATGAGTTCACCGGTATTGCCAGGGTGACAATCGTCTCTGAAAACAGCGGCTGCAGCACGAATGCGGACGCGGTTCGGTTTGTAAGCGCGGAACCACCTGAGGACATATTCGCATGTCTATCGTATGGCCCAGGGGGTGCTTACGACAGATCCAATTTCATAAATATCATTGAAGGTTTTGGTGCGGAGCAGGTAGGGGATATTTGGGTTTACAGGAACGAGACTCTTGGAAAAACGTTCAGATTTCACATTGTGGAAGATATCGATGGCATGAGGCAAGCCTTATACACTAAAGGAGCCACTGTTCTCGTTCGAGGACACGCCAATTATGGTAGTGGACCCATCTTCGCAACGCTGGCGGAACAACAAGCTCAGATAATTGATGATTTTTACTATATTGATGATGATAGGATATTCAACATTTCTTCTGAAATGGTATCCCTTGATATTCACGGCATGCGAGGATCTCAGGCGTATCCGTTTTATTGGCCACGATACAAGGACTTGACCAATGGGATTATGCCTTTCGACTTTGGCGATCCGCTGAATCCTCCTCCCTATAATTATTATCTGACGTATCAGGTACCCGGAGATCCCACCGGGACTCATTATAAGGTGGAAAGTGCTCATAATAGTGCGATTGAGAGATTTCCGGATAGTTTTAGCCCTGCCTGGTATTCTGCTGAAGGACTATCTCCTAATCCCGACAATCCGGCCCAACAGAAGTATTTTATCACCAATTCCACTCCCTGGTCACCTTCCTTCTTGACTACGGGAGACTGGACCGAGACTTACAGCGGTACAGGCTATTTTAAAGAAAACTATACATATGCGCTTCACGGAACCGGAGAAAGCCAAGCGCAATGGCTCTTTGACATACCCGAAGCGGGCACCTATACGGTGTCAGCATGGTGGCCCGCCTCTAGCAGTAACAGTACGGCGGCCCCCTTTACGATTCACCATGGTCTCGGAAGCAATACTGTAACCAGGAACCAGACACTCAACGGCGCCCAATGGGTCGAATTGGGAGACTTCTATTTTGCGCCGTCCTTAGGCTGGTATGAGAGCCGAGGCACCATTCCGGATGCACTGTCATTGGTATCCTACAACGTGGGTGGGAACTCCGGCAACAAGGCCTTCCTCCAGACTTCGGGGATGTCATTAGGCACTGACGATTATGTGTATCTAAGCCAAGCATTTACTGATGCTCAGGCAGGAACTTTTTCAACATCCTGTGACATCTATGTCGATGCGATTGATGATGATGCAGATCGTGACCGCACTGCTTATATCTACATTGGAGATGATGCCGAGGGAAGCAACGGTCCAAACTCTACCAGCAGCGAAAGGTTTGTTTTACTCGCTTTCTATGACCCGGATCTTTCCAATGACATATCCGTTAACGACCTGCAGCTAAGGGCCAGAGAACTGGACGCTCCGGCTCAATCATGGAACACAACATCAGACTGGACCTTGATAAAAGATGGGTTGAGCTATCATAATTGGTATAATATCGAAATTGAGGTCAATGTCGCTGCCGGCACTTATGATGTTTATGTGGATGGTGTTCTTGAAGGCGATGACATTTCCAAGTGGGAAGGTTATTCGTCACCGACAGTGACCCAAATATCTTTTTCTACCGGCGTAGCCGGCCAGGGCAATTTTTATGTGGACAACGTCGAGTCTCCTCCTGGGTCGTCTTCATTGATCGTTGACAGTGCTTTTGATAACAGCGCGGACAGCGAAGCTTTGAGAGAGAAGAATGCGCCGGAGTATTCCGTGGTGTTGACCAACGCTGTTGGCTCCGGTCGAGTCGTTGCCGATGCGATACGAATATCCCATGTCGATAATCCTCCCGAGGTGATCAAGGCGGAATTCTATGCCGCGTTGCCCAGAAGTGGAGAGGCACCCCTTCAAGTCAATTTTGAAAACCAGAGTACCGGTGACATATCTGCTCGTCACTGGGATTTCGGGGACGGAACGAGCAATGATACACGCGATTCTGTTGAGCATCCCTACACCGCTCCAGGTACGTACACTGTAAGCCTGACTGTCTCCGGACCTGCGGGTGGGGACACGGAAACCAAGGTGAACTACATCACTGTCGGCGGAGCGACTCCCCTTCAGGCGGAGTTCAGTTCACCTTCAAATCGCGAACGCACGGCACCTTTCCAGGTTTCCTTTGAGGACAGAAGCTCCGGCAATATAGTATCTTGGTTATGGGATTTCGGAGACGGACAAACGAGCACCAGTCGAAATCCCGCCCACACCTATTCATCGCCGGGCCTTTATTCGGTTAGTTTAACGGTGACTGATGCATCTCACATCGTTACGGAAACAAAACAGAGCTTTATTCGGGCTAAGGCCAAGTTCGATACGACTATTGATAATGTCGACTATCCAATAACGCACTTTAGAAACAAGGTCATCATCAACCGTGGACCTCTTGAGATCGACAAAGCGCAACTGCAATACAGCAGGCTCTTTTATCTGGCCTGCAATACCGGCAACTACTTCATCGACACCTTTAATCGGGGTGTTATGTTTTATGATCTGAACACAACGTGGGTTGGTGTTGAAAATGGTTTTTCGGCATACTTAAACGCATATGTGCAAGGCAAAAGCGACGAAGAGATTTGGGAGCAACTCCAGGCCCTTGACCCTGTGTTCGACTATTATGACTTCAACAAGTATCCGGATGAACAAGGAGGAGGCTAGTTTTGATGGAATTTGGATATCACATTTATAGCCGAATAGGTTGAAATTGTCTTTTTGTGGAACTGATATCGCTTCATGAGCTGACAAATTAGATAAGGAGATTTTGACTATGATCAAGCACAAGGGCATTATCATGGCTGTCTTGGCCACGGCTTTTTTAACAATAATGGCTGTGCAACTAAACGCTGAGGAAACTGAAATTGTGAGGCCTAAGGTGAACCAGGTGTTCGCTGCTCCGAAAGAGGCAAAAATTGCGGCTTTGGGCGCCCTTTCCTTGCCAGACAGTTTTAAACAGCTTAAGGATGGAAATTTCACTCGTGACAAGGCATTTTTACATAAAGGAATTTTCTCAGCCTTTAATCAGCGGAAAAGTTCTGCGGTAGAATATTCCACTAATATCTTGAGACGACCGGTGACAGAGACGATTGACGGCAAATTGATTAATCGAGGCAAAGATTTCTATGTGGCCAAGAAAGTCATGGAGGTTTTTCCAGAAGAGTCAATACCCAAGTTGTTGGCCAGCTATGAAGACGGTGATTCCATTACTAAATGCAACGTTATTCGGGCTTCTGGAAACGTTGAAGGGGCTCCTATCAAAGCCTTGTTAATCGGCGCCTTGAACGATAAGACCAGCTGTGAGGATCGGCATGCCGAGATGATTGGCGACTCTTTGCGGATATGTGATATGGCGTACAATCAACTTGTACTCCGTTACAAAATCAAGAATGTTCTCCGCACCATCGGCACGGTACACAAGGTTGACATTAGGGATTACCACATTAACATTCTGAAAGATCTTTTTTAAGCGGCTACTTAACCGGACCGCGTTCTACTGCTTTGGAGAATCGATATTGGATAGTTAACAAATAAATGGTACTCCCTCAATCCAGTTATCAAAATAAAAGTGCGGGGTCAATAAAGGCCCCGCCTTTTCATTTTGTATGGAGATTCACTATGTTGAGATCAAAGACAATCCTTAAAGGGCTATGGAAACTTGGATCCATATTCATGGTCCTACTTATTCTGTCCGGAACGGGCCTGGCCTGCAGAATGTACGGTGTGATTTCAAATGACCTTCCGGATGGGTTGTTGCAAGATCATCTTGTAGATGCGACCGATTCACTAAAGGCACTTTCCAATTACCAACTGGATGGCTGGGGTATCGCCTATTATCCGAATTATGGTAATCCTGCCATCCTTGAAAGAGGTGCAATCAGGGCCTACAATGACCCTTACTATGATACGGTGGTTGGAAATATCAATCTCTCCGAGCCCAAGATCACCGTAGCCCACATCAGGACCTGTGTGACAGGTTGTTGCGCCAGCGGGCAAGATACTGTGCCCAATCCTCATCCTTTTTATCGAAATAATAACGGTAAAACATGGACCTTCGCGCATAATGGCGTTGTCAGCAAAACGCGTATGTATGATCTGCTGGGCGATTATTTGGATGAAAACCCGCTCAATGGTTCGGATATACTACCGGAATGTAATCCGAAAGACCCGGACTTAGTGGTGGATACCGAGCTTTATTTTTTATTTGTATTGAAGAAAATTGAAGAAAACAACTGGGATGCTGTAAACGGCATCGTCGAAGCAGTGGCTTCCATGGTCGCTGCCGGTGAGGGTGGCGGTATGAATTTCATTATGAGTGACGGCATTACGGTTTGGGGCTTTAAAAAAGGAAACAGTCTGTCTTACTCGTACGACGCCATAGATGGATATTCGGCTGTGGCATCCCAGCCCCCCTCAAGTGATGGTGCAGGCTGGACATCTATGAATGATTATGAATTGGTGGTGTTGACAGCAGGGTCTGCGCCCCTTGTTATGGATGTCCGGGATGGTTGTGAACCGGAAATCTGTGATAATGGAATAGACGATGATTGCGACGGAGATATTGATTGTGACGACGATGATTGTGCGAGAGGACCAGTGCTCAAGGATTCTGACTTTAACGCCAACGAGAGCGATGACGACCTGAGAGACTCTGAACCACCTGGTGAGTACTGGTATGAAAGCCGTGGGGATGTTCCCACGCTGTTGACTCGCAATACGGCGGACATTGGTGGTAATAACACCTACAAGGCCGGGTTCGCAGCATCCTCTTCCGGCAATGCTTACGTTACCCAGCAGTTCAGTGCGGCACAGACAGGCATTTTCGCCGTTCAGTGGGATATTTACGTGGATAACATTCTTGATGACGACAACCGGGACCGCGCAGCCATGATGATGATCGGCGATGGCGGCGGCACCGGCAACGGACCCAACTCCTCACCATCCAATCGATTTGTCTATATGGCATTCTACAGTCCTGGCGGCGGCGGTGACGCCCCGGGTGATACTATGAGCTTGATAGCCAGCGAACCTGGCGACAATTTTGATAAATCGTCAGAGTGGAAAATCATTGCCTCTGGCTTGAGTTTCGACGCATGGCACACAATTAGAGTGGTCTGTAATTTAAACACGGATACTTACGACGTTTACGTGAATGATGATCCCAGTCCACAGTCCCCTGTCACAGCATATACGGCAAAAACAAGCGTTACACACATCAGCTTTGCCCAGTGGAACGATGGTCCAGGGGCTTTTTACGTGGACAATGTCTCAGATGCAAATCTGGTTGTATTCGCAGCGGAGTTTGGACAAACAGACTGCGCCGGTGGTTGCTTGGGCGATTTTAATGGCGACGGAGACGCGGACGGCACGGATTTGGCCGCATTTGCCGAAGATTTGACAAGCATGTGCCCGTAATTAGTGTCCATCCATAAATAAGGGTACGGTGAATGGAACATGGAGCGATAAGTACAGTGATTTTTCGGACTGTTCATTTCATATTCGCGTCGTTACTGGCAGTCGCACTGCTTACGAATTCAGCACAGGTGTTCGCAGGGTGCACTGCCGGTGTGGCCGACGGCGACGTGACCGTTGACGGCCGACCCTTGCTGTGGAAACTGCGAAATCAGAGTGACGTTACCAACGACGTGCACTATTTCATCCCAGGCACAGCCCACTATCCAGGGATAGACCCTGCCGTGTACAGCTACATGGGCATGGGTCCCGCAAACGATTCCCCCGAAGGGCCCGTCCGTCAGGGTCTGAACTCCCAGGGTCTTGCCGTTGGATGGAACGTGCTCAACAGCGATGGATGGGAAAAGCTTCACCACCAGGCGCTGGGGCACTACGACACCATTAGCCAGGTAAGAATATATTTAAATGCGATGACGGATCTTTCAAGTTACAACTACTTCATCGATTTCACCGGACAGGCTGTCCTGTGGGAGAGCCAGACCGGCGATCCGCCCCGGCACTGGGAGTACAACACCCGCGCCCCGGCCCGTGACAGTCAGTGGATCGATGTCGACAACGCTGACGGCGACGACAATTACGCCACCGGCGTTGATGTATCACTTTCCGGCTGGGTGATACGGGCCAACGCACCCGGACATTTCAACACCGACGGTACCGATGATCTTGATAACAGCCACCCGCGTTACGCGCCGGGGCGGGATGTCATCGGTGCCTTGATCTACAATGACGGCACTGGCACTAACCTTTCACCGAAGTCCATTGCAACAAGCTTCTTTCGCCACGATGCCCTGGCAATCGATACTACAGTATCCAATATGATCGTTCATGGGGTTCTGCCCACAGAAGATCCGAGGCTTTCGACCATGTGGACATTGCTTGGGCATAGCGAGACCGGCATTTTTGTGCCCGTGTGGATTCACGGTGTCGAATCAGGCGGAGCGAATAAGGTGCCCCAGTACCTTGACAACGGTGATGATGGCGTGTGCGTCTACGCACTGGCGAAAGGCATGTATAATGCCGGTTTTAATGAAGACCACGTTCAGGCCCGCACCCTGCCGTTTGAGGAACACCTGCTCGAGGTAGTGATTGACAAACTTCTGCCGGAGTGGCGTGGTCGGGATTGGGCAGATTCAGCCACCGTCGATGTTATCGGTAAAGAAATGAAGCGTGTCCAGGAACAGATGGATGCAGACGCCTATTGGCACTTGAAATTTCTTTACGACCATGGTGCAGCAAGCAACTATGCCCCAACGGTCAGCCTTGACTCGGTCGGTGTCGATGGGCTTCAAGTTTTGTTCTCTGTGACAGCCGACGATGCCGACGAGGCGCGGACCTGGCAAAACAGCATCCTGATCGATTTTTCCGACCACGGCACAATAGCCAATCCGGAAACATCGCCGGTGGTTGGTCGATACTGGAACCACATTGCTGATCCAAATTCAGGCAGCATTGCCAGCGTCCTCTGGGTTGATGGCACGAGCTCGACAGTGGACGTGGTGATCACGAACGCTTTTGCCGGGAGCACCCCAAGCGGCTCGGGCAGTGTGCTGTATCCGGCAGAAGCGCAGCAGGATGGATTTTTTGCCGGCGTGGGTGCAGAGTACAATGATCCTTCGGCCCAATTGGAAATCCAGGACCTGGATCCGAACAAGATATACGATTTCACCTTCTTTGGGTCCCGGAACAGCAGCTCCTACGACCGCCGGGGTGATTACACGATCAACACCGAGACCGTTACGCTGGACGCTTACAACAACACGAATCAGACGGTGAGTATCCATGATGTCTTGCCGGATGCCAACGGAACGGTGACCATCCATGTGGAGAAGCATGCGGCCGGAAATGGCTTTGCCTATCTGAATGTGATAGAGATTAACGAGTACGAAAATAATGGTGACGAAGAAGGCGAGCTGACTTACCTGTTCAACTACGGTGATGGCCAGACCGGCTCCAGTACCGTACACGAATACGAACAAGCTGGGCGCTATCTTGTCTCCTGCACGGTTACGGATGAAAATGGCGTTTCGCAGACGGATTGGCTTTTTGTCACCGTAAGTGGCGAGCCAACCAGCGGTGAAGGGGATTTTAGCGGCGACGGCGACAAAGATGGATCAGATCTGGCGACTTTTATCCACTATTACGCCATCGGTGATCCGGAGGCAGATTTGAATTGTGATCGTTCCGTTAATTCCGCAGATATAGAAAAATTTGCCCAGGGATTTGGAAGCAATTAGCATCTGGTTATGGTTCCGGATAAAAACAACGGCCAAACTGCTCGGCAAAATCCTCTGTGGCCTCAGGCAAATAATCATTAATGAGCGCGGCCAAATCAACGCCATCCACATCGCCGTCCTTGTCCTTGTCGGGGTCCGGCATCGCCGACCAGATAACCGATCCGGGTGCTGCAACGTCGATGTTGTCGCTGTTGTTGCTGAAGCACACCAGATCATCTTGATATGGAAGAGAATCCGTGCCAACTCTCAGCGCAGATATAAGGATACCATCGCCATCTAAGACACCAGGAGAAGCTGTCTGTGGCGTCCTCGCAATTGGGATAGTCATACTGCACTATCAGCGTAAATATGGACACGGACTTTACCCCCTAAGTCTCTTTGGGCCTTGGCCGGCTCAAGCTTAATCTCGAGTGCACTCGCCGTTCCGATAAACAAAAAGAAGGTACAAAAAAGCCGCAAAAAAACCTTTTTGACAATTGAACCCGAAAAGTTGTTCATAAAATCCCTCCTCATTAGTATAGAGGTCTAAAAAAGGGTTTTTCAAAAGATCATCTGTTTTTCTGACTGTATTTCTACCACATTATATATATTGAAATCGGTAAAAAGTATTAATTTTTTCGTATTTTTGAGGTCGAGATTTCTAATGCTTTAGTATTAGAAAAAATGGGAAGTATTAGTAAATCTCTATCACTTTGGTACTAGAACCTATTTCAAAACAATCCAATAAAATTCAGCTGTACAGACCCTAAAGCGGATTTTACCGGGGGAATTTAACTAGGACAGGATATAATTCTTAATCCTTATCCCTTATTCCGTAATCCTGGCCTTCGTCCTTACTCCCTAATCCTTGATCCTTAATCCCTGCTCTCTGCCCCCTGATCCCTGCCCTTTGCGATCTTCCTTTCAATCCTTAATCCCTATTCCTTATTTTCCAATATAGTGCCAAAGTATTAGAAACGACATAGTACCCCTCCATTCGTCTAATACTAAAGTACTATAAAATCTGACCTGGAAAATACGAATAATATGGTACTTTTGGCGTATTTACATCTTTAATATCATTTTGATACAAGTAGTACAGGAGTTTTGTATGAAATAGCGGCCCATTTTTAATTTAAGGAATCAGCTGATGAAAAACAACCTTTTGAGGGTTATTTTAAGTGTAGTCATTGTACTTATATTGAGCTTTTCCAATTCTTTGGTAGGTGCTGGCACTATATGCATGGGTGATTTTGAGCCTGATGGCGATGTAGATGGCAGTGATTTGGCCTTTTTAATAAATCCAGGTGGATTCAATCTTGAGTTATTTGCTTCCGAATTTGGTAGGGCCGATTGTGCTTTAGTAGCCCAAATCACCCTTTCACAAACGACACTCAGCAGGACAGCAATTCAGGGGGGGCCAAATCCCGACCCACAAACCTTCACTATCCAGAACACAGGCAACATGACACTTGAATACAGTATTACCGATGATGCTGATTGGTTGTATGTTTCGCCTGTTACGATAAGTCTCAACAGCGGTGAAACCGACATAATTCCAGTTCTATATGAGATCGTAACACCGGTTACACTTGATTCAGGCACTTATAACGCCACCATAACAATAAGCGGAACCACGTCTTTAACAGGCGAACCGGTCCCGGAACGTACAATAGATGTTACCCTTAATGTCAATCCAGCTTCGGCAGAGTTGATTATCAACAATGACGACCCGGGGACAAGTTATAGCGGTGGTTCATGGGGATATTCCAGCGGTGACGATCCTTACGGGGGCAGTTCCCGTGAGGAGAGTCTAGATGAGGCCACGTACACTTTTCAAGGGACGGTAACGGGATATCAGGAAGTTTCTCTGTGGTGGACCTATTTGTCAGACAGATGCAGCGCAGTACTTGTGGACATATACGACGGATCTATGTTGTTGACCACGGTAGAGGTGAACCAGCAAGAACTGAGTCTGGCCGGACAATGGAATGTGCTTGGATCATACCAATTCAGCGGGACGGCAAAGGTAGTTCTAAGGGCACAGGACGGTTGCAGTACCTGTGCGGATGCAGTTAAGTTCAGCCCCATACAGAGACTGGGATATCCCTCCATAGTCATTGATAATCGCGATTCAGAAGTGTCTGACACAGGTGTATGGGATGTTTCCGGTGCCACAAACCCGTATGAAGTGGATTCCGTTTGGAGCCGCGACGGTGCTACATTTACTTGGTCGTTTTCACCCGTAGTTTCGGGTTATTGCAAGGTTTATCTGCGGTGGACCAACTGGTCTTCTCGGAGTGAAGATGTGCCGGTGGACATTCAACATGAAGATGGAACTGCAACAGCCCATGTTGATCAGCAGCAAAATGGCGAACAGTGGAACAGGCTTGGTCAGTATAATTTCGGAGCAGGCACAACTTATGATGTGACCATTACCGCACAACCTGGTCCCTCAAGCACAAGTGCAGATGCGGTTAAATTTGAGTATATCACCAACGAACCGTTTGTGACGCTTACAATGCCTCAAGACTATTTTTTGCAGACATCCTCTAACCTATATGTGGTTGCCACTGCAGGGAATTTGGACTCGGGTTGGGGCGTGAAATTTGTATTGGACATGGGAACCGCTGATGAAAGGGTCATCTCAGATTTTGCAGGACCTTACGAAGGAGTTTTCACAGGACTGACACAGATAGAACATACCTTAGATGCTTTTATTGTAAACGAATCCGGAAATACCGTGTCAGGATCATTTACTCATGATCAGAAAGTTCAGATCGGCATCGGACAGTATTACGTTGCTGTTGGAGACAGCATAACAGAAGGCTTTGGAGATGATGATCCTTCAGATGATAAATCATTAGATGGCCGCAATACCGGGGGTGGATACGAGCCGATACTTAATAATGTATTAACGGTAATGAAAGGCATTCCCCATACGGTTGTGAACAAAGGTGTCGGAGGCGCAACATCTGCTGATGGAGCAGATTTTATTGATATCACAATTGCAGAGAACCCCTTAAGCCAGCGTTTTCTCATTGGCTATGGAACGAATGATGCACGTCCTTGGCTGCTGCCTGTTCCAAGCGGATTGGGATTGAACCCGGGAGATTCAGGTTATCTTGGAAGCTTCAAAGACAATATGCAGTATATCATAGATGCCGTAAACGCAGCATCAAAAGAAGCGTGTTTAGCTAAAGCACCGATTACTCTCGGAGACAGCACCGATAGTACTCCCTACGAGGATCCGGATCTAGGGGCAAGAAGTGTTTTGGTAAAAGAGTTTAACCAGGTCATCGATGAGTTGGCAGACGATCCTTCGAACAATATCTTGGTGGTTCCTCCGGATTTTTACGGTCTTTTCAATGAAGATGTTTCAGATAAAAAGCGTTACGATTTTGAATATTTTGACAACCTTCATCCCGATGGAGAAGGTTATCCTTCAATGGCGGGCGAGTGGGGGAACGTACTCGTTCCTTAAGAAGGTTGATATGTTTATACAAAAAGCATTCTGTTGCAAAGAAAGACAATCATCGTTGATGTGGAAATCCAAATGGCCGGCGGATATTCACTTTTAGAAAAATAGTATCTTGTCAGAGTTCAGCGAGGTCTTAACAGTGGAATGCCGATCCATAAAGCATGGAAGTTCTTAACTCCCCAGAAGAAAGTTAAGAATTAAAATCCGTCTGGACAATGTCGGTTAATGATTGTTCGGCTGCAAATTGTTACACAATCGCGAAAAAAATATTTACATTTTTTCTGATCCCTAATTCCTAATTCCTGAACCCTGTGAATCGTTACGAATAATTTTTTTATCACTGAGACAAAAAAGCCGGGTTACCTTAAACAAGGTAGCCCGGCTTTTTTATTTGTTATCGTTTTTCAGGTTTTGCAGAGTCGTATTTTTCTAAAACCGATGGCCATGGCTAAAAGCATCAGAGCCATAAGCATCAGAGTAAGTACCGTACCAAGATGCAGCAGCATCCAACTGACAGCGATCAACGGAGCGAGACTCCACCGGACCATGGTTCTCAGGACATCGTGTTTTGCAATAAAATCGGCCATTGGTGGTGAATACTTGTAATAGGCCTTTACAAAGGCGCGACCGATGCTGTTTGGCATGAGATAAAAGTCCCTGAATCTACGAAGCAGTTGAACATGTTTTTCAAATTTTGAACCAAACGCTGCTGTAGCGATGAAACATCCCACAATGTTCGAGCCAAGGCTCGAATAAGAAGAATCCCCCACAGAAGCAATTCCTCCCGGATCAACAATAATTCCATTGGCCAACCCGTCGCTATCTCCAAAACCGCCGTCTTTTACTTCCAAAGTGATGGATTGTCCGTCATCATTAAAGGTAGTATGCTCCGAATAGTCATACCAGCCATTGATGGTGTCATATTTATAAAAGACGTCAGATGCAAAAATGTCTCCTGAGAAATAGATCCTGATCGTGGCAGTGTCACCGGGGTTGGTTACACGGAGCCGGT
>JBAPTR010000243.1:0-2197 GCA_049282265.1 Desulfatiglandaceae bacterium | reverse complement strand
TTAAACCCCAAATGGGCGTTCATCCCCTCCGGAGTGTTTAGAAAGGGTCTGAAAAAGAGTGTCAGGCTCTCCTCCACTTCGTTGCTCATAGACTGCCGCTTGCGGCATAAACCAGCTTTTTACGAAGTCATCAATCTTAATTCAACCAGAAAACCGCCATGCCACCCTAAGACCGGCATAGTGGCGGTAAATTCAAAGAATTTAACGAGACAATCAGGAGGTTGAACATGTCTTTAAAAGTGGGAATTAATGGTTTCGGACGCATCGGAAGGATGGTCTTCCGGGCCGGATTCAGGAATGAGAACGTTTCATTTGTGGCGATCAACGACCTCACGGATCCGGCCACGCTTGCCCATCTCCTGAAATATGATTCGGTTCATGGCACCCTGGATGCAGAGATCTCAAGTACCGAGCATTCTCTGGTCGTGGATGGAAAAGAGATAGAGATCTATTCGGAAAAAGATCCTTCAAGGATACCCTGGAGCAATACGGGCGTGGAGACTGCGTTCGAGTGCACGGGTCTTTTCAGGGACAAGGAAAAGGCCTCCAGGCACCTCGAGGGGGGGGCAAGGAAAGTGATCATATCGGCTCCTGCCAAGGACCCTGACGCCACTCTTGTCATGGGTGTCAATCACCATGAATATGATCCCAAGAGACACCACATCGTCTCAAATGCCTCTTGTACGACCAATTGTCTTGCGCCCGTCTGCAAGGTTCTGCTGGACCGTTTTGGAATCGAAAAGGGTTTGATGACAACGACCCACGCCTATACCGGTGATCAGCGCCTGCTGGATTTTCCTCACCGCGATATGAGAAGGGCCAGGGCCGCCGGTCTCTCCATGATCCCCACGACAACCGGCGCTGCAAAGGCCGTTGCCCTGGTATTGCCTCAACTGGAAGGAAAGTTGAATGGCATGTCCATCAGGGTGCCGACCCCGAACGTTTCGGTGGTGGATCTCGTGGTCCAACTCACCAGGACCGCAACGGTGGAAGAGGTGAACATGGCCTTGAAGGAGGCATCGGAAACCCATCTCAAGGATATCCTCGCATATTGTGATAAGCCCCTTGTGTCCATGGATTTCAACGGCACCAGGGTCTCTTCAACCATTGATGCCCTTTCCACCATGGTCATAGGGGACATGGTAAAAGTGCTCGCATGGTATGACAATGAATTTGGATACTCCAACCGGATGGTTGATCTGGCCGTCTTCATGGCGTCCTTTTAGGTCCTGATCAGGAGAGGGTGGTATGCAGGAAAGAAAACCGCTGATTGCCGGAAACTGGAAGATGAACCTGGGCCTTGACGATGCAACGATGCTTGCCAAATCCGTTGCGGAGGGCACAGGAGACGTGGAAAGCCTGGATATCCTTGTGGCACCGCCATTCACCAGCCTGGCTGCTGTGAGACAGGCCATAGTCGGGGCAAGGATTTTTCTGGCAGGGCAGAATATGCATTGGGAGCTGAAGGGTGCCTTTACCGGGGAGGTATCCGGCAGGATGCTCCAGCAATCCGGGTGCACTCATGTCATCCTCGGCCATTCGGAGAGAAGGACGCTGTTTGGCGAAACAAGTGGCCTGGTTGATCTCAAGGCGAAGTCGGCTGCGTTTCTGGGCCTGATTCCCATCATTTGTATAGGCGAAACGCTTGAGGAGAGGGAGAACGCCCGGACCTTCCATGTGCTGGAACAACAGTTGAGTGAGTCCCTTCACAACTTCAAGGCGGATGATCTGATGCCCATGTCCACCATTTTGGCCTACGAGCCCATCTGGGCCATCGGAACCGGCAAGACCGCAACTCCCGAACAGGCCCAGGAGGTCCATTCGTTTATCCGGGCTTGGATCGAAAAGACCTTCAACGCCCCAACTGGGCAGAATGTGAGGATTCTCTACGGCGGAAGCGTCAAACCGGGAAATATCGCGGAACTCATGGCCATGCCTGATATAGACGGCGCCCTTGTGGGTGGTGCCAGTCTGAAAGCGGATCAGTTTATCGATATCATCCGGTTCGCGGCTGAGAAGGCATAACGGAATCCAACTTCCAACGAAGTCTTCTCTTCTGCCGAAGTCAACGAGCCGGGCGTGAGACTCTTTTTCAGACCCTTTCTCATAGTGCACTTGACAACCAACGCCGATATGGACGACTATTTGGGGTTTACGTCTCCAAACCCCACGCGCTTCTATGAATTTTCGCTAAACC
>JBAPTR010000242.1:0-3650 GCA_049282265.1 Desulfatiglandaceae bacterium | reverse complement strand
CAATAGAGGAAGTTACAAGAAAAAGGCAACAAAAGCGCGTGCGAAAAACAGGTCCACCGTCAAGGCGCTCTATCTCATTCGAGACGCACTGAAAGTCATTGGATCAAGAGCCCTCTCCTTCGCCCCGCCAACGGCGGGAATGGCACCTTGATGGAGATCAGGGGCCAAGGAAGGGGTTGACATAAAGCCCCCCTGGGGAGTAGTAAAAACTTACACAGCTTATAGCCCAACCGGACAAAACACGGGAGGTGAGGCCTTTTGATGAAGAAGCCGGCACTGGATAAGACAACAGTCCGCCTTTTTCCCGACAAGGAATTTGAAACCGCCACGATTCGAACCACCATTATGGGCCACGTTATCAGTCGCATGCTCAAGAAGGGCATAGATCCATACCGATCCTGTGTCGAAACCGGGGGAAAAGCACTCGAGAAAGGAAAGAAACTGACGGTATTTCAATTGGAGTTTCAATAGTTTTCTATTCTGCCGGGTTAAGTTTCTTATTTAATGATGGACGCCAAGCCCAAGACTGGCACGACGAATTGGAAAACTGTTGGCAAATGGGAAAGAGGAGTTATTCTGGAGTATCAGGAGCTGATGAACGATTTGTGAAGAAGTTAAGGAAGAACAAAGACTTGAGAGCTATGCTTCAAAATAATCAAATGTCAACGGGCTGACCCCATTCCTCCTATCGTGGCGACCGGGCCGCCTCCCTGGATAACCGTCTCCGAACATTCGCATTTCACATCAGGAGGAGGATAGGCGTCGATCCTTCCTATACAGTCAAGGGAACATTGTCCGAGCCCGAAAATGTCAAAAGTGCCTGCCATGTGGAGACCTCATTATGCTGTGAAACCAAACCTGATTTGCAACTGAGTAGAACAGAGTATTCAGGACTCTTTCATGCGACCATCACTTTTATAGCATAAGACCATCCAAATTACGAAAGAGATCATGAGTGGGATATGAGGTGGGAAGTAACCGTCAGCCGGACAGGGACCCTCGCAACGGGCATAACCAGTGCTATCTTTTTAGTCAAAGATTCTATTCATTCTTTCTCTAAAAATCTCAAGAAACCTGTTCCTCAATCGTTCTTCTAAGAAGCTTTCCTCGATCATCATCCCAATGGATGATCTGAACCCACTCAATCGTTCCAGAGCGTTATGGACCTGTTTGCCGTTCAGACCCAAATGTTCAGATAGTCCATGGAAATCCTTTTTTGAAATATTATTTCGCTTCCCTTGAAGGCTGAGACACATCTCTTCTTTCTCTTCAGGGAGTACCAGCCTGGAGTTGACTATGTCATAGGCCGGGGACAATGAATAACCTATTTCTTCCTTTCTCAGAAGTGAGAAATTTTTCAAATGGGCATCGCCGTTACCCAGTACAAAAAATAGCAAGGCTCTTTCAAAAAGATTTACAAGATCGAGCCCGGGAACATTTGAATGTCTTTTTATGAAATTGGCAATTTTTTCATAAGATCCTGCGTATTTATCATCTGTTTGAAGAAGCTGCTGAAAATCCTCTTGTTGAAGTTTTGAGCCATCATCAAGTCTATCGAACCTTTTAACGACATAGGCCAGTCTTTCATCTGTCAGGGGCAGCAAACCATGAGGCGGTACCTCAACCCCATAAATAGATGCAATATTCATACATAGATTCTCGTTTTCAGGCAGGGACTCAAAACGATCTGTTGGAGGTTTGAGAATAAAAAGCCCTCCGATGTCGACGACACTTAACACACTACGCTTACGATCGTGGACGGTTGAAAGTTTAGGTTGCACACCCGAGATAGACATTTTCCCAACCATTTTTTGAGCTTCAGTAACCACGTCAGTGCTTCTAAAGGGCACATTCGGACGTTGAGCCGTTCCAAATAGCTTGTTTGAGCACTGTTTATGGTATCCTTGGAGCAGATCTTTCCCGGATTCTGATATGTGGCATGAAAGACATTTACGGAACATCACCTATCTTCCTCATTAAGGGGGACGACCTTGACCGCTCCAATACAATCACCACCAGTGGCAAGTAGAATATCAAAAGGATTTTCCGGGTCTATTTTTAGCGTACGGCTCGTAAGATCTAAAAGCCATCCTTCAGGGATCAGTCCAAGAAAAAAAGGAAACAATTTCTCACTTTCGTAAGGCTTGTCAGTTAAGGGTAGAGTAAGGCTTATCGGTTGAGCATCCTGTGAGGAAAGGTACTCTTTTAGATAGTAAAAGCGGTACCCTTTCTCTGTTTTCTCAAGAAAGCCGGCCTTAATTTCCCGCAAATAGACAAAGGCCTTTTTCCTTCTGTTCTCCATCTAATCTTCACCGATTTCAGGATGCCAATCAACGGGGCCAAGAGTTTTGCCGAATAACTGAAGGACCTGGTTTACCTTGTCCATTCTCAAGGTTGCCTTACCCTGTTCCAAATCTCTTACAAACCTCAGTCCAACTCCGGCCTTGCGAGCAAGCTCCGTTTGGGTCAATCCGTTAATCTTGCGTTGTTTTTTTACGAAATGTTTCAGCATCATAACGTATTTATACCCTTTCGGGATGATTCGTGCCAGAGAGTTCTGTACATTGTGTCTTTCTGTACTATTTGTTTGAATAGTGAAAGTTAGATATACCTTATCGGGTATAGAAATAAACAATTAGCCGATAAATAGTACCTTTCGGGTATAATGTCAACGAAAATAATTGTTTTCATACCCGATAGGGTCAATTCGTTGATGAAAATGACTATTCTATTTCATCCTGCTTACGTTTTTTCCCCTCTGCCCGGATCAGTGCCCCAGCTTTCGAGTGGTGGTATCCCGGCCCGCCCCCCGAGCTTGAGGGCCACCCTGGAGGCGGCCCATGCGGCAAAATCAAGAGACCGGTCTGCCGGCCACCCGTTGATCAGGCCATAGGTGAATCCGGCGTGAAACACGTCCCCGCACCCGGTGGTGTCAACCGCCTTCACCGGATAGGCGGGCCGCCGGACGATCCGCCCTTCCACCAGTGCCACATATCCCTTTGGTCCCAGGGTAACACCGACGACCCCGGGACCCAGTTCGGCCAGCAGGGAACAAGCCCCTTCAGGGTCGTCTTTCCCCATCATGTCCCTGGCAAATTTCTCGGACGTGATGAAACAATTGCTCAGACGCAGCAGTTCAAGCATGCCTTCCCGCAAAGAACCCCCGTCCACAACAACCGGCACGCGAGCCGCTCTGGCCGCCTCCGCGGCTGCAAGAGAAGCCTCCATAAACAGGCCGTCCGTGTGAAACACGCGTGCCCTTTGCAGACCAGCATAATCGATCTCTTCCGCTCTTGGGGGGTCACCCGTGGGCCTTCTCCAGAAGATCGTTCGTCTTCCCTCCTTTTCAGGCTCGGCCGTGATGAAGGCAAACTGAGACTCGGCCCCTTTCCTGACAAGAAGGTTGCCCGTATCTATCCCTTCCTCGTCGAGAGAATCTCTGATCATGCTCCCGAACAGGTCATCTCCGATCACGCCGGTGAAGCAACACGAAACCCCCCACCGTGAAAGGGCGACCAGGGCCGTGGCGACCGGGCCGCCTCCCTGGATAACCGTCTCCGAACATTCGCATTTCACATCAGGCGGAGGATAGGCGTCGATCCTTCCTCTACAGTCAAGGGAACATTGTCCGAGCCCGAAAATGTCAAAAG
>JBAPTR010000241.1:0-10478 GCA_049282265.1 Desulfatiglandaceae bacterium | reverse complement strand
AAAAACAGCGATCGATTCTGTGCCAAGGCACTGGGCCTTGGAATCCTGCTGAGTTCGGCGATCGAGTTCACCCAGTTTTTTATACCCGGACGGGGCACTCAGGTCACCGATGTGCTTACAAACGGCTTGGGCGCCTGGCTGGGGGCGATGGTGTTTGGACTTTTTATGCGGAGTTCGAAGGAAAGCTACGTCATTCGGCTCTTTGCGCCGGAATTGCCGCTGATGAACTGGGTCTATCTGCTGATTCCATTGATGTGGTTGAACGGCCTTTCCACCGGAGGCGAAGCAGCGCGCCTGTGGTTATTGCTGCTCTTGGGCCTGATGGGCGGCGGCGTGCTTGCCTCCATCTACGTCCATCGGCTGAAACAGGAAGGACGTCTCACCCCCAACAAATTGTCCCTCTTGGTGTCAGGCTGGTTTATCGTGGCCTCTCTTCCCACCCTGGCAAGATTCCCAATAGAGGTGGCCGGTTTCGGAATCGTCATTGCGGCTCTGGTGCAGATACCCGCCCGGCTTCCCATCCGGAAGAAAAAAGGAGAGAGGAGATTCGAGCTGTCCACACTCAAGATAATCCTGCCTTTCTATGCGGTTTACCTGATCCTCCTAGCTCTCTGGCCCACCATAGTGCCCTTTGAAGGCTGGCAGCTCAAGACATACTTTCAGGATCTCGCATCCAGCTTCAGGAATGTCTCCATCTTTCGTTTCATCGAGATAATCGGTGCGCTTACGCTTTTCGGCTACATGATAGCGGAGATTCGAGGCAGGGAAAAAGAATCGCTCAAGGCGGCCCTTGTGTGGATCTTTCTTACCGCTTTGGGCAGTTCGGCGGCCTTTGGGATCGTAAAGGCTTATCCGCCGCCGCTTGTATCGGGTATCCTGGAAATCCTGTTGATGACGGCGGCAGGCGTCTACGGCGGCGTAATCTACAGGCTGCAATTGGCCGCCATCCGGCATTTATAATTCGGGATTCATCGAGCTGACCTAATACCATGGAGGAAGGGGTGTCACCTATTTGAAAGTCCAGGTCTTGAGTGCTGTAAGGCCGCCTTTTTTGTAGGCCTGGACCGTGAATGAACGGCCGGAAACCGTTACGAGAAAGAAGCCAAACGTTGACTGACACCAATCTGAGCGATCACTCGCACAACCATACAAATCTGCACCTGCTCCGCCGGATACGAATTCTTCAAAAGGGTGAGTGATGGTCGGGATGCGCGTCGCGTCTATATGAACGTAAGCCAGAACGTGCTCATGGCCATGAAGGGTGGCGCTGACGATATGATGTGAGTTCAGAACCGCGATGAATCGGCCGGAAACCGTATCAGGATGCCCATCCACATAATAGACAGGGGCATGGAATGCGATGAAGGCATGCGTCAGTGCCCTCGATTCGGCGGAGGTCAGATCGGCATCGAGCCAGTCTATGGCCGCTGAGTCCATGGATGAAGCACCGCCATCAGGCATGTCAATCATGACGAAATGGGAATTTTCGTAATCGAAGCTGTAAGTCAGGTCTTGACGGTAGGACGAGAAATGGGTGGCGCCTATTGCTTCGGCAACTCCCAAAAAGTTGAAGTATGATTGCCACGTGCGGGTGTTGGCGGCATCATGATTCCCGCGCGATGCAAAAGTGATATGAGATATGCCGTTGTTCGAGCCTCCATCTAACGACCGTTCCCATTCGTCGAGGCATGGACGGGTGGCGCCTCGCTTACAAAGGTCACCGGGATAAAACGTCATAACCGGGTTCATTGCCTTCACCTGGGAGGAAAGCACGGAAAGATCACTCAATCCGGTCTTGGTATCCGACCAAATAACAAAGCGAAAGGTGGAAGCTGCAAGAAGAGGCGATGGGGCAACGCAGGTAGCGACCAAGGAAATTATATTGAAAAGCAATATTAATCCGGTCGCAGCAAGGGCCTTTTTCATAAGTTTTTTTTCTCCTTTCTGAGATATCTCCAAACCATCCATCAATTTACAAATCAGGATGTGATTTGCCCATTAATGGGTGGTCCCGTTTTCTCATTTATGCAAACAGATATCCCGCAGATGCAACAGTAGACCTTGTCAGCCTGTTCGGCGACCTTTCTGTTCAGAAATCCCAGCATATCCCTGTAGAGGCGGGCCAGTCGGTTTTCCGGGACGATCCCGAATCCCACCTCGTTGGTGACGAGGATGAGATCGCTGTTGACATGGGAAATGGTTTCGCAAAACATCTCGATTTCGTGCCTTATGGCTTCTTCATCCTCGTTCCACTTGTGAAAAAGGTTTCCGAGCCACACGGTCAGACAATCCACCACTGCAACCCCGGTATCACGCCCCAGTCCATTCAGGCGTGAAGAGATGTCCATGGGCTCTTCGATGGTAGAGAAATCCTCCCCCCGTTCTTCCCGGTGTTTCCCGATGCGCGTCTTCATCTCGTCATCGATGGCGAGCGCGGTTGCCAGAAAGACGCGTTTATTCGGGTGCTTCAATGCCTCCTGCAGGGCGAAAGAACTCTTGCCGCTCCTGGCCCCGCCTGTGATCAGTACGATTCTGCCCATAATTCTTTCAACCTTTCTATGGAGCCAAAGGTGTCCTCTCTTGAAAAGACCTCCAGCGTTACCACGTTCTGAAAGCCCTTAAGATAGTTCCTCACCAACTTTTTCAGGATTTCCCGGTCGTTTTTTAGAACGGAGAGATGGTCCTTTCCACCCGATACACCGTGAAGATGTATGACCCGCGTGTCTTTAAGGTACCGGGCCAGGGTCCCTTCCCAGTCATATCTGTAGAGCCACAGGTGTCCCACATCCATGCAGAAGGAAAAACCGAAGTGCTCAACAATCTCTTTGTTCCAATCCACGGGATAGCCCAGGTTCTCCACTGCTATGGAAGATTTGTTGACTCCATCAAGACTTGCGATTTTCTCGCAGGTTTCCATGCCACGTGATCTCCATGCATCCTGGTGTTCCCGGTTTGCGTTTTGGCTGATTCCCTCCAGATGAAGGATATAGGCAAAGGGGTGGAGGGGAAGGGTCAAACGCATGATCTTGAGGGCCTGTTCCTGGAAGTATCTCCTCTCCTGTTTGTCCGGACCGGCGGCCTTCTTGTCTATGGGGAAATGGATTGTATAGGTATTGCCCTGCTCTCTTTGTATCTGCAACAGCTCAGATATGACAGCCTTATCGGGAAGATTGGAAAGGGATTCCGTTTCAAAAAGGACGATCTCGATATCATCGACGACGGGAGCCATCTTTCGGACATTGGGGAGGAGGTCATCAGGGTAAACATAGGAGGTACATCCCAGCCTGAATGGAAAGCCGTTTTTTCCTTTTCTTACACTATCCATTTGGCATTAGCCTTCAGCCCTTAGCCTTTCTTTCATCCAAAGATCCAATTTCAGGGGTCCCCTCTTTTGGTGTTTTGCGCCAGGGCCTTCCTTTCCTCTCCCTCGCCTTCGATCCTGACAAGGCGGCAGGAAAGTATCAACAGCTTGATGCCCAGGGCTGCCAGAGGACAGATAACGTTCAGCAGGATGGGGTCATACCGGAGAAGATCTGATTTTTTACGCGCACTTGACTGCATTGTGCGCCGGATTATAGGCACGATTCCGATTTTACACAAGTCAAACTGTTCGGACTCGTCAAACTTTTTCTTGACAAAGGCAATCAGATTCCCTTAGATGGATGGTACTTCAATCCGGTATGGGAAAAGAAAGATAGCGATGAACACAAATCAAACCAGGCAGAGCAACTACTACTTTTATTTTTGGAGAGGGGGCAGTCTGTCCATGGGTTGATTCTTTTTTTCGATTTCAAGAGCCGTGGGCAGCAAAAAGTCCACGGCTCTTTTTGTTTTAACACTACTGATGATGGAATTTCAATTCAGCAGTGCCCAAAATGTATTTGTGGATGGGCACCAGATAGCCAAGGGGGCATAGCAGACGATGAACACGCTTAGACTTACATCCCTAAATGATGAAAGCACCGGGCGAACGGTCATTACGGTGGGCAGTGTGAAGGTGGGGGAGGACTTTGTAGTGATTGCCGGTCCCTGCAGCGTGGAGGGTGAGGAGCAAACCATCGAAACCGCCAGGAGAGTAAAGGAAGCGGGAGCCAATATGCTCCGGGGAGGCGCATTCAAACCGAGGACTTCCCCCTATGATTTTCAAGGGCTTGGCCTTGAGGGCTTGAAAATACTTGAAAAGGCGAAGCGGGAAACCGGCCTTCCGGTAGTGACTGAGGTAACGGATCCCCGCGATGTATCCTGGGTGTGCGAATATGCGGATGTATTGCAGATCGGCACCCGAAACATGCAGAACTTTTCTCTCCTCAAGGAGGTTGGGAAGGCCAATAAACCTGTGCTCCTGAAAAGAGGGATGTATTCAACTCTCAAGGAATGGCTCAATTGTGCAGAATATATCCTTGCGGAAGGGAACCCCGACGTCATTCTCTGTGAGAGAGGGATAAGGACATTTGAGACCTATACCAGGAACACCCTGGATCTGAGCATTGTCCCCTCAGTGAAGGAGGTATGCCACCTCCCCATCATTGTTGACCCCTCTCACGGGACGGGAAAGCTAAGCCTCATTGAACCCATGAGTCTTGCTGCCATGGCAGCGGGCGCGGACGGCGTCATTGTTGAAGTCCACTGCAATCCCTGTGATGCCCTATGTGATAAGGATCAGGCCATGTCGCCGGAGATGTTCTCAGGACTTATGAAGAAGCTGCAAGTGCTCCGTCCCTGTATGGAAGAGATTAATCACGGCAATGGGGGCAGAAGCTGATTTATGCCGCGAGCGGCAGCCTATGAGCAACGAAGAGGAGCCGAACCTGACACTCTTTTTCAGACCCTTTCTAAACACTTCGGAGGGAATGGACGACTATTTGGGGTTTAGCGTAAATCCATAGAAGCGCTTGGGGTTTGGGAGGCATAAACCCCAAATAGCCGTCCATGTCGGTGTTTTGTGCCAAGTGCACTATGAGAAAGGGTCTGAAAAAGAGTCTCACGCCCGGCTCCCTGACTCCGGCGAAAGAGACGACTTCGTCGGAAGTCATCATCGTGCCCATGGACGGGCACGCAAATCAACGGGGTGCAACACAACCCGTTGATTTGCGAGGAAACCGAAAATCACACTTTTCGGTTTCCGTCAGTAAAAAGTCCACGGACGGACTTTTACGATTCCATCATGGGGGAAAGAGACAGTGAAGGTGCTTGAGATTCATGCCAGGACAGGAGATTCGACCATACTGATCGGTGAGGACCTTGGATCGGTCGAAAAGTATATTCCCGGGGAAAAGAGGGTAATCATCACCGATGCCAATGTCAGGAGGCACCATGGGAATAGTTTCCCGGACGGTGAAGTTATAGAGATCGGAACCGGTGAGAAGATAAAGAATCTGGGCACCGTGAAGGAGATCTACAACAAGCTTATAGATCTTGAGGTTGACCGCGCATCCTTTATTGTGGGTATCGGCGGTGGAATTGTCTGTGATATAGCCGGCTTTGTTGCGTCCACTTTTCTGCGGGGAATAAGGTTCGGATTTGTTTCCACTACATTGCTGTCTCAGGTGGATGCCAGCGTCGGTGGGAAGAATGGTGTGAATCTCCATGGATATAAAAATATGGTGGGCGTTTTTAATCAACCTGAATTCGTTATCTGCGACATGCGTCTCCTGGAGACACTGCCGGAAAGGGAAATTTCATGCGGCCTTGCCGAGATTGTAAAGCATGCCCTCATCGGGGACAGAGATTTATACCGGTACCTTGATAAACATTTTAGGCAAGCGCTTGACCTGGACCCAGACGTGATCGAAAAGCTTGTATATGATTCGATCGCCATCAAATCATCGCTGGTGAGCAGGGACGAAAAAGAGAAGGGGGAGCGGCGGAAACTTAATTTCGGGCATACATTTGGACATGCCATTGAAAAGATCACAGGTGTGTCACATGGAGAGGCAGTCAGTGCAGGCATGGTGTTTGCTTCAGAACTTTCAAAAAGAAGAGCCTATTTGCAGGCAGAAGATGTGACAAGGATAGAGACATTGCTCAAGAAATTAAAACTTCCCGTCAGACTTCGAATAGACAGAGAAAGGGTGCTTGATGCCCTGAGAAAGGACAAAAAGAGAGAGGGGGACAGTATGAATTTTGTGCTGCTGGAGACAATAGGGCAGGCCTTTGTGGAAAAAATTCCCATTAGAGAATTGGAAACAGCAATGAGCGAGGTGAAAAATGAGTCTTAAAGAGATCAGGCGAGCCATTGACATCCTTGATTCTGAAATTCTGCATCTTTTAAACCACAGGATGGAACTGGCCCTCATGGCGAAAAAGTTCAAGTCCGAGATCCAAGACAACTCGAGGGAGAAGGAAGTCCTTGACAAGATAAGAAGAAACTCTACAGGCCTGATTCATGGCGAACTAACAGAGAAAATCTATATTGAGATCATCAAGGAGGGCAAGAAGCTCCAGCAGAATGAGTTTGGACTCATTGCATTCATGGGTGAACATGGGGCATATGGCGAAGTCGCAGCGAGGAAGTGGAACAGGGATCTTATTCCTATACCATGCGGTGAATTCGCAGAGGTATTCGATGGTGTTCAATCAGGCCTCTATGAATATGGGATCGTTCCCGTAGAAAATACACTGGGTGGCGCTGTGAGTCAAGTAAACCAACTGCTTATCAATACCGAACTCAATGTGGTCGGAGCCGTAGAGCTTCCCATAAATCTCTGTCTTGTTGCTCCGGCAGGAACGGATCACAGAGAGATCCTTACCATATACTCACACCCCCAGGCCCTGTCACAATGCCGTCAATTTCTTGCGAGGAACAAACTTGAGCCTGTTCAATATCATGATACTGCCGGGGCCGCAAAAATGCTGGCGGAAAAAAGACCGAAACGCGCCGCTGCAATTGCGAGCAAGCTCTCTGCCGAGCTCTACAACCTTGAAATCATAAAAGAGAACATTGAGGACCTTGAGAGGAATATGACAAGATTCCTTGTGCTTTCAAGGGAGAAGAACGGGGAGGAGGGCAATAAGTGTTCCGTCATTTTCTCCACTGAACACAAGGCGGGCACCCTATTCAGCATACTTGAGTTGTTTGCAAAGGAAAATATTAACCTGACCAGGATAGAGTCGATTCCCAATGAGCCGGGAGATTATGCCTTCTTTCTCGATTTCGAAGGGTCAAAGAAAGAGAACAGGGTAGCGGTGGCGCTGAAAGAGGCAAAAAAATTGTCCACCCACTTTAAGCTGTTGGGCTGTTACAAGGAGAGGAAGGTGGCATGACGGCATCTATTTCGGGGGCCGCGATGCTTTTCTATGCGCGGCCCCCTTGTTCCTATTAGCCTTTGATGATTCTCGGAATCATCATGTGGTGGTGTGGGCAGATGGAGGTCGGATTCTGGTACGCGCAACCGGCAAATGCCTGGATATACTTTCTCAGATCGGGAAAGGACACGATTTCATCCACAAACCCCCGGTTGGCGCAATAGATGGGCCGGGAATTATCGTGGTATTGTTTAGCCAGTTCATTCATCTTGTCTATGGTGGGTTGCAAGGGTCTTCCGGCGTCTTTTTCCTTGACCAGTCGCCTTGAAAAGGATGCCGCCGCCGCGGTTTCCCCGTGCATCACATAGATCTCCGTGGTGGGGGTCCCCAGGGTAAAGGCGTTGTGGTTATTGGCCGTGGGTCCACCCATGATGTAATGGGCGGCTGCGGTTCCCTTCCGGAGGACAATACAGATCATGGGCACATCGGTCTGTTCTATGGAATAGATCAGGGACTGCCCGAGACCCAGCAGCTCCGCCTTTTCCGCAATATCTCCCACGTCGATCCCGCTGGTATCCTGGAACCAGACGACGGGGACCCTGTCTCGGCCGCACAGGGTGACAAATTCATTCATCTTGATGAGGCCCTGACGATAGAGTTTCCCGCCGACACCTGGATAGGGCGCGTATTCCGGATAGTGGGCGCCGAGGAATCCCTGACGATTGCCTATGAAGCCCACCAGCAATCCGTCGATCTTGGCCAGCCCGGTGTAAACTTCCGGTCCGTAGCCCGGTCTGAATTCCATGTGTTCGCTGTTGTCAAAGATGCGTGCCAGCATTTCATCGAGACTGTAACTCCGCTTCTGGTTGAAGGCCACTATATGGTTGATGTCTTCTCCTGTGAACTTGGGTTCTTTGGGTTCATCCACCCGGAAAAATCCGGGATCATAGGCGGGCGCCATGTCCACATATTTTTTCAGGGCATCCAGGACTTCCTGTTCAGTCTTGTAGACCTCCTTGAAAAACCCTGTCTCATTGTAGTGGATGGGGACGCTCCCGGGCGGGACCTGCTTGAAGTGGCGGGTGGCCTCTATGAGTTGCTCCGCGCCTTCTTCGTCAAAGAAACCTTTGGGGCTCATACCGCCTACGATACCGCCACCCCCCACAGCGATGTTGGCCTTTTCGTGGGCGATGAGGATGGTGGGACTGATGCCCTGGTAACCGCCGCCTGCCGGGTTCGTTCCGTAGATGCCCGCGATGATGGGTACGCCCGATTTTTCCAGTTCGGCGTGACGGTAAAAGGTGGTCCCGTTGCCCCGGCGGTTGGCATAGACTTCCTGCTGTTCCGTCAGTTTCACACCGCTGCAGTTGACGAGCCAGACCAGGGGGACATGGAGGCGCTTGGCCATGTCCGTGACCCTCAACTGGTTGTCCGCCTGACCGGCGATCCAGGCCCCGGCCATGACCTTATTGTCAAAACCGACGACCACAGCCCATTTGCCGTTGATCCTGGCAAGGCCGTCGATGACGCCGGTGGTCCCTTCCTCATTGAACTGGGGATTGTAAAGAGTGTGGAGGGGACACCACGTCCCCGGGTCAATGAGGTAATCAATCCTTTCCCACACGGTAAGCTGTCCACGCTTCCTGATGACCTCAATTGGAATCCCCGCATTCTTGACGGCATCAACCGCCTCGGACACCTGTTTTTCCACTGCCCCGATCTGTTCCGCACTTTCCCGGGAACTCTCTTTTTGCTTGTCCGTAAGCGCCTTGCCAAAGGCCGTCATATTCTGAAAATAGGGTCGCATTTCTTCCTCCATTATCTTTCACAAAATTTATCGGTTGGCCTTCCTTATACCCAGTTGATCCAGGGCAATAATCCATTTGCAGATATTGCTGGAGCCTTCCACCATATAGTACGGGGGGGCATCCCTGTAGAATCGGGCGACGGGATATTCGGTGGAATACCCATAGGCCCCCATGATCTTCATGGCCATCTGGGAGGCCTTTGCTGCGATTTCTCCGGCCAGGTATTTGGCGTGTGCCACTTCCAGGGTGTTTCCGAGCTGGCCCTGATCCTTCTGCCACGCAGCCTTGTAGACCATCATGCGGGCAGCTTCGACCTCTGTGGCAACCTGGGCGATCATATCCTGGTTCATCTGAAACTGACCGATGGATTTCCCGAATTGTTCCCGCTCCCGGCAATAGGCCGTCACTGTGTCCAGACAGCCCTGAGCAAGTCCTACACCGCCGGCTGCGGCAGACAGGCGGGACTGGTTGAGTGATCCGAAGACGATCTTCGCACCGTCACCGGGTTTCCCCAGGATATTTTCTTTTGGAACCCTGGTGTCTTCCAGGAAGACCTCACCAGTGGGTGTAGACCTGGTTCCCAATTTGTCCAGAGCAGTGGTTGTTACTCCATTGAAATTTTTCGGTTCAACCACAAAGGCCGACAATCCTCTTCCCCTGGCTTCCTTATCCGTATAGGCATAGTAGACGATGGCATCCGCAATGGGGGCATTGGAGATCCAGGTCTTGGAGCCGTTGAGGAGCCAGTGATCCCCCTTGTCCACGGCGGTGGATTTCATGGCCATGACATCAGAGCCGGCATTGGGTTCAGTGATTCCAAAGCCGCCGATGTATTCCGCACTTACCAGCTTGGGGATGTATTTCTTCTTCATTTCTTCTGAACCATAGCGGCAGATGGTAAAAGCACAGCCCAGGGTTTGCATGTTTATCTGGACCCTCACGGAGCTCGACGCCTTGGCCATCTCTTCAGTGAGGATTATGGCCGCGAGCCAGCCCATTTCGTTCCCCCCGTATTCCTCCGGGATAACGGTGCCGAAAAAACCCAATTCCCCCATGGGCTTGATCACCTCTTCGTAGGGGAAATAGTGCTCTTCGTCCCATTTGTCGGCAAAGGGCGCTATTTTTTCCGCGGCAAAGTCTCGGGCCATTTCGCGGAGCATTTGCAGTTCATCACTCAAAGCAAAATCCATTGATTTACCTCCCTATCTTGTCAAAGTATTTATAACTTCAAACGAAGTCACCTTGTCGTACGAACCTATGGAAACGGACCTGAGAATCTTTTTCATGTGCTTTCTCATAGTGCACTTGGCAACTCACTCCTGCATGGACGACTATTTGGGGTTCACTCCTATCAAACCCTACGCGCTTCTGTGACGTACCGCTGAACCCCAAATCGGCGTCCATCCCCTCCGGAGTGTTTAGAAA
>JBAPTR010000240.1:0-1520 GCA_049282265.1 Desulfatiglandaceae bacterium | reverse complement strand
GTTGATCTGGTGATGCCAAAAGTCGGTGGTTTGGATGTATTGAAATATGCTAAAAAAGAAAACCCGGATGTCCTTGTTATTATTATTACCGGTTACGCATCATTAGAAACCGCTATAACGGCCGTGAAAGAAGGGGCTTATGATTATATCAGAAAACCATGTAAGCTTGAAGAGATAAGGATTGTAGTGGATAATGCCATCGAGAAAATAAGACTCTACAGAGAAAACAAAAAACTGCTGAAACAAATTCAGGATACTTACAGCGAATTGATGGTTTTAAAGCAGGAGAAAAAGACAGAAAAAAAAATATCCAGCATCAACTTTTTCTCTTCAAACATGCCGGGACTCCATTATCTTTACAACAACAGTTCATCTCCAAACAACACCGTAGACAAGCTGCAGGCCCTATCAATGCTCAAAGAAAATGGTAATCTGACTGAAAGTGAGTTCAAAAGTTTCAAACAAAAACTTCTTAAAACGATAAATTCCGAAGAGTAAACAAACAGAACTGTCAATGAATGAAAATTTAAGAATACTTGTTGTTGACGATGAAGAGTGTATCCTGGATATTTTTAAAAGCTATTTCGAGTTTGCCCCCGACTATACGCTCTTAACGGCAAGCGACGGCCTGAAAGCCCTTGAAATAATCAAGACCGATCAAATCAGCTGTTGTTTTACAGATCTTGCCATGCCCAAATTGGACGGCTTGGAACTCGCCAGAAGAATTTATCAATATGACAACACCATTCCAGTGGTTGTTATGACCGGTTATCCTTCCATGGATATTGCCATAGAAACCTTAAAAAACGGCGTCGTTGATTTCATCACAAAACCATTTAACATGGAGCAGATCCTTCCGACGATTTCAAAGGTAATATCTGCAAGATCAACCTTTGTCGAAAATATATTACTAAAAGAAGAGATTGAAAAGAGCAAAAAACTCACGAAGATTAATAACGAGCTCACTAGAAAAATAAAAGAGATCGAAACCATAAATCTTATTCTTCAGGATCTGGATCAGGCAAAAAGCAGCCGGGATATTTTTAAGAAATTGGTTAACTTGTCAGGCAAAATCACCCAATGTGATGAAGCTCATTTCTGTTTTTTTACACAAGAGATGAAAAATTATGAGATCATCACATCTTTTTATAAAGAAGGATGTATAACGGCGGGAGATTCCGAAATCATTGAAAAGGAGATGCTTGGAAAGATTGCCGCGGACGGTATACCTTATCTTATAAAAAGAAAAAATGATGAAGGTAATATTATCGCTATCCCTCTGAAGATTCGGTCCAGAGTCTTTGGTATACTGGCATCAATCATTAACAGCACGAAAAAAGGTTTTAGTGAGAAAGATATCTATTTTTTAAATTTTCTGTTGGAAAAGGCCTCTTTTTCCATAGAAAATATGGCACTTTATGAAAATATTTACGAAAATCTATTCTCGACCCTTTATGCTTTTGTTGAAACAATCGAAGCGAGAGATCCATATACAAAGCAGCACTCGGCCAGTGTATCCG
>JBAPTR010000239.1:0-3413 GCA_049282265.1 Desulfatiglandaceae bacterium | reverse complement strand
GGCATCGTCCCTGAGTGCCCCCTGCCCTCAACCCGTTTTTGACACCATATCCGGGCGGGGCGCGGGGGTTTTGGGAGAACACGGATTTTGAGTCAATTACTCAGGATAGAAAACCTGGAGACCTACTACGGGCAAGTCTATGCCCTAAAAGGGATATCCCTTGAGGCGGATTCCGGGAGTATCGTGACGGTACTTGGGGCGAACGGCGCGGGCAAGTCGACGCTTCTGAGAACCATATCCGGGCTGATTTCACCCTCAGGAGGGACCATTGAATTCGGGAACCGCAGGATAGACGGTTTGAGACCCCACAAGGTGGTCAAACTGGGGATCTCCCAGGTACCCGAGGGAAGAGAACTTTTTCCTGAGCTGACCGTTCTGGAGAACCTCAGGATGGGGGCCTTTTGCAGAAAAAGTATGCCGGAAATCGCGAGTGATCTCTCTGCCGTTTATAATTACTTCCCTATCCTGAACTCAAGGGCCGATCAGATCGCCAGTACGCTCTCAGGCGGGGAGCAGCAAATGCTAGCTATTGGCCGCGCACTCATGTCCCGCCCCAAGCTCTTGCTGCTCGATGAACCTTCCCTCGGCTTGGCCCCCCTGATCGTTCAGGAGATCTATGGGATTGTCCGCAGGATCAACACCCAAGGCATGACCGTTCTCCTGGTGGAGCAGAATGCAAACCTGGGTCTCTCCATTGCCGGTCACGGCTATGTGCTCGAAACCGGGAAGATAGCGGTTCATGGAAAAAGCGAAGCATTACTGGAGAATGAACACGTGAAAAAAGCATATCTGGGCAACTAATCTCTTGGACTTCACTTGGGGATGTTGAATGGAAATGGTCATTGAAATTTTCCAGCAAATTATCTTCGGATCCGTGATGGGTTGCATTTATGCCCTCGTGGCCATTTGCTTCGTCCTGATATACAAAGCGACCGGCATCATCAACTTTGCCCAGGGAGAAATGGTTGTCCTGAGCGCCTTCATCTCCTATACCCTTGTTGCCGATTTTCTGTTGCCCTACTGGCTTGTGTTCCTATTGAGCTTCCTCATCTCCTGGGTGATCGGGATGATCATCGAAGCAGTCGCCTTCAGGGGTCTTATAGATGCGCCTGATTTGAATGCCATCATGGTTTCCATTGCGGTCGGCATGATTCTTCGAAACGCCACCGGGCATATCTGGACGTTCGATGATCTGAGAATGCCACCGCCTTTTTCGGATCAGGTTCTCCATCTCCCCATGGGACTCGTGATCAGTCCTCTGTTCCTGGGGATTATCGCCGTCTCCATCGGAGTGATGATTGCCTTATATCTTTTTCTCAACAAAACCAGGATGGGCCTGTCCATTCGGGCCACTTCCCAGAATAAAACGGCTGCGAACCTGATGGGGGTGTCGGTGACGCGTGTTTATTCCATGTCATGGGGGCTGAGCGGGGCGATCGGTTCCATTGCGGGAATTCTCATATCGCCGCTGCTGATCCTGAACGTCGGGATGTTCATGGTCATTCTCAAAGCGTTGGTTGGTGCGGTGCTCGGCGGCTTCGGAAGTCTGCCCGGAGCCGTGCTGGGGGGCGTACTGCTCGGGGTTCTGGAAAATCTCGTCGGGACCTATCTGCCCAACTGGGTCAAATATGTCTTCGTCTGGTTCGTGCTGCTGGCGGTCATCATGGTCATTCCGCAGGGATTGCTGGGCGTCCGAAAACACAAAAGGGTATAAAAAAAACCGTGCCATCTATGAATATAAAAGCATCCAGAAAAATATTTCTGCTCTTCGCGGTGTTTTTCATTCTCGGGGTGCCTTTTATTTTCGGGGATTACCTGGTTTTTGTCATCAGCATCATCTGTGCATACATCATTGTGGCCTTTGGGATGAATATTCTGTCAGGGTATACGGGGTTGATTTCTCTGGGCCACCAGGCATTTTTCGGTATTGGCGCTTACACCGCCGCCATTCTCGGCAACCATTTCCAGGGTTTTCCCTGCATCGTCGCACTTTTCCTAGGCGGATTTCTTTCCGGTGTGATCGGTTTTTTTCTCGGTTTTGCCGCCCTGAGGACGTCCGGGGTGTACCTGGCCATCGCCACAATTGCCTTCGGCATGATTACGGGAGAAATCTTCAATGAATGGTCATCCCTGACCGGCGGTTCAACCGGTCTGGTCGTCCTGCCCCCGGCCCTGGGCCCTTTGAAATTCGAGTCCTCAACTGCATTGTATTATCTCATTCTGGGGGTCACGGCCGTCATGTTCTATTTCGCTGTAAACCTGATCGCCTCCAACACGGGCCGGGCCTTTATCGCCATCAGGGAAAGCGAGATTTCCGCCCAATCATACGGCATCAGCCTGGTGAAGACCAAGACGGTTTCCTTCGCGGTCAGTGCTTTTTACGTCGGGGTGGCCGGCGGTCTCTATGCCTATCTGATAAAATATGTTGCACCCATCGATTTTACAATACTGGTGGGACTGGAGTTTGTTGTCATTATCGTTGTCGGCGGACTGGCCACCATTTCCGGCTCTATTATCGGCGCGATCATTTTATTCTCCCTCCCCCAACTCTTTGCCGGCCTTGCCGGCTGGCAGGAGTTCGTGACCGGGGGCGTCCTCCTGATCGTCATTCTCTTTCTGCCTGACGGGCTTAGCGGGGGTATTCGTCGGTTTGCAGGCTGGTTTCTCGATTTGATCAATTCAAGGGGTTCAGGCCGAAACAAGCTTCGATAACCAAGCGGAGGTCACATGTCATGGGAATCATGGTAGATGCGGATACGGTGATTCTGGACAGCCAGGTGATCACAATGGATGACCGGAGGCCTGAAGTGGAGGCCGTGGCCATTAAGGACGGCAAGTTTCTTTGGGTGGGCCGGACGGAGGAAGTCAGGGCAGCAATAGGTCGGGGCACGCGGGTGCGGCGCCTGAAGGGAACAACCGTGGTGCCCGGCTTCAATGAGGCTCATAACCACACTCTGGAATTCGGGTTGAATTTAAGCGGTATCCCCTTGGAATCGGCCCGATCCATTGACGACATCCTGGTGTTGGTTAAAAAGGCGGCCGATCTCCTGAGACCGGAGCAGTGGATTATCGGCAGAGGATACAACCAGAACCATTCTAAAGAAAAGCGAAGCCCGACCTGCTGGGAACTGGATCGTGCCGCCCCGCATCATCCGGTCAGCCTCAGACACACCTCCAGCCATGTGATGGCGGTCAACAGTAGGGCCTTGAAAATGGCGGGCGTCACGAAAGATACACCGGATCCCTCGGGCGGCAGAATTGAACGTGACAAAATCACCGGTGAGCCCACGGGCCTGCTTCTGGAATTTCCGGCCATGGACTTGGTTGAATCTTTCATGCCTAAGCCCTCTTTTGAAGACCTGGTGAAAGCGCTGCAAGAAGCCAATAACAGGCTTTTGTCGGAAGGCATTACG
>JBAPTR010000238.1:0-8678 GCA_049282265.1 Desulfatiglandaceae bacterium | reverse complement strand
AATAGCGTTCCGCTCTATGATCTACGACCAGTCGACAAAATTCTCGACGACTGAATAGATCAAGAAGTTGACTAAAAAGGCTTGCACAGCGTACCATACTCCTGTCCTCCTCGTTTTGGGCTTTCGTTTTTTGGCAAATCTACGTTGCCCCACGAGGAGGATGTTTTCAATCAATTTCCGCCAAAAACCGTTTTTGGACAAGAGTGACCATTTACATTCTCAAGCGTACTCATTTGCCGGAAGATCCATAAAAATCATAATTCCGAAACTATAGGGTATTCACTGTATTCCGATGGACATTCCATTGTATTTTAGTGGGAATAAGGGAGGCCTTGCAACAGCTCCAAGGTTCATGCAGGATGACACCCAACGTCTGATGTCAGTGTTTTCGTGATCCTGCCTTTACTGAAATGGGCTTTAAAGAAGGGCGTGCAATCAATGATAGATCATCCTATAATATTCGTATCATTCTCTCCCAGGTCTCATTGAATGGCGTGGAACTTTCTCCTTTAACCTACGAGGAAGAGGACCAGGAAAAAAAATTATGACGATTGATAATAAAAAATTGGCCGTTATCCATATTGTCAAAAAGGAACTGGGCCTTTCCGACCTGGAATATCGGGATCAATTGGAGGAAGTCACCGGCGTCCGTTCGGCAAAATTACTCGATGAGTCTGGATTTCGCAAGCTCATGAATTATTTTGCCAGGAGCAAACACTACCGAACGAATCAAAACGGCATCACTTTCCGGCAGAAGATGTTCATAAAAAGTCTTAAAGAGCAGCTTGACTGGGCCGAACAGCACTTTGTGAATTTCCTGAAAAAATATTACCAAAAATCAGATGTCGATGCCCTGACCAAAAAAGAGGGAATCAAGTTTATAGAATCCTTGAAAAATGTTCTTGAACACGAAAGGGAAAGAGAAAAGGGATGATTTCGCGGCAGATTTTGAGTAAGATAGGCCTATGGAAATACCCAAGCGAAAATTAGGCAGAACGGGCATCGATGTCACCGTCCTGGGACTGGGAGGCGAAGGGGTCCTGAGGACCTTTGATCGTGACCGGGAAGCCTATGACCTGATAAACCGCGCCATTGATCTCGGCCTGAACTATTTCGAATCGGCCAGGGCCTATTCGGGAAGTGAGGCCTATTATGGCCGTGCCCTGGCGGAGCGAAGAAATGAGATTTTTTTAGCCAGCAAATCCCACGCCCGAGACAAGAAGGGTGCCCTGAGCCATCTTCACGAGACCCTGAGAAACATGAAAACGGACCATCTTGACCTGTGGCAGGTTCATGATGTGCGAACAGAGGCAGAAGTACAGGAGATTTTCGGTTCCGGTGGCGCCATCGAGGCTTTCATCGAAGCCAAAGAAAAAGGCCTGACCCGGTATATAGGAGTAACCGGCCATCATGATCCATTCATAACAAGCCAGTGTCTGGATATATTCGACTTCGATACGGTCCTTATCCCTGTAAATCCTGCGGAACAGGTACATAAAAGCTATATCAGTGCAATACTTCCTTTGGCCCATGAGCGTAACATGGGCATTATCGCCATGAAAGTCTATTTAAGAGGATTCGCTGGAAAGATCCCGGGGTTCACCGGCATGGAACCGTTTTACCGCTATGCCCTCTCCCACCCCGTCACGACGGCCGTTATCGGCTGCGATGACCTCCATCAATTGGAAGAAAATGCAGGATTCGCCAACGGCTTCAAACCCCTGCATGAAGAAGAAAGACTCGCTCTGGAAGATTTTGTCGCCCCCTATGCCCGGCAATTGATGTATTACAAACCCTGAAACCGAGAAGATACCCGCAGGACAAAGCGTTTTTCAGATCAGATTTTCATCCCTTCACCCGTTTTGATGCGCTGGACCGGAAGGAGTTGTTTCAGCCGGTTGGGGCCAGGCCTGCTTGAAGGCAGTCCGGGGGAAATAGCAGACGGGACAGGCTTCAGGCGGATTATCGCCCGTATGAATATAGCCACATACCCGGCAGCGCCAGGCCTTTCTGCCTGATGCTTCATCGGTCAATTCAGCCGCCTCGCCTATCAGCATGGGCAGTTCATCCAGGGGGGGCATGACCGGCTGATAAGACTCCAGGGCATAGGCGGCAACGATAATACGCTGAATTTCACTGGTTCCTTCATAGATTTTAAATACCCGTGAATCACGATAGAGTTTTTCCAGAGGGAAAAGACGGGTGTAGCCGTAGCCGCCGAAAATCTGTAAGGCTTCTTCCACGACCTGCATGGCCGATTCTGTGGCATAGAATTTTGAAATCGAGGCGGAGATGGTTGGGTCCAGGCCCTGGTCCGCCTCCCAAGCCGCCTTCCAGGTCAGCAGACGAGCGGTTTCCACCTTCTGGTACATTTCGGCGATCTTAAACTGGATAGCCTGGTAGTTGGCGATCCTGTCTCCGAAGGCCCGGCGTTTTTTGGCATAATCAATGGCATATTCCATGGCCGAACGGGCGGCTCCAACGGCAAATGAACCGATGGTAGGTCTTGTGCGTGAAAAGGTGCGCATGGCCAGGACAAACCCTTCACCGGGAGGGGCAACGACATTCTCTTTCGGTACTCTGACATTATCAAAATGTACCGCAGCCGTATTCGAAGCGCGCTGTCCCAGCTTGGGAATAGGCAGGCCTGTGGAAACCCCCTCCCAGTCTTTCTCCACCAAAAAAGCGCAGAGACCCTGATGGGGCTTTTGGGGATCTATCGTTGCAAATACGCTGAAATAATCGGCGATTCCGCCGTTGGTGATCCAGAACTTGGTCCCGTTAAGTATAAAATCATCGCCATCGGCCCTGGCCTCGCAGCGGATGCCTGACACATCACTTCCTATCAAAGGCTCTGAGGTCCCGAAACAGATCAGTTTAAAATGAGCGGCGATTTCGGGGAGGTATCGCTCTTTAAGCGGCTCATTGGTGCAAAGTATCAGCGGCTCCAATCCGAGGGAATTGTCGAAGAGCGACGTGGCGATACCCGGACAGGCTGCGGCGATCTCTTCCGTGAGCAGGGTGCTATCAACAATACCGTGTCCCTTCCCGCCATAGGCTGCGGGGATATTGCCGTTCATCAAGCCAAGGTCAAAGGCCTTTTTTAGGACAAACAGTGGTACCTCGCTGCGGCGATCATATTCCCAGGCAATGGGCAAAACCTCTCTCAACGCAAATTCACGAACCCTCCGGCGCAGGTCCTCCTGTGCCGGTGATAGATTGAAATTGAGCATTTAAAGGATCCTCTCTGATTAAAAATAATCGCTATAAGGTTATTATCCTTAATCCTAACGCCTGACAATTTCAAGAAGAACATTGAGGCCAAAGAACGGTGAGGAGTGGGACAATCTTTTAAAATTCAATAACTCAATCTATGAATTAGTAATTACCGTTCCTGGCTATTGACTCCCCCGTCTCCACATGGACTTGTGAACGTCCGAAATTAAATAAGAAACTCAACTGAGACTCCAATTGAAATAGCGTCGACTTCTTTCCATTCTCGAGAGCTTTTCCCCAGGTTTCGATACAGGATCGGTATAGATCTAGGCCCTTCTTGAGCATGCGACTGATAACATGGCCCTTGATGGTGGTTCGGGTCGTGGCGGCGTCAATATAGCTGTCTGGAAAAAGACGGACTGTTGTCTTGATCAGTCCCGGCTTTTTCATCAAAAGGTCTCACCTCCCGTGGGCTGTCCGGTTGGGGTCAAGGCCCGAATCATGAGCTGGGGGTCACAACCCCCGGTCCTGGAGCCGGAATCACTCAGGGATGAGATCCAAGCTGAGGCCATGGCGATTCTGGACTGACATAATACTGAGCGGGAGGAAAAACCTTTAGAAGCATGAAGTTAACATCTCATCCCAATTTTGAAGGTGCAAGGCCGGTCCTGTTTACGCACGAATCATATGACAAAAGAATGATGTCAGCAGCTTTATGACAGGGCGGAAAAAGCAAGGGGTGATGCTTGACACATCCGGAATGTGAATTATTTTAAAAAACAACAGGCGAGTGTCCTGATGAGATATTTCTCCATGGGTATTGACGATGAAAGGCAGAGAATAAACAATGACCCGAAAGATCGATCTTTCAGTAAACAATACCACTGTTGAAATCGACCATTTTGTCCAGAATTTCTTTGATCATACGGTCGCCGGTATGGTTTCCTCTCTGGAAGGCCTGATGGATATCAGTGAACTGGAAGTCTCCATCGAAGGGATCCGGACCACGATTTTACTGAATGGCGCCCCCCTTCCCATCAATCACTTTGTCAACGATCTCTTTCGCAATACACTTCTGGGAATGGTTTCCACGCTCAAAGGCGTCTCTGAGATCAAACAGTTGACGATCAACATTCAACGTTGACCCGACTTCCAGCCGGAGGCATCGGGATCACCCCCCTCATGGCCATGCTCCGGCACATGCGAGATACAAGGAATACCCGACCCGTGGTGTTTCTTTACGGCAACAGGAATCAGGATCGGAACGTCTTTCGTGGAGAGCTCCAAGAGATCACCAATGGAGACCATCCTGACCTGTGAATGTGAACCTCATCCACGTACTGAGCCGCGCCGGAGAGGCTTGGACCGGCGAGACCGGGTGCCTGGACCAGGATCGGATCGAAAAATACTGCGGCCGTTTCCTGAACGGTAAGCCCTTTTATGTCTGTGGTTCGCCCAAGGTGGTCGCAGGAGATGTCAGAACCCTATGGAGGATGTGATGCGCAAACAATTTCTATATGACGTAAAGAAGTATGCAACCGAAGAGTTTATTCAACTGGTCTATTTCTGTACGGAACAGGGGGCGTGCAATCTGGACCAACTGCCTGCCGGACAGATGAAGGCCTTCGAAGACGTCCTCAATAGAAGAGGATCTGAAGGTTGGGAATTGGTGCAAACCTTCTTCGGATCAGACGGCGTGGTAACCATATGGAAACAGGAACAACCATGGGAATGATCTCAAAGTCTTATGACCATCGCTCACTTTCTGTGCGGGCCGGTCCCAAAAAACGTCGAAAGTCTCCGATATTCCGCTCCAGGTTTCGGACCCCGGCTTCACGCGTATAATCCGGTATGATCTTCTGGATGGCCTCATCCGCAAAATCCATCTCCTCTTTCCTGTATGGAATTCCGGGGACACCATACTTATCTTGGCCTCAATAAGCCTTAGTCCCACGCGCCGAATAACCATTATGATCTGATCATCACGGCTCCCTTATCAGCCCCCAACCGCTTTTACGTCTATGACCCGGCAAAAGCCATTTCCGGGAGGACCGAAAATCCCTTTGTCCACTGATCAAGAAATCGATTTTGTTTAAGGTGCCTCGCTTACTTTTTCCAGGATTTTGATACGAGACCCGTATGGATTGATGCCCTTGTTGCTAATGCGTGTGAAGAGATCCTCTCTGCCGTTGTAAAGGCAATAGGACAGGGGGTCGGAGATATGGCCCTCGTTGGTGATATGGCTCACGGTGCTGGCTTCTGATTCTTTGTCGGGAAAAAAGCGGGCCGTTGCCTTGAGCCGTGCCGGCTTCTCCAAGATGCCTCACCTCCCATGGGTTGTCCGGTTGCAAAAGAGACGGTATATGAGTTTTTAGTAATCCTTTAAAGGAATTATGTCAAATAGTTTTCCTTGGCTTCAGGCTTTCATTCAGCCTCAGACCAGGCTTCGCACAAGGCTACGACCGGCAGACCCACACAGACATACGCAGACTTTGGGTCCAGTTCACTTCTAAATCATACAGGATGGTTTTGACAGATACGGTCTCAAGCAGTTCCTTTTTTTTGAATTCTTCGTCGGATCTTGAAAGTTGCACTTCTAAGGCTTTTTTGGGTCACCCGGAATTTCTGCTTCACTTTTCCTAATTGCAGAAAGGGGCAGGAACTCGGTGGGCGCCCCGAGAGCATCCCCGATAGCCAGGCCGTACATAACCCCTTTTACTCTATGGAGGTCCATAACTATCCTTATCTGTCGGTCAACTTGGCGTAGAAAGAAAAGGAATCCTTTTTCATTGAGGAAATTCGGGGGACAGCATTCCCAATTCCCGGAAGAAAAATGGCAATAATATGAGCTCGGCCGGGTAGGATCCGGATCGACGAGAGTTGCGTCTCCTGTCCACCCACTCCCGGGATAGGCCTTTCACACCTCCATTCGTTCATTTCATCTTTAACTTCCCCGTGTCCCGGATGCCGCACCTTTTTTGTCCGTGCCTTTCATTTTATCAAAGGCGCGGCGGGCCAGTTCCTCGGAGTACTTGTCCCAGGGGTGGGTCCCCCCGTCGTCTTCCCAGCGGTCCACTGAAAAATGGCATCGGTCGGCGCCGCGAGGGATGATCTTGTCCACCTCCGGATGAAATTTCTTGCCGGTGAAATCTTCGCAGGCCCGGAGCATGCCTTCCACGAAATAGCGCTGCACCCGGCAGTCAAAGGCGGTGTAGCGGTCCTGATGGGGGCACCAGAGAATATCGAACTCGCACCGGTCGTCACTGGTGATCCAGGGTTTTTCCAGGGACGCATATAAAATGGTGTTGATACCGGTCACAATGAAGGAAATCAGCTCCATATCAGAGAGATCTTCCGGAAACTCGGAATGATCAAGAAATTGCTGACAGGCTTCGTATCCGGCTTTATTGATGGCCCGGCGCACCACGCTCTGTCCTCTTTCGCCGAATTCCTCTTCAACGGCCTTGAGGATATTCAAGACCCCCGTGGCCTGCATGGTCCCCCACACGAAAAGGACCGCCGGATCAAAATCATCCCGATCTCTCAGAGCGCCGCGCAGGCTGTCGACGGCCTCCCTGTATGGCAGACCCAGTTTCACCCCCGGATAGGTCTTCTCAGCACGTTGTCCCTTGGACCAGATCCCTTCCCTGGTCGGGTATTGCGGTTTGGCCATATCACTACCCTCCTTTATCTGCAACAGTGATTGCGAATCTCTCCATCGCGAATAATGCCACATGGAGGAACCAGTTGTCCAGGATGAGGAGGGAGAGCGGAGACGGGTGGACATGACCCCCTCACCGCATACTTTCCTTATGGAGATCCGGGGACACCATACTCGTCTTGGCCTCAATGAGCCTCAGGCCCGCCCGACGAATAGCCGATAGGATCCGATAATCGCGGCTCCCTTGGCATGGAAAACTGTCATGCCCTCTCCCTTTGGGTTGTATGAGGACTTCCTGAAGGGAAAAAGGGCAATCTTGTGGAGGACTGTGCAGCTCACGACTGCAATTGGTGTCGGCACACAATCGCAAGATGCCTCCTCGCTGAAGGGCAAGGGAGGCCGGATGGATCAGGAATTGTGTTTGCAGTTGCAGCTGCGGGGAAAAAGGCTTGCGTCCTGACCTGATAATCATAGTCGTTACTTTTAGGTGCTGCTCAGGATTCGATAGATTCAAGAATGGCCTAAGTACTGCAATTCCGCCTGACACCGCACATTGTCGTTCCTTTCTCCTTGACGCACAAGGGGAATCTCCCTAAAATTAACGCCTGAAAAAGCGCCTTCTTATCACATTACATGTGTCCAGCCGACATTCTACTATTACTTACAGGAGGAAAACTTACATGCCGTTAGTTACTGTTTATGCCGATGAGGGAAGAACGATCGAACAAAAAAGAGGACTTGTCAAGGACATCACTGATGCGGTTTGTAAAAATTTTAATGTACCGCCGGAAATGGTTAGCATTCATATTCGTGAAGGGAAAAAAGAAAATCGTGCAAAAGGCGGCAAACTGGCTATCGACTAGCAGGGATTTTCTCTGGTTAACTGCCTGGTGGTGGTTCAAATCAGCTTAAATAAAAATATTTGCTTTAATATCTTTTGGGAACGCATTGAATAGCGTTGTGGCTCCGTCTCGATAATACCTTCAGATCACAAAATCAGTCAAACGTTTGATATGAGAATAATATCCGGGATGGCATCCGGCGGAGGATGTTCACTTCCTGGCAAGATAAGACAGGTCGGACCATCGGTGTAAATGGACTGGTTCCAGGATCCTCCCGTGGGTTTGATGGCGGGCCACGTAGGTAGATTAGGAACCTTACCCTTTCTTTATACAAAACTCCCTGCCAGTCCTGAAAGCGCGCGATTAGCGATTCAAGTCATAATGTTGCCTGAAGCAAAAAAAGGCGGAGCAATACACCACTCACGCTCAGAGACATATCGGCTGTTTTAAGCTAAGGTGGGGCGATAAAAACCATTATCGGAAGGGCGGAACTGAGACTCTGAATAATTGATCCAGGGCCCGGTGTGTACGGGGGCTGTGTTTTTGCGCTTCGGGCGCTGGCCCAGACTTGACATCCCAGAGATAGAGATGCTTAAGGATCTTTTTTATGATCTCTTCGTTCTCGATGAGTCTGTTTGAGTTCTTTCTCTACCGTCCGGAACCACCACTGCTGCCACTTGGGGTTGAAAAACATGGACGTGTCCTCATCGAACTCCGCCTGCCGCTTTACGTTGGCCTCCATGGCGCCGTTAATCCTGTCCTTGATCTGCCGAACCAATTCCGCTCGCACCTCTTGAGGCGTCGGCTTTATCACCAAAACGTCCGACGCCCATTTTTGGGTGTCGCTGGTCAGCCGCCGAGCCGCAAGTTCCGCGAGCGCAAAGTGGATTTGTTCATGCTGCAGCACATAGCCCCGCATGTTGGCCGGAATCTTGGGGTTCCACCATGATCGATCTGGC
>JBAPTR010000237.1:0-23002 GCA_049282265.1 Desulfatiglandaceae bacterium | reverse complement strand
TCCTGGTACAAGATGTTAAGTATAGAGAAGCTAACCGACTACCCCCTTTTGAAGATTTTGGAGCGACAAAAAGAATCGGTAACGAGAGAGGGAGGGGGGCCGAGATTCCCTTTGTGTTTTTTTCATTACCGTCTTCCTTGCTTGCGTTGGGTATCAATTTGCGGTAAGTTACAGGGTCATAGCTAGAGCCGTCTGTCCAAAAGGACTTCTTTTCGGCAGGAGCATTCAAGAGCGGACACTGGATCAAGAGTCAAATTCCTCCGTGCATAAGTTTCGTCAGTAAGGAATATATTGCAGACCTCCCTCTGGGGTGCTAGGCAAAAGAACATCATAACATTGGAAGCAGGCAGAACAAACTCGCACAGATAAAATCGCTTTATTCCAAATTTTTCTCGTGCTCACGGATGTGGTTAACAGAAGAAAACCGCTAGCGGTCGAGAGGGTGTGGGGGTACTTCGAACTATACCCATCCAGTTATGATGACTTCGTAAAAAGCTGATTTATGCCACTTCGCGGCATCCTATGAGAAACGAACTTAATTAATATCATGAGTTCCTTAGAAACCATCATCGTGCCCATGGACGGGCACTCAAATCAATGGGGTGCATCCCAACTCATTGCTTTGTAAGGAAGCCGAAAATCACACTTTTCGGTTTCCGTGAGTAAAAAGTTAGGGACGCACTTTTTACGATTCCATCAGCGATATGCACAAAATATTTTATAAATATGGTATAACTTATTAGAAATACATCCTGTATGAGGCCGAAGAGCGAGTGGCGGAGCTGTGGAAACAAAGCTTGAGAAAATAAGTTAGAGAGAATTGCTCTTTTGGCCTGGAAGCAAGAGCAGACTGTCAGCCAAAAGAAAAGTTGAGTTTCCGACTATATATAATAATATATGGCCGGGGAAAAAAATAACAAAAGAAAGCCCCTACGGGTAAGGTATTCGGTAGCTCAGTGTATAGATGCCGAGGTAAGGCACGAGTTCATCCATAAACTGATCTTGAACGTAGTAAGTAGAGTTGTGAGAGATGAAAGTAGGAATCTGGATACGAGTATCGACACTGGATCAGGCTCAAGGCGAAAGCCCAATGCACCACGAAGAAAGAGCCAGGATGTATGCCAAGGCCAAGGGCTGGGAGGTAGTGGAAAAATATGATCTTTCTGGCGTGTCCGGCAAATCCATCATTGATCACCCTGAAACGAAACGGATGTTGGACCATGTTTCTAGCAAAACAATTGATGGATTGATATTTTCAAAAATTGGACGATTCACACGAAACGTTAGAGAATTACTTGAACTGTCTGATTACTTCCGCAAACATGATGCACACCTCATTTCACTCCAGGAAAGCATAGACACGTCTACTCCGGCTGGTAAGCTTCTATTCACATTTACCGGTGCACTGGCAGAATGGGAGAGAGAAGAAATCTCTGAAAGGGTAAAGGCATCTGTTATTGTCAGAGCCAAAATGGGGAAATCTCTCGGTGGAAAGGCGCCTTATGGTTACAAATGGGTCGACAAAAGGCTTGAAATTGACGATGAGGTAGCACCGGTTATCAAGTTGATATTTGAGACCTTCAAAAACTTCAGAAACGTAAAGCGAACCATTAGACATCTTACGGGACAGGGATATAGTCTAAAAGGGAACAAGATTACTCATACGACCTTATTGAGAATCTTGAACAACCCCGCTTACAAGGGGAAGCGGATAGTCAATTCCACGAGGAGCCTTGGAAATGGTCAACGATGGGAAAGAAAGTCCGCCGATGAATGGATTATTCAGGAGGTGCCCACGATAGTTTCTGAGCGCTTATGGAGGGAGTGCCAAGTGGTTCTGAAAGAGAGAAACACTAATCCGCCTCCGCGTGAAAGTGGTTACCCTTTCGGTGGACTTGTTAAGTGCAAAAAATGTGGCTCAAAGATGTATTATGCTTATACTGTAAAAAAAGATTCTTCACAAGTCCCGCGTTATGTTTGTAGATTTTGTCACTCAAAGGTTGATGAAAATGAGCTTGATGAGGCGTTTTTGGGTGGGCTCAAGCATCTCGTTCTAAAAACTGATACCATTGTTCATGAGTTAAAGAACAAAAGGGCCAAATTGATTGATAAAGAGAATGAGTTAGAGAGGCTTAAGAAAGAGATCTCCAAGAGTACGAATAGGCTTAGCAAGCTCATGGACATATTTGCTGACGGAGTAATATCCAAGAATGATTTTACAGAAAAATACCATGAATTGCGTGGAAGAATCAGTTCAATGAAGAACGAGGTTAGCCGCATCCAAGGAGAAATAGACTTTTTGAAAGTAGGAGATATCAACACAAGAGAAATTATTGCATCTATATCGACACTTCCAACGCTATGGAAACAAATGCTGAACAAGGAAAAAATCGCATTCGTGAAAGCGATGCTTTCGAGCTTGACCTATAATGAGGCCAAGAGAGAAGTAGAGGTAGTATATGGCGTTATATCTTTTGAAAAAGTCACCGAACCTATGTCCCTGCGGTTTTCTGGGGGATCCCAAACGCGAATGCGCCTGCTCCCTGTCCCAGATAAGGAGATATCGATCCAAAATTTCCGGTCCCCTTATGGATCGCATCGATTTGCACCTCGAGGTCCCGGCGGTTCCCTACAAGGATCTCGCATCAAAAAATGACGGAACATCCTCAAGGGAAATTCTTGAAAGGGTCATGGGAGCTCGACGGATCCAGGCACTACGTTTCAGCGGTTCAAAAAACTACACCAATGCGGGAATGAACAGCAGGCAAATCAAACGGCTTTGCAGGATCAATGAGAGTTCAGGCTCACTCCTCGAAAAGGCCATGGACCGGTTTGGCCTCAGCGCAAGGGCCCATGCCCGCATCCTCAAGATTTCCAGGACCATTGCCGATCTAGAGATGTGCGATGAAATCACCGAGGCCCACGTGGCCGAGGCCATTCAATACAGGACGCTTGATCGGAGAAAAGTGCATTGAAAACCTTCCTGAAGATTCTCCTGTGGTTTTTTTCTTCCATGGCTTTTCTGGGTCTGTGTACTGCGGGAATCTTCTGGTATCTGTGGTCGAGCAATCTTCCTTATATCGGATCGCTCAGGGAGTACCGCCCGCCCATCGTCACAGAGATATTAAGCGAAGACGGAGAGGTAATCGGGCGTTTCTGGGATGAAAAGAGATTCTTGGTCCCCCTTGAGGACCTTCCCGAAAACCTGGTTCACGCTTTTGTGGCTGCTGAAGATTCCCGTTTCTATGAACACGAGGGACTTGATTTTCAGGGCATTATTCGTGCGTTTATCAAGAACCTGGAGGCGGGGAAGATTGAACAGGGTGGAAGCACAATCACTCAGCAGGTCACCAAATCATTACTCCTCAAGAATACAAAGAAGACCTATCGGAGAAAGGTCAGAGAAGCCATTCTGTCCATGCAGATCGAAAGGAACTTTTCAAAAGAGCGCATCCTGTTTCTTTACCTCAACCAGATCTACCTCGGGCAGGGCGCCTACGGGGTGGAGGCTGCTGCACGGACCTATTTTGGCAAGTCTTCAAAAGACCTGGATCTGGCGGAATCGGCAGTCCTCGCAGGGTTGCCCCAAGCGCCTTCGCGCTACTCTCCCCTGCAACATTTTGAAAAGGCCAAGAGCAGGCAACACTATGTCCTGAAAAGAATGCTCGAGGCCGGTTACATCACAGACCAACAAATGCGGGAGGCCCTCGAGGAACCACTCTCTCTCATGAAAGAGCAGGAAGATACCTTCAAGAAGGCTCCTTTTTTTTCTGAGCACATAAGAAAGTACCTCCTAGGGAAATACGGCCGAGATGTTCTTTACCGTGGCGGCCTCAAGGTCTATACAACCCTGAACTTGAAAATGCAGACGGCCGCCAGGGACGCCCTCAACAAAGGCCTGATGGAGCTGGACCGGAGGGAAGGGTACCGGGGGCCCCTCAGGCAGCTTAAGAGTGATGAGGAGATCGCCTCATTCCTTGAAAAAACGGAAATCCAACGTGCAGAAAAACCTCTTTCAACCGGCACACAAGTGGAGGCTTTGGTGGAAAAGGTTGATGATGAGCATGCCGAGACCATTATCAGGATTGGCAGGCTGAAATGCCTGTTGCCCCTCTCTTTCATGAAATGGGCGAGAAAGCCGAATCCGAAAGTGCCTTACTATGCCGTGACAGTGAAAATACCCTCCAGGGTGCTACATGCGGGAGATGTCATCCTTGTGCGTCTTGAGCGGCCGGGAGATCCCCCTTATGCCTGGGTGGTCTCTCTTGCCCAGGAGCCGGAAGGGCAGAGTGGCCTGATCTGCATGGACCCCGCCACAGGGAGAATAAAGAGCTTGCTGGGAGGAAGGGACTTCTATATCAGCCAGTTCAATCGCGCCATTCAATCTCGCCGTCAGCCGGGATCCGCCTTTAAGCCCCTCATCTATGCCGCGGCACTGGACAAAGGCATGAACCCCGCCCAGCTGATCCTGGATGCCCCCTACATTGGCGTCAATGCGGGCCCTGACGAAGAAGACTGGAAACCAAAGAACTATAAAGAGAAATTTTTCGGACCGACGCTTTTCAGGACGGCACTCGCCAAATCCCGTAATGTCATCACGGTGAAAATCCTGAAAAAGATCGGCGTTTACTATGCCATTCAGTACGCCCACAAAATGGGCATAGAGTCGAAGTTAAGCCCGGATCTTTCGCTGGCCCTTGGCTCATCCGGGGTTTCACTGATGGAACTTACACGCGCCTATGCTGCCTTTGCTAATGAAGGCATGCTTATCACGCCCCAGTTCATTGACAAGATCGTCGACCGAAACGGTCAAAACATAGAGGAAAATGAACCCCAGCCCAGACGGGTCATCTCCCCTGAGACGGCCTACATCATGACCGATCTTCTCCAGGCCGTCATTCAGGAGGGCACGGGTTGGCGAGTCAAGGCACTGAAAAGGCCCGCGGCCGGAAAAACGGGAACGACAAATGACCTGAGAGACGCCTGGTTTATGGGCTACACGCCCAAGCTGGTCACGGGGGTTTGGGTGGGTTATGATGACAGACGATCCATGGGAAAAGGGGAGACTGGCTCCCGCGCAGCCAGTCCTATCTGGCTTTCATTCATGTCACAGGTACTGAAGGACAGGCCTGTGAATGATTTTGTGGTTCCCGATGGAATCGTATTTGCAAAGATAGACGCCAAAACCGGCCTCCTGGCCAGTCCTTACTCAAAAGAGACCCTTTTCCAGGCCTTTAAGGATGGAACCCAGCCCACGACGTACACCCCGAAACCCTCGTCCCCGAAGTCGGGGCAGTTTCTGCAGTTTGACATGGATTTCGGGCAGTAATGGATAGTTCTTACCTTGTGTATTGATTACATCATAACACCTACAAAGATGCATCGATCCACTACGTGAGGGCCAGTACCTTCCCGATCTTTTCCCTTTCAGAAACGATTCCACTGTCCCTCCCTTGAGCTATGCGACGGTTTGCAGAAGATAAGTGGAGTGGCGACAGTAAGGGGCACGGGGATCTTTTTTCAGGACACGAAAACGCATCTTTGCTTTGAGCTCGCATATCGATGATGCGGGCGGCCGGCGCGCTTCGGGGGGCTTCATTGAACACTTCAGGGGTGCATAGGAAGTACAAAGGGTCCCCCGGACGCCTTGCTGAGCAACTCAGGTCAACGCCAGAGTGACACAGCCCTCGTGTCTGAAAAAAGATCGTCGTGGCCCTGACTAAGTTCCTTATGTTTTCCGATCACTTAGACAAATTAAACAACCACTGGAGAGCCGGTGCATTCCTTTCCGGCGGGAATATGCCAAAGGCTCAAGACGTAAGGCCATGGAGAGCTTCAGCTTTCCTGCAGATCTCGAACACCTTGGAAAACTGTGTCGAATAGTTCTTTGATGTCCTCTTTTTCAAGGCACGAAAAAGCAACGCGGAGGTCGGTCTTTCCAAGAGAGATAAGACCCACACCATACCGGTCAAGCAGATGAACCCTGAGGGTCTCCGCGTCCACGGTCTTCAGCTTCAGGCACATGAAATAGCCTGAATTAAAGGGGTAGACCTCCCATGCACCGGCGTATTTTGAATCGGAAAGGACGCTCTTCACCTCGTCGGCCCGTTCTTTCATGATCTGGAGTTTTTCTTCCTTATGCCTGTGGTAGTCTCCCGATTGCATGGTCCTGAGCACGATTTCCTGGCTCAGATGGGATGCATTGGATATGGAACCCCTGACAGCACCGGCTGTTTTTTTCTCAAGGGCCTCATAAATCGGTCGCGATTCACCTTCAATCCGCGCCCCGTAGGTCACAAAACCTACTCGCAGGCCCCACACAAAGTCCTCTTTGGTGGCCCCGTCGAGTTTGATGCAGAGGAGTCGGGGGTGAGTGGCCGTCATCGTAGCAAAGATGGATTCCTTGAGGCACTTGTCGTCGTAGAAAAGGCCAAAGTAGGCATCGTCTGCTACGACGATCACATTGGTGCCGTTCTCCGCTATGTTTCGAACGATTTTCCCAATACGCAAACCTTCCTCGGGAGATATGGTGTATCCTGTCGGATTATTAGGGAAATTTAGCAGTACAATAAGCTTATCCCTCTTTTTTGCCTCAGATTCAAGGCAGGTCCCAAACGCCCCAAGGTTGAATTTTCCGCCGAAATCAAAGAGGGGGTATTGAACAATCTCCGCACCACGACGCACCTGGAAAATCAGGCCGTAATTCCCCCACATCTTGTCCGGAAGAATAATGGCATCACCAGGATCAACCCACATGTCCGAGACAACACTGAGGCCATGGGTTAGGGCCTGGCTGACGATGGGCAGGCTGACGGCCTTTCCTGAGAGGGAAGGATTTTTTTCCAACATTGCCGCCTTCCAGGCCTTGCGGAGCGCTAGGACGCCGAAAGAGGGCGCATAGGTCAGTGAATCCTCAGGGTTCAGGCCGTTGAGCATGGACATAACCTGAGGCAGGTGCATGGCGCTGCCTTTTTCAGTAGCAATCCCGATGGTTGCGTTGAAGCGATACGCCTTTTCCTTGGCCTCGGCACCCTGGGAAAGGATACCCTTGGGAAAGAAAAGGGCCTTGCCCACTGCCGACAACATCTCATAAAGATGAGGGTTCCCTTGATTGATAATTTCGTTCAGTTCTTTAGCGATAGGATTGATTGACATTTGCCTTCCTCCATGGCAATCTATTATGTTTCATTGCACCTCCAAAAAGGGGGGCAAAACATCTCTTCCGGATTGCAGAAAGTTGTAATGTATGTTTGCCTCTTTCAAGCGCTGGAAGGTTCATAATAAGGGATACAGGCCGGGATTTGTCAAGCAAAAGCGATGGCGGTTTCGTAAAAAAGCCATGATGGCTTCCAAGGAAGTCGTCTCTTCGGCCGGAGTCAAGGAGCAGGGCGTGAGGGTCTTTTTCAGCCCCTTTCTCATGGTGCACTTGGCACCAGACACCGACATGGACGACTATTTGGGGTTTATGCCTCCCAAACCCCATGCGCTTCTATGAATTTACGCTAAACCCCAAATAGTCGTCCATTCCCTCCGAAGTGTTTAGAAAGGGTCTGAAAAAGAGTGTCAGGTTCGGCGCCACTTCGTTGCTCATAGGCTGCCGTTTGCGGTATAAACCAGCTTTTTACAAAGTCATCATCAAAGGTCTGTTCACAGATTTTCACAAACCACATTAACCCTAACAGCCAAGGAAATCAAAAAATGATAAAGAATGAGCATATCAGAAATATCGCCATCATAGCACACGTTGACCACGGAAAAACCACGCTTGTGGATGCCATGTTTCAGCAGAGCGGCCTGTTCAGAGTAGGACAGGAGGTCGACGAGCGTCTCATGGACACCATGGACCTTGAACGCGAGCGGGGCATTACCATCGCCGCCAAGAATTGTTCCGTCACATGGAAAGGGGTTAAAATCAATATTATCGACACTCCCGGGCACGCCGATTTCGGAGGTGAGGTGGAGCGGGCCCTGAGTATGGCCGACGGGGTCTTGCTCCTCGTGGATGCCTCTGAAGGCCCCCTGCCTCAAACCCGGTTTGTTTTGAAAAAGGCGCTGGAGGCCAGGCTGAACATCATCCTGGTGATCAACAAAATAGACCGAAAAGATGCACGTCCGGCTGAGGTCCTGGATGAGATCTACGATCTCTTCATCGAACTCGGAGCCACTGAGGATCAGTTGGAGTTGCCTCTGCTCTATGCCGTGGGGCGTGACGGAATAGCCCAGAAAACATTGACGGAACAGTCCGAAAACCTTCATATTCTGATGGATACCATCCTCCAGGAGATCCCAGGCCCCACCCACGACCTGGATGCGCCCTTTCAGATGCTCGTTTCCGACCTGAGCTATTCGGACTACCTGGGCAGGCTTGCCATCGGCAAGATCTTCAATGGGAGCCCGAGGTTCAAAGACAGCCTGGTCTGCATTAACGCTCAAAATGAACATTTGCCTCTGAAGATTTCTCAGCTGCAGGTGTACAATGGGATAAGGCTTCTGGAGGTGGAGTCCGCGGAACCCGGCGATATCGTCGTCCTTTCAGGTATCGAAAATGTCAAGATCGGGGATACCATTTGTACAAGGGAAGCTCCCAGGGCGCTGAAGCGTATCACGGTGGATGAGCCTACGGTTTCCATGCGTTTTTCCATAAACACCTCACCCTTTTCCGGAAAAGAAGGAAAGTTTGTCCAGTCAAGCAAGATCCGGGAACGGCTTTTCCTGGAAACGCTGAAAAATGTCGCCATAAAAGTTGAAGAAACGGATGACCGTGAGAGTTTCTTGGTCAAGGGGAGGGGCGAATTTCAGATGGCAATCCTCATCGAAACCATGCGACGGGAGGGATTTGAGCTCTGTGTCGGCCGCCCGGAAGTGATCTACAAATACGAAGACGGTAAAAAGCTGGAACCCATGGAACAGCTTTTTGTAGATTGCAATGAGGAATTTCTCGGTATTGTAACTGAAAAACTGACCACCCGAAAAGCGAAGATGATCAACCTGATCAATAACGGCAAGGGGCGGGTCCATATGGAATTTTCCCTGCCTTCCCGCTCCCTCATCGGCTACCGGGATGAATTCCTCACCGACACCAAGGGAGCAGGTATAATGAACTCGCTTTTTGCCGGATATGATGAATATCGCGGGGAATTTCCCTCCAGGTTCACCGGATCTATCGTATCCGACCGACAGGGTCATGCTGTCGCCTACGCCTTATACAATCTGGAACCGAGAGGCCATATTTTCATCACCCCCAATGATCCGGTGTATGAGGGGATGGTTGTCGGAGAACACAACAAGGATAAAGATATCGACGTAAACCCGTGCAAGGAGAAGAAGCTGAGCAATATGAGGGCGGCCGGAAAGGATGAAAATGTTGTCCTCTCGCCTGTCAAACCCATGACCCTCGAGCGCGCCATACATTTTATCCGTGAAGACGAGATGGTTGAGGTAACCCCAAGCTCGATCCGGCTGCGGAAGACGGTTCTCTCCCTTAATAAACGATATAGCCAGAGGCCCAGGATCAAAAAGGCGGGATAGACAAAAAAGTTGACTTGGAAACGGCCTTCCTTATATATAAAAGCCATTAACTTTTGGTTATGATGAAAGGGGGAAAACATGAGAGACGTGGTGATCGTCAGTGCCTGCAGGACCGCCATCGGTGATTTTTCGGGCTCTCTGAAGGATATGCCGGCAACGGACCTCGGGGCGAAAGTTATTGAAGAGGCCGTCTTGCGTGCGGGCATCAAGAAGGAAGACGTGGATGAGGTGATCATGGGGTGTGTGCTTCCCCATGGGCAGGGTCAGAATCCGGCCAGGCAGTCCATGGTCAAGGCAGGCCTGCCGTGGGAAGTGGGTGCCCTTACTGTGAACAAGGTCTGTGGATCCGGACTGAAGGCCGTCATGCTTGCCGCGCAGGCTATAAAATGCGGTGACGCCGATGTGATCGTGGCGGGCGGACAGGAAAACATGAACCTCTGCCCCTACATGCTGAAAAAGGCGCGCGCAGGCTACCGCATGAACAATGACCTGCTTATTGACGGTATGGTCCATGACGGGCTCTGGGATCATGTGAATGATTTTCACATGGGAATGAGCGCCGAACTGGTGGCGGAGAAATACGCAGTGACCAGGGAGGATATGGACACCTTCGCCCTTGATTCCTATGAGAAGGTATGGAGGGCCGTGGAGGCGGGAAAATTCAAGGAGGAAATTCTTCCCCTGGAAATTCCCGTGAAGAAGGGGGATCCGAAAATCTTTGATGGGGACGAAATTCCCTTGAGAAAACCCAAAACCACGGCCGAAGGTCTCGCCAGGCTCCGCCCTGCCTTTAAGAAAGATGGACTGGTTACTGCCGGCAATGCCTCCAAGATCAGCGATGGCGCAGCTGCCCTGGTGCTGATGGCCCGGGAAAAGGCACAGGAATTGGGTTGCAGGCCACTGGTCAGGGTAGGGGCCCAAGGGGCCTCGGGAATCGATATGAAATATGTGCTGGTTGCGCCGATTTTATCCATCCCAAAGGTGCTGGGAAAGGACGGCCTCAAGATAGAAGATGTGGAACTCCATGAGATCAATGAGGCCTTCAGTTCCTCATCCGTAGCCATCAACAGAGAACTCGGCATTGACCCGGCCCGGGTCAATGTGAACGGAGGTGCCGTGGCCCTGGGACATCCCATCGGAGCCAGTGGCGCCAGGCTCCTGACCACCCTCATCCATGCCATGAAAGACCGGAAAGTGGCGGTCGGTGAAACGACCCTCTGCCTCGGAGGAGGTGAGGCGGTGACGCTGGTCGTGTATAATGAGGAATAATACAATCACCTAAATAGAAAAAGAGGAGAACTGATATGAGAAATGCCGTTATTGTTTCTGGTGCAAGAACCCCGGTGGGGTCGTTTGGCGGGGCCTTGAAAAATACCCCGGTTGTGGACCTTGGGGCGCTGGTTCTGAAAGAAACGCTCAAAAAAGTGAATCTCAGGCCTGTGGCAACCTCGTCCGTCACTCAATATGAACCAGACGCCCTCAAAGGCCTGGGAATGATTGATCTCGAAAAAAAGGGTTATGACTATGATGAAGCCCTTCAGCCAGTTGAAGTGAACGAAGTCATTATGGGTAACGTCGTGGGTGCCGGTCAGGGACAGAATGTCACCCGTCAGGCCATGATCAGGGCGGGAATTCCTAAAGAGACACCTGCCTTTACGGTCAGCAAGGTGTGCGCCTCTGGCATGAAGGCCGTAGCCCTTGCCGCCCAGTCAATTCAACAGGGCGAAGCGGACGTCGTCCTTGCAGGCGGCATGGAAAACATGAGTCTGATTCCCTACGCCCTTCCTTCGGCCAGGTGGGGCGCGCGCATGAACAACAAGGAACTCATTGACTTGATGGTTTTTGACGGTCTGTTTGAAATCTTTTATGGTTATCACATGGGGCTCACCGCCGAAAACATAGCCGAGAAATACGGTATTTCACGGGAAGAGCAGGATGAGCTGGGCGCCACGAGTCACCAGCGGGCCCGAAAGGCCATTGCCGACGGCCTCTTTACCGATGAAATCGTGCCTGTGGTCATTCCTCAGAGAAAGGGGGACCCCTTGATCTTCGATACGGATGAACGCCCCATGGATACCAGCGCCGAAAAAATGGGCAGACTTCGTCCGGCGTTCAAGAAGGACGGTACCGTAACGGCCGGGAATGCATCCGGGATAAACGATGCCGGGGCGGCCCTGTTACTGATGAGTGAAGAAAAGGCAAAGGACCTGGGTTTGAAACCTTTGGTGAAGATCAGGGCCTATGCCTCTGCAGGCGTGGATCCGGCATTCATGGGCCTCGGGCCGATCCCTGCCGTCAGAAAGATCATGGAGAGGGAAAATCTAAAGATAGATGATTTCGGCGCAATTGAACTCAACGAGGCCTTTGCCTCGCAGGCTATCGCCTGCATGAGGGAACTGGGGTGCGACCCCAAGAAAACCAATGTCCTTGGCAGCGGTATTTCCATCGGTCATCCCATCGGATGCACCGGCGCCCGCATCATTCTGACCCTCATGGGAGAAATGATGAGAAAGGACCATGCGCTGGGTCTGGCATCGCTTTGCATAGGTGGCGGGCAGGGAATGGCCACCGTGCTGGAAAAAGCCTGATTGGAAGGTGGAATTCGGAATGGGGAAGGTTTCCTGAATACCGAACCCTTACGCGAAAAAGCTGAACCCCATGGACAGAGGAGTGCATCATGACTTATGAAAACATCATTTTCGAAAAAGATGGAGAGGTGGCCATCATCAAGTTTAACAGGCCAAAGGCCTTGAATGCCATCAACCCGGATGTCCTGGCCGAGGTTCACAATGCCCTCGACGCGATCGAATCGGACCCGGGCGTCAAGGTCCTGATTCTGACCGGGGAAGGGAACAAGGCCTTTGTGGCGGGGGCGGATATTTCTCACATGGTCAATCTGAGCCCCCTGGAAGCAAGAAAATTTTCATGTTCAGGACAGAATCTCCTTTTTCGCATTGAACGACTTTCCATGCCGGTGATCGCGTGTGTCAACGGATTCGCCCTGGGTGGCGGGACAGAGATCTCCATGGCCTGTGACTTTATCTATGCGTCGGAGAATGCCAAGTTCGGCCAGCCCGAAATCAACCTGGGTATTATCCCCGGATTTGGAGGAACACAAAGGCTTTCTCGCCTGGTTGGCCCGGCTATGGCCAAGGAATTGTGCATGACCGGCCTCATCATCAGCGCTGAAGAAGCCAAGGCCATCGGACTCGTCAACAAGGTATTCCCACACGACCAGCTCTGGGAAGAAACCATGAAGACCGCCATGACACTGGCTTCAAAAGGCAGGGTGTCCATGCGCGGCGTCAAACAGTGCGTGGACCGGGGCTTTGATCTCGATGTCACCTCCGGCTGTTATCTCGAGGCTGATGCCTTTGCCCTTTGTATGGCAAGTCCCGATGGAAAAGAGGGGATGTCAGCATTCCTTGAAAAGAGGAAACCGGAATTCAAAGGAGGGATCTGAGCGTTATGGATTTTGAGCTGACTGAAGAGCAACAGATGGTCCAGGAAATGGCCAGGCGATTCGCAGAGACCGAAATCAGACCCAACGCTTCGGAATTTGACGAAAAACATCAACACCCGGAGGAGATCGTCAAACAGCTCGGCGAACTGAAAATGCTGGGCATAGCCGTGCCCGAGGAGTATGGCGGCGGCGGCATGGACAATGTGAGCTACGCCCTGGCCCTGATAGAGATTTCAAAAGCCTGTGCATCCACGGGAGTGATCATGTCGGTCAACAACTCCCTCTACTGCTTTCCGGTCATGGCCTACGGTACGGAAGACCAGAAGAAAAAATACCTCTACCCCTGTGCTTCCGGGGAACACCTGGGGTGTTACGGACTTACAGAGGCAGGAGCAGGGTCCGACCCCGCAGGCATGCTGACCACGGCTGTCCAGGATGGTGATGAATGGGTCCTGAACGGGGAGAAAAAATTCATTACCAACGGCAACGTGGCCTCTTACTGCGTGCTGGCGGCAGTTACGGAGAAAGGAGCCGGGTATAAGGGCATCAGTTCTTTCGTTGTGGACCTGAAAAACACCCCCGGTTTTAAAGTGGGTCGGCTGGAGGACAAACTGGGAATCCTGGCCTCGGGGACTGCAGAGCTAGTTTTCGAGGATGCCAGGGTCCCAGGCGAAGCGCTTCTGGGAAACCCGGGAGAAGGGTTTAGGCAGATGTTGACCACCCTCGACGGCGGCCGCATCGGGATCGCTTCCCAGGCCCTCGGCATTGGCCGGGCCGTGCTGGATGAGGCCCTTGAATACGCCAAGACCAGGGTGCAGTTCGGAAAACCCATCACCTCCTTCCAGGCCATCCAATGGAAGCTGGCGGATATGGCTACTGAATTGGATGCAGCGGAACTGCTGATACTGAGGGCCGCCTGGCTGGAAGACCACAAGAAACCCTATGAAAAGGCTGCGGCCATGGCGAAGATGTACGCCTCGGATGTCGCCATGAGGGCGTCGGTGGAAGGCGTCCAGATACTGGGCGGCTATGGGTATTGCAAGGAATACCCTATGGAACGTCATATGCGTGATGCCAAGATCTGTCAGATCTACGAAGGTACCAATGAAATCATGCGGTTGGTCGTGGCAAAAAACCTCATCAGGGGATGAGGGGGACGGGCGATCACTGGTCCGGAAAGGGGTACACCATGTCCTTGACATTCAATCGTGATATCTTTGGCGACATTGCCGAAGGAAACGAGAGATGGGAAGAAACATGCAGGGATTCATTCTCCTGCAAGCCTGAAAGGCGCAAGCGTTTTACAACCGTTTCGGATAAGGACATCAAAGGGCTCTATTCGCCTGAAGATATCAAAGACCAGAATTTCATGAAAGACCTGGCCTTTCCCGGCCAGTACCCGTTTACCAGGGGCGTGCAACCGTCCATGTACAGGGGCCGTCTCTGGACGATGCGTATGTTTGCAGGCCTGGGCTCAGCGGTCGACACGAACCGGCGCTTTCATCTCCTGGTGAAAGAAGGACAGACGGGTCTCTCCACGGCCTTTGATATGCCGACGCTCATGGGTTACGATTCGGATTCACCCAAGGCCCGGGGTGAATGTGGTAAATGCGGTGTAGCCATCAATACCCTCAGGGACATGGAAGACCTTTTCGCGGGCCTGCCTATCAACAGCATTACCACGTCAATGACCATCAATCCTCCGGCGGCCGTCATCTGGGGGATGTACATCGCCATGGCTGAAAAAAGAGGCATCGACCGTGGTCTGCTGGGCGGGACTATCCAGAATGACATGCTCAAGGAATTCACCGCCCAGAAGACCTTCATGTGCCCCCCTGAACCATCCCTTCGCATCATCACGGACACCGTTGAATTCGGGACCAGAGAAGTGCCCAAGTGGAATACGATCAGTATAAGCGGTTACCACATCAGGGAGGCTGGATCGACGGCCGTTCAGGAGCTGGCTTTTACCCTTGCGGACGGCATTGCCTATACTCAGGCCGCCATAGAGCGGGGTCTTCAAGTGGATGACTTCGCGCCGCGCTTTTCATTTTTTTTCAATTCACACCTGGATTTCTTCGAAGAGATTGCCAAGTTTCGGGCGGCAAGGAGAATGTGGGCAAAGATTATGAAGGAACGATTCAAGGCCAAGAACCCGCGATCCTGGTGGCTGCGATTTCACACCCAGACGGCGGGCTGTTCCCTCACTGCCCAGCAACCTTACAACAATGTAGTACGGACCGCTCTCCAGGCCCTGGCCGCGGTACTGGGTGGAACCCAGTCCCTGCATACCAATTCCCTGGATGAGGTGCTGGCCATCCCAACGGAAGAGGCGGCAACCATTGCCCTCAGAACCCAGCAGATCATTGCCGAGGAATCGGGTGTGGCCAATACCATCGATCCCCTCGGCGGTTCCTATTTTCTTGAAGCTCTGACCAACCAGATGGAAGAAGAGGCCTTCGAGATCATAAGAAAAATAGACGATATGGGCGGGATGCTTTCCGCCATAGAAAAAAACTATCCACAGCAGGAAATCGCCGATGCCGCCTACCGTTACCAAAGGTACATCGACGAGAAAGAGCGGACAGTTGTCGGCGTCAACAAATACGTCACGGAAGAGGATATCCCTGTCGAGATACTCGAAATAGACGAAGAACTCGAGCGGCTCCAGATCGCGAAGACCCAGCGGATCAAGAACGACAGGGACAGCGGGAAATTGCGCGAGTGCCTTGATAAGGTCGCAGAAGCCTGTTCAGGTGATCAGAATGTCATGGAGCCTATCATTGAAGCGGTCAAGGCCGATGCCACACTTCAAGAGGTTTGCGACGTCTTCAGAAATGTCTTTGGCGAATACCGGGATCCCGGAATATACTAAAAAAGCAGGCGTAAGGCATAAGCCAGGTGGAAAGGATTCTTTATGAAGCAAAAACGAAAATTGAGGGTTATGGTCGCAAAGCCCGGACTCGACGGTCATGACCGTGGGGCCCGCATCATTGCCAGGGCCTATCGTGACGCAGGTTTTGAAGTGGTCTATACGGGTCTCCACCAGACACCGGAAGAAATCGTCGAGGCGGCTATCCAGGAAGATGTCGATATGCTCGGGCTCTCGAGCCTGGCCGGTGCACACATGTATCTCTTTCCCCGTGTCGTGACTTTACTGCGCGAAAAAGGGGCGGAAGACATCGTGGTTTGCGGTGGTGGTATCTTCCCTGATGCTGATATTCCCAAGCTGAAAGCGGAAGGTGTCAAGGCGATCTTTACCCCTGGATCTTCTCTGGAAGAAATCACCAGGTGGGCGGAAGAAAACGTTCACCCAAGAGGTATCTCGTGAAACTCGAAACTGGAAACCGGAAACCGGAGAAGAAGATTAACATCATTTTTCGAATTTCAAAAGACTCCAGGCAGTGTTCATCCACTGGAAAATCTTGGGCACGAGCGGTTGGGCAATCATGAATCCTATAGCGGAAAAAGTGGTTTCAGGAGATATTCGTGCAGTGGCGCGACTTATTCGTGATATCGATGACGGCATGCCGGGCGTCAGAGATATTTTGAAAGAGCTCTATCCTCACACGGGCAAGGCCTATGTCATCGGTATTACCGGCGCCCCAGGCGTGGGGAAAAGCACTCTGGTGGATCAGATGTTGTGTCACATGCGGGAAACGGGTCATACAGTAGGCGTCCTCGCCGTGGATCCGACCAGTCCTTTCAGTGGGGGAGCCATTCTCGGTGATCGCGTCCGCATGCAGCGGCACAGTCTTGATGAGGGTGTATTCATCCGTTCCCTGGCCACCCGCGGACATTTCGGAGGCCTGACGCAATCTACCAGGAGCGCGATCGATGTTCTGGATGCCATGGGCAAGGACGTGATTATCGTTGAAACCGTTGGGGTCGGCCAGGACGAAGTGGATGTGGTCAAGAGCGCGCACTCCACCGTCATTGTAGTCATACCCGGCATGGGAGATGATATCCAAGCCATCAAGGCGGGAATCCTGGAAATCGGTGACATTTTTGTAATCAACAAGGCGGATCGGGAAGGGACCGACAAGACCCTGAGTGACCTCAGGTTGATGATTGAAATGGACCAGAAAAAATACGAAGGCGGCCGCTGGAAACCCCCGATCCTCAAAATTCAGGCTGTCTTTGACAAAGGCGTTACAGACCTACTGGATGAGATTGAAAAACATAAAAATTACCTTCTGGAATCCTTGGAAGGTCTCCAATTCAGGAAGAGTAAGGCCAGGGTGCGTGAAGAACTGACCGGCATGGTCAAACAGCGTCTTATTGACCTGGCTCTGGAAAAAATCATTGACTCCGGGGCCTTTGACACGGCAGTTGACGCCATTGTTGCAGGTGAGAGTGACCCTTATAACGCCTGTGACAATCTGGTACTCTCCGGACTTCAAATCTCTTAGAGGAATTCATGATCTTTCAGGACTCTGATACAGGTCTCAGGGCAGGGACGGGAAAAGAGCGATGTCGGCATTAGCTTGGTGGGCCAGACAGATTTTGTTCACTTTGGCAGCCCTTTTTTTTCTAATTTTCGGCATTCAGCTACTCATTTCCGCCTATTCTCTCAACGATCCATTCTCATTTATCATGACTTTTTTTGCCTCGAATCTCATTATCCTAATCAGCCTGGCCATGCTGGTTGCATTCTTTTTTCAAATCAGAAAGGTCGTGAAAAGCAATAATGAATTACCTGTTAATTCTGATAAATAAGATGATTAGTTAATGTAATCAGGGAAGTTTTAGATAAGCTTTTTTCAAATCTAGCGGGTTAAAAACCAAGGAGAAAGAGCATGCCCGGATCAAAAGTCACAAAACCCATCGGAAAAAAACTCCTGAAATTGAGAAAAGCGAAAAAACTGACCCTGAAGCATATGGCCAACGAAACCGGGTTGACGTCACAGTACATCTCGAAAGTAGAAAAGGGCGAAGTCATGCCACCTGTTGCAGTACTCCTCCAGTTGTCCAGGGCCCTCGAAATTGATTCCAGTCTCCTTCTGAAGGAAGAAAAAAGCAGGACAAGCAGAAAACTGGAAGAGGACTACCGGAAGAGAACGGAAGACTACACTTATGAAACGCTGACTCCGGAAGCAAGGCACAAACACCTGAAGGCGTTCAAGGTCTTTATCGATCCAAAAACATATCATAAGGGTGTGAGTTACCAGCATGTGGGTGAAGAGTTTATCTACGTTCTTACCGGGAAGATCGAAGTCACCGTGGGAGAAAACAAGAACAAACTGGATCCTGGTCAGAGTATTCATTTCAATTCATCGATCGTACACAAACTGAAAAATATCAGTACCGAGAAGGCTGAACTGATCGTAGTATTGTACACGCCCGAGTCGTGATCCGGAGAGCACGGAAATGGCATACCGTCTGACAGATGAACAGAAAATGATACAAAGCATGGTCAGGGACTTCTCGCGCGAAGTCCTGATGCCGACAGCGGCCGAGCGGGATATCACCAAAGAATTCCCCGCGGAAAATCTTAAGCAGATGGGCGAACTGGGTCTCCTTGGAATGAACGTCCCCCCCGAGTACAACGGCGCCGGAGTGGATACGATGAGCTATTCCGTGGCGCTCCAGGAGGTGGCCTATGCCTGCGCCTCTACGGCTGTTATCATGTCCGTTCACAATTCCGTGGCGTGTGGCCCCATCTTCCTTTTTGGCTCCGATTTTTTGAAGGAACACTATTTAAAGCCCCTGGCGGCCGGGAATAAACTGGGATGTTTTGCCCTCACCGAACCCAGTGCAGGATCAGATCCAGCAGGCCAGCGTTCCCGGGCGGTAAGAGATGGGGATAGCTACGTCCTAAACGGCACCAAGATGTTTATCACCAGCGGAAAACATGCCGATGCCGTTGTGGTTACCGCCTACACGGACAGGGATAAGAGACACCGTGGGATCAGCGCATTTGTGGTGGATAAGGGCATCCCCGGTTTCAAGGTGGGAAAAGAAGAAGACAAGATGGGGCTCCGGGCCTCCGACACGGTGGAACTGATCTTTGAGGACTGCAGGGTGCCTGCGGAAAATCTGCTCGGGCAGGAGGGAGATGGGTTTCTGATCGCCATGGCTTCCCTGGATGGGGGCAGGATCGGCATCGCATCCCAATCCGTCGGGCTTGCCCAGGCGTGCCTGGATGCGGCTGTGGATTATGCCCGTGAGCGTGTCCAATTCAACAAACCCATATCGCAGTTTCAGGGGCTTCGATGGATGATCGCCGACATGGCAACCCAGATAGAAGCGGCGAAACTCCTGACCTTTAACGCCGCAGCCATGAAGGACAGGGGCGAAAACTTCTCCACTGCCGCTTCCATGGCCAAGGTCTTTGCCTCGGAAATGGCCAACAAGGTTGCTTACCAGGCCCTGCAGATCCACGGGGGTTACGGGTACATCAAAGAATACCCTGTTGAGCGTTACTACCGGGATGCCAGGGTCTTCACGATTTATGAAGGCACCTCTGAGATCCAGAGAATAGTCATTGCCAAGAACATCATCGGGAAGTAAAGAAAAGCGAACGTGTTATTTGAAGCATACAGTGAATTGATTCCTGATTTTCAGCTTTTTCAGCAGGCCCTCTTCAGGCCGATTCCCACCCATCTCAGAATCAATACGCTGAAGGCGAGGGCGGGAGAGGTGGTTTCCGGCCTCAGGGAGAAGGGGGTTTTGCTTCGCAGAAGCCTGAAAAAGGACGACACCTTATACACGGCACCCTGTCTGGTTTCTCCAGGAAATCTCCTGGAATACTTTATGGGCCATATCCATCCTCAGGCCCTCACCTCCTGCCTTGCCACCATAGCCCTGTCTCCCGGGAGAAACGCCCTTGTACTGGACTTGTGTGCTTCCCCCGGAGGAAAGACGTCGCACCTGGCTCAGTTGATGGGAAACACCGGCCTGGTGGTTGCCAATGAACTCTACAGCAACCGCCGCATCCCGCTCGGAAATACGCTCACGAGACTCGGGGTTATCAACAGTGTGGTTACCGGATACCAGGCCCAGGAGTTTCCCCTGAGACAGCAGTTCGATTACATCCTGGCGGATGTCCCCTGTTCAGGAGAGGGACGCTTCAGAAAACTCAGGCCGGAATTTACCTATTCTGAGACCAAGGAAAAGGCCTTGCTTCCCGCGCTCCAGAAAAAAATTATTCAACGGGGTTTTGAACTGCTGAAACCCGGTGGAAAAATGATCTATGCAACCTGCACTTACAACCCGGCGGAGAATGAAGAAGTGGTGAATTGCCTGTTGAATGAACAGGAGGCAAGACTGATGCCCATCGATCTGGACGTCAAACATGTAACCGGTATCACACGTTGGAGAAACAGGACCTATGCAAGAGACCTCCAAAGGGCGGTCAGATGCTACCCCCATTACTGCGATTCAGTGGGATTCTTCCTGGCCGGAATTGGCAAGCCTGGATGATCGTCTTTCCCTTCTGGCCTACCTTGAGACGCGCTTCGGTTTGAAGCCGGGACTGTTTGAAGACTACCTGTTTTTCCGAAAAGAGAAAAGCTGGTGGATTTTCCGCAGGACCCCCTTGCTGGCGGATGCCTCCCGATTCAAGATCTCCAGGATGGGAATGAAGGCCTTTCAACAGGTGGGCCAATTCATCAAGCCTACAACCCGGTTTATACAGATGTTTGGGCACTATGCTACAAAGGCAAAAATGGCGATAGAAGACGCGCAACTCCTTGACTTAATGGAAGGAAAGGGGCTTGCCGCCGACCTTGAGATTGATTCCGGGTATGTGATTCTTGCGTTGGACGAAGCGCGCGTTGTGGGGCTTGGGTTGTATGTTAATGGGTTCATCCGTAGCCAGATTTCCAAAAAGGCACTGAAAGTGGAAATGATCCAAGAATAGGGGTTGATATGTTCACAAATGAAAAACTCGAAAAATATGCGGATGTGCTGCTATGGGGAATTAAAACTGCCAGGACGGAAAAATACAAACCAGGCGATATCATGATGATCCGTTTCGACCGCTCCGCCGTCCATCTTGCGGAAATCCTCCAGGGAAGACTTCTGGATCAAGGCCTGAATCCCATCATGCGGGGAGGGTTGACTCCCCTGATGGAGCACCATTTCTATGGGAAATCTAATGGAAAACAACTTGCCTTTATAGCACCGGGAGAAAGGGCACTGTGTGAAAATCTGAACGGGACCATTTCACTTCTGGCTCCTGAATCTTTGACCCACCTGAGTGACATTGATCCAATGAAGATCGGAAAGGCTGCAGTGGCTAGAAAGTTCCTTCGGGATATCCTCCAGAAGCGAGAGGACAGGGGTTCTTTCGGCTGGACTCTTTGCATGTCACCGACCGAGAAACTGGCGAAACAGGCAAAGCTGACCATGCGCCAGTACACAAATCAGATTGTGAAGGCCTGTTATCTGGACAAGCCGGATCCGGTCAAGGAGTGGAAAAACATCCATAAGAAGGCCATGACCATTAAGAAATGGATCAATGGCCTGGATATCAAATACCTCCATGTGGAATCCCGGAATATGGACCTGATGATTACACCGGGTGAAAAGAGAAAATGGATCGGCATTTCCGGTCACAACATCCCCAGCTTTGAGATCTTTCTCTCCCCCGACTGGCGCGGCACCCGAGGTGTCTATTATGCCAACCAGCCGTCGTTCCGGAGCGGCAACTATGTGGAAGGTGTGAAATTGACCTTCAACAGGGGGTCGGTGACAGGAGTCGATGCACGGAAAGGCGGTGTTTTTACGGAAAAGCAGATATCCATGGATCCCGGGGCAAGGAGGGTAGGGGAATTTTCCCTGACTGACAGACGATTTTCCAGGATCAACCGGTTCATGGCCAATACCCTTTTTGATGAAAATTTCGGCGGCCCATGCGGGAACTGCCATCTTGCGTTGGGCGCATCCTATTCCGACACCTTCGACGGTGATCCCAAAGATCTCACCCGAGTCAAGAAGAAAGACCTGGGGTTCAACGATTCCGCACTGCACTGGGACCTGGTCAATACGGAGCCGAAACAGGTGACCGCAGTCCTACGTTCCGGAAAAAAGATCACCATCTATGAGGATGGCATGTTTCAGCTCTGAATGCTCCAGCATCATTGCTGTCAAAAAAATCGCAACCCTGCCGAACCCTCCTTGAACCGACATCTTCCGGGATTTTCATTTCAAAGATCTGTGCTTTTTCCCTATCATAACCATTTATAATTACAATAAATGTCTTGAAGAAGGCAGTTTTTTCTTTAAAGCCTGCCTGAAGAGTTAATACAAATAAATAAAGCATAGTTATTGATTGATCATTCCCAGTTTATTATGAATTTTCTTGACATTATGTTTGTTTAAGTATATGCGTTATCTCTGGAAATCGGCATAGTAATAGAAAGATGATTTAAGTAAAAAATAGCAGTATAAGATGAACGGAAAATGTATTTTGTGGCTATATTGTAATGCTGTTGTGCAAAGCTAATTTAAGGCGCCTTTTTCATGCAAATTTTCCCATTTTACCCGCACCCCGTGATATCCTAATGAGGAACAGAGCATGAGCAGATCTCCGCTGAAAGCAGATTTCGATAGAGCGACTGCACAGGTACTCACCAAACCCGGCAAACCCTTTACTCCATACTGGCTCCCGGAGCAGGGCGTGGATACGGATCTGCCGGAACACGTCCGGACCATGGACCGGAAGGTCCTGGTCAATATTCTCAACTACCTCCATTTTTCAGACCGGTCCCTACTTGTCCATGTCCGGGAAAACGGGAATCACATTGGACACCTTTTGCCCGTCTTTCCCGAACCCTGCCTGGACGGAGAGGTCGCCTGCAGATGGCCGGAGCCGATCTTTCTTGATGATATAGAAGAAATGATCCGAAACCTCATCATTGATGACGGCAAATCAATGATTATTGTCCCTGTCACGGTAACAACAAAAAATAAGAAGACTTTTGCCTCTCGACTGCCTGACATAAGCTACGTGATTTCCAGGCGACAGGAAAAACGGTATCCCTGTTCGGAAATCTCCATTGAAAT
>JBAPTR010000236.1:0-6262 GCA_049282265.1 Desulfatiglandaceae bacterium | reverse complement strand
CTTGTCGTGGATGATGAAGCAAAGGTAAGGGCGATTCTCAAGATTATGCTTTCCGCCAAAGGTCATGATGTTGAGGAGGCCCCTGATGGAAAGGAAGCCCTTTCAAGACTCGAAACCGAAGCCTATGATATGGCCATTACGGATATCAGGATGGGAGGTTTGGACGGCATGGGCTTGCTTAAGGCCCTCAAAGAGAGGGATATCGGATGCCCGGTTGTTTTTATTACCGCCTATGCCAGCCTGGAGTCGGCTGTGGAAGCCCTCAGGCTCGGGGCTGCCGACTATCTGGTAAAGCCCTTTGAAGAGAAGCAGGTGCTCCTTGCAGTTGAACGGGCCCTCGGGGTGGGGCGGATTATGTCGGAAAACGTACGACTGAAAAAGGCCTTATCCCACGAAAGTCGGGAAGAGGAAGGCCTCTTTGTATCCAGGGCCATGAAAGAAGTGGAGGGGATGGCCCTGAAGGTCGCTCCCAGCATGAGTACCGTCCTGATAACCGGGGAGTCAGGGACCGGGAAAGAGGTCGTTGCACGACTTATTCATCGGATGAGCGCTATGCGTGATGGGCGATTTGTGGATGTCAATTGTGCGGCCATATCACCGACTTTGGTGGAATCTGAACTGTTCGGCCACGAAAAAGGCGCTTTTACCGGAGCTGATCGGAAAAAGGAAGGGAAATTCGAGTTTGCGGATCACGGAACCTTGTTTCTGGATGAGGTGGGTGATTTGCCTTTGGACATGCAGGCCAAGCTCTTGAGGTCCATTCAGGGAAAGAGTATCCAGAGGGTTGGGGGCAACAGGAACATTTCTATAGATACAAGGCTCATTTGTGCAACCAATCAGGACCTGGAAGGGCTGGTAACACAAGGAAAATTTCGGGAGGACCTCTATTACAGGATCGCTGTCTTCCCGATCCACGTGCCTCCCCTGAGGGAGAGGAAATCTGCTATTGTCCATCTGGCAGGCTATTTCATCAAGAGAGTGGCAAGAGTTCGGGAAGGCATTAATGATGTCCTGACATCGGGAGCCGCAAGGACACTCATGGAATACCCGTGGCCGGGAAATGTTCGTGAACTGGCCAATGCCATGGAGCGCGCTGTTATTTCAAAGTCGGGCAGGCTTCCTGTTACATCAGATGACTTGTCTTTTCTCCAACGGGAAGGTCTTTCAATGTCACACGGAGATGTCCTGATTGAGCTGCCGCCTACCGGTATCGATTTTGAGAGTTTGCAGCATTCGTTGATATCTCAGGCCTTGAGGATGACAGCGGGCAATCAGAGCGCAGCCGCGCGTCTTTTGGGGTTGTCCCGCGCCAGGTTCAGGACGATGCTGAAGTTGAGTGTGGAGTGATGAGGACCTTGCACTATCTCAAAAAGGAACGGATAACTTTTTTCCCTTGTACATGGGCGATGCTTCTCTTCCTCCTTGTCTCCCATTCTGCATGGGCGGGACAGACCGGGACTGAAAAGGACAATACGATGCTGATGTTTGTGGGAGAAGATAACCCGGTGCTTACCGTGGCATCCAGGAGACCCGAGAGTCCTGCCGCAGCCCCTGCCATTGCAACCGTAGTGGATCGCAAGACCATAGAGGAAAAGGGTTATCAAACACTTGGGGAGCTGTTGGACGCAGAAGTGGGTTTTTACATGGCCCCAAGGGCCAGGGGAACAGTCCCGTTTTTGAGAGGTATCCCCGAGGGGATTCTTTACCTGTACGATGGTGTTCCGGTGACCATGGATGTAACCAAACAATTGCATCCCCTTGACAGGGAGCTGTCCCTCCACGGGGTGGCGCGGGTAGAGATTATCCGGGGCCCTGCTTCTGTATTGTGGGGGCCGGATGCCTATGCCGGCGTAGTAAATGTGGTTCCCATGCGGGGGAGGGATAATTCGGGCTTGAAGACAGGTGCTTTCGGCGGATCGAATCAATTGGAGGGGGGGTATCTCAATTGGGGGATGAGAGGAAATCATTGGGATGCCTTTTTTTCTGGCTACGGGGCAAGAGAATACTATTTTGATGATACCCATACCGTAAGGAAGCCCATCGGGCAGGGCGGATCGGACGGCGCCGCCGAAGGTCACATCAGGCCTTCCCGGTACAGAGAGTTGACGGGAAACTTCCAGGCAGGGGACTGGCTTTCCATATCCGGACGTTTTTCGGATTTTGAGAGGCGCTACACCCTGCACGATCCAGGAACGCTGAGCTGGGAAGGGGAACGCCAGTCCCCCATAAGTTACCTCAAGACAACACTGACCAAGACCATCGGGCCTTCTCACTGGACCCTGAGCGGATACTACCAGGATATCCGGTATCAGGTCACGGACGTGGACCTGGAAAGGGAACAGAGAAACCGGATTTATTCCGGCGAATTGCTCTGGGACAGGCGTCTATGGGGAAAGGGGATCCTTACCGCCGGACTGAGTTACCGGAAAAACAACGTGGAGGGCGCCTTGGTCAGGGATGGATTTTTGCCGGATTTCTTGAAACCCGACAATACCATTTTTGTGCCGGAAGTGGAGCAGGCCGATTACAACAATGAATTGAAATCCGTATTTTTCCAGTATCGCCACACATGGAGAAGTCTCGACTGGTGGGCCGGGGGGAGGATTGACGATCACTCGCAATACCCTTCCACATTCAGTTACAGCCTGGGCGTCAACTGGTCCTTTTCGCGGGAGTTGCGTTTTAAGGCCGCCTACGGCACCGCCTATAGGAGCCCGTACTCCGGACAACTGTTCGGCGGAACTTCTTTCGATCCCGAGGGGATCAGCACCCTTAACCTCCAGGTGGCCTGGAATCCGTCGGCCGGGAAGTCCGTCACCGTCACGGGGTTTTCGAGCAGGCTGACTGATCACATCCAGGAAAGTCCATACGGCGGCCTGTCCATTCCGTCGGAGCAGAGAGTGCAGGGACTGGAGTTCGAAGGTCGGCTCGGCCTGACAGACGCCCTGGATCTTTCCGCCGCCTTGACCGTGTTGGATGATGGCGGAGGCCATGTCTCCTATCGGACACTCAAATACACCTTTGTAAGACCGGACGGCACCAGGGAAGACGTCTATGACGCCTGGGGGGAACCTTTCTATGCGGGACCTGGAGCTATTGGCCGGCTGGGTCTGACCTATCGATTCAGCCCCAACGCCACCATCGTCCTGGACGCCGCAAAGACCAGCACGGTGCCCTACAGTTTCACGGAAGGCACCATCTCCGGCAAATACGACCAGCCGTGGCTTTTCGGCCTCACCTTTCACCTAAAAGACCTGGGCCTGAAAAACAGCACCCTCACGCTGCGCGGAAGAAACCTCCTTGATGAAGATTACCGCGTGCCCGGGGTCTACGGGCCGGTGGAAGGAGAACCGTTTTCCCTGTATGCGGAGTGGTCCATTGGGTTCTAGGCGTCCTCATCACCCGCCCTTGAAGAAGGGGATGGGCCAGAAGATGTCCAGCACGCATTGCTCTCTGGAAGAAGACTGGCTATATTTGACCAACTCTGCTCAAAATGGGCCAAGCTCGGCGCCTTTGAGGCTGCTCGTCGGAAAGAGAAGAAGGCACAAAAAGCGACCGGAAAAGCGGATTGCCTGATTTTTTTGGGATCCCCGGGCCAAAAAACCGACAGAATTGAGGTCCCAGGCGCTGTTTATGCTGTTTGGCATGTAACTTGCTTGAAAGTAACCGATTACTGTGCCTAAGATCAACCCCAGAGACCGTACGTTATGAAAAGATTCATTTTTGTTCCATTCATTCTCCTGATTTTCCTTGTCCTTCCCAAGCCGGGATGGTGCAATGTGGAAGAGAATGCCTCGCTGTTCCTGTGGCGTTTGATAAACCAGGCACGGGTTCATCCGGAGAGTACCATCCAGTCTCTCGGTATAGACGAGACTGCCGCCCGCCAGGCCCTGGGCGACGAGCAGTGGATCATTGATAAAGGCCTTCCGCCTCTTGCCTGGAATGATAAACTGGCGGAGGCAGCCCTGGGGCACGGGAACGATATGATCGCCAATCTCTACTATAGCTCCGTGGGGCTTGACGCGAGCACGCCGGGGGACCGCATGAGGGCGGCGGGGTATGATCCTGTTTCTGAAGGAGAGACCCTGGGTATCGTGTCATTTTCCGGGTTCATTGGTCCCATGGAAGCGGTGAGAGTGGTCTTTAACAACTGGGTTCGTGATGAACTCAATCCTGCACGGCAGAAGGGTCGTCAGATCTTCAATGCCGAATTTTTTGAAATGGGGGGAGGCTTCATCGGTGCAGTCCTCCATCTTGGTGCGGATATCCCTCCGAACATCTACCTGGCGGTGGCGGAATTCGCCCGACCAGTGAAACCTCACCCGTATGTGATCGGGAATGTATACCGGGACCTCAACCACAACGGGTCAATGGAATCGAATGAGGTTGTGGTCGGCGCTACGGTTGTGGTCGGCGGCATTGGCTCGGCGGGAAGCGCCCAGGTTGTTTCCGGAGCGTTCGGAGAATATCAGGCGGATTTGCCCGGGAGTCGGCTTATCATCATCGATGTGGCGGGTGACAGGGGTCCATTGATCACGGGATTTCTTGCTGCGGGCGGGGGAAGCAGCTCCCGCCTGGTCGATTTGCCGGTTCCCTAACCTCTTTTCCGGTGAGGGCTTTTGCCGGGCAGAGCGTGAAATGGCATGACTTTTGCTTAGGGGTATGGTGTATGATTTCACTTGACAGTGATGAGGCTTCTCGATACAAATCCCCGTGGCGATTTGGTTGAACACCCGGAGAGCGCTTTGTGGTTCCGGCGTCGGCGTCACGGGCGCCTGTAACTTATGAAGCTGTTTCGGAAAGGAGGTGATGACTGCGGTTCGGATAACACAGTGTAGATTTTCGTGAGGATGTTGGATAAGGGAAAGGGATCTTTAACCGGAAACATGACTTAAAGCCCGGGACGAGACGTGACCGGGCAAAAGCAGCCGGGAAATTGAGGAAACGGAAAAGAGACATGATGAAGCTCTTCGCAATCGCCGTCGTCTTGACGCTGTTGACGGCCGCATCACCCGCCTTTGCGGCGGTACTCGCAAAAGGAGAGGGGATTGTGGTCACGAGTGATGATATGGCAGCGATGCGGAAGCTGGCGCCGGCCTTTTTTACGCCCACAAAAAAGGCCTTACTGGACGCGACTATTCGGACGATGCTGTTTGCGAAAGAGGCCGATGTGCAGGAGGTCCCCTGCGAGGACGCGTATGGGAAAGAGGGTTTTGACTATACATTTGCGCTATCCCATTGCTATCTGCGGGAGCGCCTGGTGCAGGTGGGCGTAATGCCCGGGGCGGTGGAATCCTATTACCGCGTTCACCAGCGTGAATTCATCGGTGCGGACGGATCGCCCAAGCCCCTGGATGAAACACTGGAGAGGAGGATCAGAATCAAGATCCTCAAGGCAAAGGTTCCCATATTCCGCCTTCAGGAGTACGAGCGGCTGGCCAAGAAATACAAGGTGAAGGTATGCGGACCCGGTGGGTGTTGATCTTCACTCTGAGTTTCGGACTCCTGGCAAGCTGTGCCCCGTTGACGCCGAGTGTGGTTATTGAAAAGGAGGCCGGTTTTAAAGACAACCGAGGCCTGGTTCAAGCGTTTGAACGCTACTGGGCGTACCGGGTCAAGGAAAATGTCAGTGAAGCATTTGCGCTGGAGGCCCCGTATGTGCAGGAGATGGTATCTCCCGGGAGGTACCGGAATTACCTGCGGCTTTACGGCAAGGCGCGGTTAAAAGCGGTTCACATTTATGCAGTGGAGCCTGAATCAACCCAATATCTCTGCCTGGACTGCAAAGGGGTTTACGAGCTGAATAGTGAGAAGGAAGAGACGCGTGATTTTCAGGACTGCTGGGTGAAAGTGAACGGCAAATGGTACCATGTATTGAAGAATCCCTTGATATTTCCACGGCTTGACCAATGAAGGAAGCGAGTTTTACAACATTAACCCTGTAACGTTTCATTCACCGTTAACCCGAGTTTTATTCACCGTTAACCCTTTAAGGAGGAAAGAGATGAAAAAGAAAGGATTAGTAATGATTTTTGGCATGGCGCTAATGGTTTTGCTGGTAAGCGCGCCGCTGTGGGCATACGACACGACGGATTTCGTGACGGTTGCCCAGTCCATGCAGGGCGACCTGCTGTTCTACCCCGTGTATGCGGCGGGGAGCGGTCTCCAGACCAAGTTTACGGTCATCAATTCAAGCGACACGTACTCGGTGGTTGCAAAGGTGGTCCTGCGGAGCCACAAGTACAGCCAGGAGGTCTTTGAC
>JBAPTR010000235.1:0-10860 GCA_049282265.1 Desulfatiglandaceae bacterium | reverse complement strand
TCTTACAAATCAACGGGTTACAAAACAACCCATTGATTTGCGTGCCCGTCCATGGGCACGATGATGACTTCTTACAAAGTCATCAATTTTCTAAAGGGAAAAATCAGGAGAGGAGAGAAGTTGTCGGTCATTGAAAGTTTGCGAAAAGCCCCGGCTGGCCCATTCCAAGAATGCCGTGTTGGGAAATCATGAGAGACGTTATTGATACAATATACTTTCAGGAATTGGCCGATCAAATCTAGGGAGATGTTTGCAGGCGGGCATTATGCAAATACAGATGAAACAGAGAGAGCTTACACCTTGCGGGTATGAGGCGATGAATACGACGTATATCCTCATGCGTTCGGGATTCATCGCATGGGCAAGAATGACCAGAATCCTCACGAATATTTTTATCCATTTCTTATTTATTATGTATTTAAATCAAAAAAAGTTGAAATAAGCCATGAATGGATATCAGAGAAAGATATTCCGGGCGCCCCCACATTTTTCTCTGAATCAGAAACTCGCTCGAACCGCAAATGAGTCTACGGATGGGCATCAGGTTCTTTCGAAATTTTGCGTTCCACATCTTTGAAAAGATCATTAGAGATAATGTACCGAACCTTCGGATTGGTCCCTTCAGACGCAAGAAGTGCCTTTGGTTTCGGAATTTTGTTCAGCATCAGATTTTGAGGATCATCCAGGTCGACGAAGGTCATTGCCTGTGAGGGGCAGGCTACCACGCATGCAGGTTCCTTGCCTTCATCGATTCGATGTGCACATAAGGTACACATGGATGCCTTTCCTGTTGGATGCACACGGTTTGATTCCGCCCTTGCCTGTAAAGGCACATCCTGGCCGGGAAAATACTCTTTATCAGGATTGATGCTTATTACCCCGTAAGGGCACGCTGCTATGCAGGTATGAGCACCCCTGCACTTGTCTTTATCAACAAGAACAATGCCGTCTTTGCGTTTCTGAATAGCTCCATTCGGGCATGCCTTTTCGCAGGGTGGATCATCACAGTGCATACAGGCATATCGGAAATAAATGATACGTTCCAATGATTCATTTTCCACCTCCAAGACTTTATTCCACGATACACCCGGTCGGGTAAGATTTTCCTCTTTGCACGCTATGACACATGTCATGCATCCCGTACACCTGTTGAGATCAACAACCATTCCATATTTTGCCATGTATACTTAGCCTCCCTTCTTGCTGGGTCTCATTTATATTTTGCTCACTTGACAGACGACTTCTTTAAAAACAGGAAACCCGGAGATGGGATCGAATTGCCTTGGTATCAACTCATTCACATTGGCCTTTGCCCAACCATGCATGATGCCAACAACACCTCGCGGAACCATAATCGTTGGTTTTGCCTTCACTTGCATTTGGCCCCAGGCTGTTTTCAGAATGATTTCATCGCTTTCTTGTATTTTTCTTTCTACAGCATCTTTGGGATTGATGGTCAGCAGGGGTTCTCGTTGAAGTTCCAACAACCACGGGGCATCCTCCCGCCACTTACTATGGGTGATAAAAGGAATTCTTGACCCGGATATTAGAATCAAAGGGTATTCAGTTGTTGTTTGCATGGGCTCTTTGTATTCGGGTAGAGCAGGGTACCCATACTCTTTCAGGGTCGTTGATACGGCCTCAATTTTTCCGGACGGCGTCATAAATCCTGGCTTCTTGTCCGGCCTTATATCTCCAGTTTCATGCTTTTTAAACAACTCAGGACCCTTGGCAGGAATACCAATTCCCCTTTCCTGGTTTTTTCTCAAATCATCATAGGTTATCTTCCATAACCCAAGGATCTCATTGCAGGCCGCTTCCACGTCGCCGTCGAAAAAAAGATCTTTGTATCCCAGCCGTACTCCGATATCGAGCGCTATTTTCCAGTCTTCTTTGCACTCACCCAAAGGAGCCATCGGGCTGCGCCCGAATATTTGTCGCTCGAAAAAGGCAAACGGGGCCTTCCGTTCATAATTCATAGCTGCCGGCAAAACAAGGTCCACATAATCATGGGTCCAGGGACGGTAAAAATAGTCCACTGCCATAGCAAATTCCAGACCTCCAATGGCCTGTTGATATTCATGGGATTGAGGCCAAATCATGGTGTTCAGACCCCATCCGAGAAGGCCCTTGATTTTTCCTTCCTTTATCCATTCAACAAGATAATTGGTTTGAACCTCCCACATCTTTTCCGCCCAGACAGGAAAAGCCTCAATATCCAGCCTATGCTCCTTCATTTGATTCATTTTGTTTCTCATGGAAAATGCTGGAGGCCCATCAGCCCATGGTCCGGCCATTTCCACAAGAGGATTTGTAGGCTTCAAAACACCGCCTGGGACATCCAAATAGCCGCATATGGCAGGGATAAGGAGGATGGCACGATGATTATTTGTTGCGTTTGAATCGTGGGTTGTCCCCTGAGCGCCTGTCTTCATCCCTCCAGGCCCGTTTGTGGCGTAAAGCCGGGCCGCCTCAATGATCTTGTCAGCAGGAACCCAGGTAATTTTTTCAACTTTTTCCGGAGGAAATTCCCTGACATAGTCTTTCAATTCATCAATTCCATGGATCCAGTCCCTGCAAAACTTCTTATCATGCAGGTCTTCTTTAAATATCACGTGCATTATGCCTGCTGCCAAAGCCGCTGTAGTAGCTGGACGCGGCTGCAGATGAATATGAGCCAGGGTTTGGGCTGTGGGTGTAAGCCTGGGGTCAACAACGATAAATTTCACTCCACGTTCCTTGGCCTCAAGGAGTTGAGCATGGCACATGAAAGGTTGCCCGGAATAGGCCGGATTTGTGCCCCAGATTAACGTCACCTTTGTCTCCTCGGTCGGCAAATTCCCCATCGTGGGGAATCCATAGGTCAACAACTCCGCGAGCATTGCAGCCCGTCTGCAGGCAGTGGAACTCTCACATCCGTAGTTGACAGACCCAAATGTGGCAGCGAGACGCTGGACAGCAGCCCGGGGTTCCTTTGGGTCCCCAACGTAAAAGAAAACTGCATGAGGCCCATACGTTTCCTTTATTCGATTCAGATGACTGGTGATCATATCATAGGCTTCATTCCAGGAGATTCTGACATACCCAGGATCAGTCGATCCTTTTGGCCTCGTTCGCTTCATGGGATATTTTAGGCGGTTTGGATGATAAAGTCGCTGGAGAGTTGCGTATGCCTTTGAGCATGGAGGAGACGCAGGAAAATCGGGCCATGGCTCCACGCGCGTTATGTCGCTACCTTTTTTTTCAAACCTTATTCCACAAAACGGCGTCTGGTTACACCCATCACAAAAGGTATACCCGCTCTCCATCCCTTTCCCCTGTCCGGCGGCCAACCGAGCATGGACAACCTGTTCTTCTTTTTCCATAATTCCCCTTTGCTCTATATTAAATTGATGATAATCAATGACCCCTTATGGGGTTGGGGCGCTCTTCTTCCTTCAATTCTTTTTCCCGTTGAGTCAACTCTTTCTCTGCGAGCGCTCTTGCTGAATTTGTAAAAAACCAGGTGTCCAAATTTGTACGCAGTCTTCCCAATCCTTCCTCGGGAGTTTCTCCAAATCTCTTGGTATCGATGAAAAATCCTTCTTTAGAGTATCGCCACAATTTATCGGCATCTTTTACAATGCTGTCATTGAGGGAAATGGCTGTTTTTCTTGAATCATGACCGTCAATAATTTCAATAATCTCTGAGGTCTTGTAGGGATCATAGCTTACTTTTGAAAGGATTTCTTTTGCGATCTTGACTCCCTCCAATTCGTGCGTTCTGTTGAGTTCCGGAGACGATGCATTTGGTCCGAAGGCCTTTAGTTGTAATTCTTCAGGCACCTTTTTCCAGCCCACATCGTGCAGGATGATCGCGGGAAACACGATATCCAGGTCGCCATTCTCTATCCGGGCAAGTTGAAAGGCAAGATTAATTGAAATTCGAGTATGGATGTCGTTCTTTCGCGTATTGAGAAAGGGTTCAGCCAGTTCCAGAATCTCTCTAATTCTTGCCTTCATGTTCTTTTTGACGTGCGCTCTCATTTGCCTGGCAAGAAACAGTCTCCCTTCGCCTAATAATCATCAGAAAGATTCACAACAGGCAGGCATCACTTAACCAAACTTGGCAGCCACATGGCAATTTGGGGCCAGATCATGATCATAACCATTACCAGAATATCAAAAACGATATAAGGGACGGCTGCCTTGCAGATCTCCTGAATGGTCACCTCTCGTGGAGCCACACCCTTCATCACAAAGAGCAACATACCAAACGGGGGTGTTATCTGTCCCATTTCAAGATTTATGAGCATAAGGATTCCAAACCACACAGGATCAAAACCAAGCACATGGCATATGGGCATGAAAATAGGCAGGCAAATCATCATGATGGAAACGCTCTCCATGAAAGTTCCCATGAAGGCGATGACGAGCTGCATGCACACCACGATGATCATGGGATGCACGTTGAGTCCCTGGACCAGATTGGTGAGGCCTCCTGAGGCCCCGGTAAAGGCCAGAATGCTGCTGAAGGTCTTGGATGCGGCGATGATCATGAACACCATGCCTGTGATCTGCAAAGAGCCTGTCAGCGTGGCCTTCAGCACCTTCCAGTTGAAGCGCCTGTAACCGATGGCCACCATCATGGTGGCAATGAATCCTGATGCAGCCGCCTCCGTGGGTGTGGCAATGCCCACCACTATCACCCCCAGGACCATGAAAATGATGAAGGCCATGGGGAGGAGATACTTGACGGTCAAATAAAGTCTTCTGGAGAGCGAATCACTTTGGGCCTGATAGCTCGGGGCGATAGAAGGGTTAAGCCAGGCATTCAGAACAATGTAGCCGGCAAAAAGAGCCCCCAGAATCACTCCGGGAATGACACCTGCCACAAGAATCTTGCCTACGGAGAACCTGCCGATGCTGGCAAGCACCACCGCCAGGGCGGAAGGTGGAATGAGCATGGCAAGGCCTCCCACTCCCACGATGGGTCCCACGGACATGGAAACACTGTAGCCCCGCTTTTTCATCTCCGGCAGGAGCACGGAACCCAGCATGGCCGTGTTGGCCATGGTGGAGCCGCTGGTAGCGGCAAACATGGTCCCGCTCAAGGCCGCCAGAAGGCTCAATCGACCGGGCACACGGCCCAGCCACTGGTCCAATATGTCGATGGTGTTATTGGCTATCTTGGAGTGGAACATGAGTTCGCCCATTAGAATGAACATGGGTACCGGGGCGAGGGAAAAGGTCGCAATGGAGGAGTAAACATGCAGGGTGACATTGTGTAGGCCGGGGGGGCCCATAAAAATGATTATTCCCAAGAGGTCCATGAGGAAGAAGGAGAAGGCTACCGGAAATCCTGCCATGAGAAAGAGCAGCAGACCGAAGATAAAGAAGAGAAGAATGCCCCACCATGCCATATCAGAGATCCCTTCCTGTTCCTGAATCTGTCTCGCCTTTGCCGTCGTCGCTCTCTTTACTCAGCAATCCGGCGAGGAATTTGCTGAGGAACTCCAGGGTCAATAAAAAGAAGCCCACGGGAATAACGAGCAGCACATAAGCCTTCGGAACATCGACGGAAGCCACGTCGATGACTCCCCGGACATAATAATCCCAGGTCGTATAGATCCCGTACCAGCAGAAGATCCCGCACAGAATCATGCCCACGAGGTTGTGGATGATATCCATTACTTTTTTGCCTTTCCTGCCCAGATACTGGACCAGAAACTCTACGGAGACATGTTTGTTCCTGGACAGGATCCACGCCGTAGCAAGAAAGGGAACCCAGAGCAGGGCATACTCATCGAACTGAACCACCCACACGGGCGTAGGTAGATTTAGTTTTCGGGTGACAATGGAATAGCCTATGGAGAAGGTGATAAAAAGGAGGAGAAGACCCCCAAGGGCCGCCATAGCGCTGCAAACCCGATTTAGCATTTTGGCCATAGGCCTCCTCCTCCCCTCTTCACGACTTCCTCAAAATACCAGTCGGGCCTCTATTTTTTGGTGATCATCTTTAGAAGTTTTTTTGCCTCTTTCGGGGCCTTTTTCTCAACGGTGTTATAGAGGGCATCGTTCGCTGTCTTTCTATACTTGGCTGCTTCTACAGGGGACAAATCAATGAATTGCATTCCATCTTTTTTGAACTCACCCTCTTCCTTCTTGAGCTGCGCCAACTGGTCCTCGATGTTGAAGTGGGCCATTTTCTCCGTATGTTTAACCAGCAGGATTCGAAGATGCTTTGGGAGCTTCTTCCACACATTCAGGTTCATGAGAACGAATTGACAGGGCTGATAGATGCCTGGAAAGACCATGTACTTGGATACAGGCACCAGCCCGAAGTCCCGGATGGTCCCGGGGGGGAGAAGGTAGCCGTCCACGACTCCTCGCTCCATGGCTGTGTAGATATCCGGAGGCGGCATCTGAATCGGCGTTGCCCCCACGGCCTTCATAAAGGGGATCGTGGTGGGGGAACACCTGATTTTCCTGCCCTTAAGATCATCCACCTTCTGGATGGGCTTTGCCAGAAAAAGATTGAAAAAACTTCCGGTTCCCACACGCCCCAACATCTCGATATTAGCCTTGTTGTGCAGCTTGTTCAGATACGCGAAGACCCCGGCCTTTCGCTCCTGCCAGGGCATCAAGTCAGTGAGACTCATGATGTCGACGACAGGCAGAATCGAGGTATAGTAACTGCCTGCGGTGTAGACCATCTCAACAAGACCGGAGCGGCATGCCTCCACCTGATTTTTGGTGGCGACGACCTCTCCCGCACCCTTGTAAACCATTTTCAATTCCCCGGGGTACTTCTTGTCGGCGTCCTTCTGGACATTATCCAGAAATTTGAGGAACTCCCCTGACTCGAAGGCGGACTTGGGCCAGGCTGTGAGACAGTTGATGGTATAGGTTTTGGCTGAAGCAGGGTTGACCGGGAGTATTAACGTGCCCATACAGAAAACCAATATGACTATGGTACAAAACAGATTTTTCTTAGACATGATTGCTCCTTTCCACTAAGCTGTTTTTTGCGACAAAGGGCCTTTATCTTTGGAAATCAATTAGGATATCCGAAACGCCTACCACCTCCTTCCCTCTATTTCGCCGCAACACAGGCGCATTTTTTGGTGATTGCCCGTGTCCACGTCGTCTATCTAATCATGGCTTTTCCTAATGTTCGACAAGATTGATCAGGCTTCGCCTCTCGCCCTGAAGAAACCGGCGAAGATTCCCCTCAAAAATGGTCAGGACTTGATCCACGTAAATATCGCTCATGCCTCCCACGTGAGGAGTTATGATTACGTTTTCCAGGTTCCATAATGGGTTCTCTAGAGGAAGGGGCTCCTTCCAAAAAGTGTCCAGGGCCGCTCCGGCGATTTTTTTCTCCTGCAGAATGGTGATCAAAGCCTCCTCATCCACCACCTCGCCCCGGCCGATGTTGATAAAAAAGGCGGAAGATTTCATTCGTGCGAGGGCTTCCTCCCCAATCATTTTTCGGTTATCAGGCGTGGAAGGAGCGACACATATAAAATAGTCGACCTCCGCCATGACATCATGAAGTCTATCCAGCCCATAAAATTGATCAACGGCATTGACCTCCCGTGGGACATGGCCAAGGCCTATTACGGTCATGTCGAAGGCCTTGCATTTCTGAGCGATTGCCTCTCCAATGATTCCCACGCCCAGAATCCCCACCGTTTTCTTGTATAGGAGTCGCGTCGGCCAACGCTCCCAGAGCTTTCGAGTCTGATTCCCAATAATCTTGGGGAAATTCCGATTGAGAGCGATCATCAGGAGCAAGGCCATCTCAGACATCTGGGGTCCATGGATTCCTCGAGTGGAGGTCAAGAGGACATCTTTTTTCAGGGAAGGAAGTTTGGTGATATAATCTGTTCCTGTCGTCATGGCCTGAATCCACTTGAGGTTCTTAGCCCTCTTGATCTGGTCGTCGGAAATATGAATGGTAGTAATGATATCAGCCTTTTCTATGAATGGGCCCACGGCCTCTTCCGTTTCGGCTGCATGGATCGTTATTTCTGGAAATTTCGGTTCCAGAATTTCCTTGTATTTCCCGGCAGCATGGTTCAATACGAGCAAGTTCATTGCTGAATCCTCCATTGATACTACAAGACAATGATTTCCTTGGGTGTCTTGTGGAGACAGGGGCCGGGCCCGTCCTCGGTGATGATGTAATTATCGCAAACCGTGGCCCAGACTGTATCGTTACATGCGGCGGGGTGTACCGTCATGTTGTGCCCGGCCTTGATTTCCATGGTTTCATCTTTTAGCATCACGGGTCTTTCAACCAGATCATATCCCTGGCCGTGAGCGTAAAGCCTCCTTTCTTTCTCGTATCCCTTTTTGGTCAAAAACGCATTATTTGCCTTCAGAATCTCTCTCGGGTCGGCGCCCGGCTTCATGAGATTGAGGGTGTGTGTCTGGGCATCTACAGATACGGAGTAGGCATCCAGCAACTCCTGTGTGGGCTCCCCCAGAGAGAAAATCCTGGCAATTTCAGCATAAAAGCCACCGGGTCCATTCACTTCTATCAAGAGTGAAACCTGATCCCCTTTCTGGATGACCCTGTTTTGAAAACGACGAAACGTAAAAGGGACCGGGGCGCCTTGGGGGCCGGAATTGATCAAGATCAATTGTCTTTCGCTTCCCTGCATCATAACAGAATACTGTGCTTCTGCATGAATTTCAAAAGTCCTCCTTCCGGGTCTAAGCTCCTTTTTCACATGCTCAATGGCCAGATCCTGGATGGCCGCACACTGTTTAATCAGCTCAATTTCCTCAGGACTTTTGATTGCTTTGATCTGATCGATGTGATCCGTCATATCGACAAATTTGGCGTCGCTAAGGTGCGTGCTCAAGTAATGGAAGAAATTCATGGGAATGTAGGATTTCCCCACCAGACCGATCCTGGCCCGTTTCTTCGCTTTCAACACGCTAACGGCGAGTTCCGCATCATATTCATAGGTATAGTGAACCGATGGGAAGTAGGGCGCTCCCAGCCTTGTTTTTACTCCGCGAACCGACCACGCTGGAGGAAAGGGGTCCCCCGGGGGTGTGGGTCCGCAATTGATCAGGGTCATTTCTTCATCGATGGGAAAAATCACGGTGAAGGGATAGCTGTGACGGGCAGGAATATCGGTGAACCATCTGACATACCCCCCGATAAATTCCTCATCATTTCGCATCAGGAGATAATCGATCTTGTGATCCTGCATTATCTCCCTGACGGCCTTCCATCGCCGTTCCAGTTCGGCGGTGGAGATACTCGTCGACATCCTTTCTTTCAGCTCCTCCATGATCAGTGCTCCTTTTTCTATGGAAAATTATAGTTCCCATGTTGCTGCTTTTATTCAAGTCAATTTCCAACACCTTTTTCTCGAAACCTTTGTATGTGATCTCGACACGATAGTCTCCACTGTCTTCATCAAGCTTGTCAAACCTGAAGTCCCCGAAATTGTCCGTCAACTGCCCGTTGATTTCCTTCGAATCCCTTACCAAGCTCACCTCCGCTCCCACTGCACAGTCGGTCATACCGTCCTTTTCAAAGGCAACGCTGCCGGTTATGAAGCATTTAAAGAAACGGAATAAATTCTTGTAATAGACACGTGGTTGCGTTCTGTATTCAGGATGCAAGACCTCCAATTGCTCGGATTTAATGATTTCCTGTATCGTACTGTCTTCGGCGTAAACCACACGCAGTGCACCGGTCGGACAGGCCTGAACGCATCGGGGTTGTTTCCAACCATCGTCCAACAGATGCGCACAAAGGGTGCATTTTTGGGGGAGATCCTGTTCTTCATTCCACCAGATGACGTTGTACGGGCATGCCTTGACTATATCCCTCCGGCCCCGCGCTTTTACCGGGTCAATAATGACTATTCCATCATCTCTCTTGTAAACAGCAGCGTCCTTTGCCGCGCGGATACAGGGAGCGTTGTCGCAGTGCATGCAGGGGACGGGTAAATAGGCCACGTCTACCACAGGAAACCGGCCTCTCTCTTTACCCATGATGTTTATCCACCGGTGGCCGTGGCGGGGTTGAGCGGCCGTATAGCCTGGCCAGTCATTGTCCACGTATTCATCTTTGCAGGAGAGAAAACAGTTATTGCAATCCTCACATTTTTCCACGTCAATGATCAAGTTGTATTTTTTCATTTGATGCCTTCCTCCCCCTTCCAGAGTGCTATCTGTACGAGACAAGAATTCGATGCTGTACCGTGAGATTTTTTTATCATCATACGGCTCGGGGTCAGTTGATTAATACATCCCCCACGATCCGCCGAATACCCGGGTTCTCCCACCGGATCGTACTTGGCGGAAGATTCGTAGGAATGAACCGTGCCGGGTCGAACACGTTCCGTCACCTGGGCAGCACAGATGACCGCGCCCCTGTCATTGAACACCTTCACAAGATCCTTTTCATGTATATCCCGTTGTTCTGCATCTTTTGAATGAATCCTGACGATCCAGTAATAGTAGCCATTGACCAAGACTCTATGGTTCTTGACGTCATTGACGGTACTGTCCTTGCCGTCTCCCATGGTATGAAAGCTGTAACGGGGGTGCGGAGATATCAATTGCAATGGATATTTTTCATACAGTTCCTTTGTGTGATGCCCTTCCCAGGAAGGAATATACTTGGTTATAACAGGCCTTTCGGGATCATTCGGGTCAAATCTCTTGAGGCTGGAACACTCAAACTCTATTTTGCCCGATTGGGTCTGGAGTCCTTCCCAGAGCTTCTCCGTATAATCTCCCGGCAAGGGTCCAAGCTCCGGAGTGTCTTTGAGGCGGCCCTCGGCAAACCACCGAAAGGACACAGGCGTTCTCAGTTCTTCCTTGGGCGCAGGAAGGACATAGTAC
>JBAPTR010000234.1:0-13050 GCA_049282265.1 Desulfatiglandaceae bacterium | reverse complement strand
CCTCCGTGGAAAGGATCTATAAAACCGTCAGGTGCCAGTTTCCGACGACCGGCATCGCCACCATCTACAAAATGGTTCGTCTTTTAAAACAGCTAAACGAGGTGCTGGAACTGAGTTCCCGGGCGGTGTGGAAAAGGGGTCACACGTATTTTATTGGATTCACCACATAAGGCGTAAGATGTGTGCTCTAAGACAATTTATATCTGGCAATTTTGATTTCACTCGAAAAAACTGATTTGGGGCACTGGATTTTGTTTCTATTACCAGACGAATTGTTCAATAGATTTTGAGCAGGTGTGGCATTCGGGTTATGCAAATAATCACTCGTTTGAAAATTCCTTGAAATCAACTCTTTCGAAAAGGAGACCGGGGTAACGACTCATTTGGGTTATCCTTCACTCGACCAATTTTTAAGGATTCATCTGGTAGTCGTCACAAAATAAAGGCCACACTCAAACGATTCATAGCCGTCTGATCATTTTCTGAAAGGATAAGATACAAAGACTTCGAAAAAGCTTGACTTCCATTTGCACATTGGTTGATAATTTATCTTAGATTTTGCCAATATTCCTTCACGAGCAGCTCCGCCGCTGAGATCCAATACACTGCGAATCCATCTCTTCCTGTTAGAATTGTTACCTTTCCGGCACTGAGAAAACGCATACCAGTTCACTCCGCAACCTTTTTCAGGGCTCACTTCATGTGTACACACCTCAAATATATCCTGCACCGCTCCCGATAGGGAGTTGATCTGTCGGGAGCCATCCCTCATAACCGTTCTAAAGCGGCCGGAATTCCCAAGCTCGCCTTCATTCGCATTCCCCTCATTTTCCCCTTACTCTTGAGTTTGATCTTACCTCCTCTCTGCACCCAGCCGAACAGGCTTTGCTTCCTATTCCCTCCTCAGTTTCTTTTTCACCCCTGCCGTTGGGGCACGAAACAAAGTCACCGGGTACCTATCCCTTTCCCTGAACTTTGTTCGCTGTTGATGAACACTGTGTTCAAGGGAATTAGTTTTGTTCTACAGACAATTCCGGCTATTGGAATGAATCCGTAATCTAACGAAAGGATGAGGTAGTTATGAAAAGAAGAACTACTCGAAAGGGTGTTTCGTAGTGCCCGCTGTTTTGACCCAGGCCTTGAAGATGGCGGTGGGGGAGGGATCATTTATCCAATCCGTGCCGAGAAGATGGGTTTGTAGACAAATAAGCCGGGGTTCTGCCTAATGAAAGGAGGAACAGCAATGCCATTCCATGAGACGTCAACCCACAATATGGGTATTATGTATTATGAAAATGGAGTGGGGAGATTGCGAGGATACATAATTGACACTGATAAAGATGGTGATAAAGTAATCACGGAACTGACCGAAGAGGCAACCCAGCTTGGCCCCAAGCCGGCCAGCGGAAAGGGCAAAATAATAGGAGGAACTGGAAAATTCAAAGGAATTCAGGGAAGCTTTGAGTATACCAGAAGAAACATGAGGCATGCCGAAAAAGGAACTTACCAGGCTATCTCAAGGGGAAAGGGAACTTGGAAAATAGTTGAACCGTAGAAGTAAATCACAGCCAAGAAGTCAGAGAGGAGGCAGAGTCACTCGGCTCTGCCTCTTCTTTGGCGTTCCAAAATCAACTATACTGCTGGTAGTCTATCGTTTTCGGTTGCACCTAAAAGCGATGATTACGATACGTAGTCAAAAGTCCGGTCAGCCGGAAAATATTGACTGAAGCATCTAATCAAAGCCGTCGCAGATACAGATATCTGCTATGGATCACATCCTCACCAGAGTCTGTGATAAGAGAATAAATATCCGGGATGGCAATGGACAGAGGATGTGCATGTCATGGCAAGGTATCTCGGGTCTGAGCATCGGTGCAAGAGGGCCTGTAATGCTTTCTTATTGTAATCACACTTCCGGGAGATCGTTTTTGCTGATGACTTGATGGCCAAGAATTAAGTTTGCGGAGAATGCAACTTCCGCCAACCCGCATCTCAATTTCAAGAATCAGGCTGCGCAAATGTCGGGATATCGCGGGTCGACATAAAGCGACTTATCCGAAACAGGGAGCTGGGACATGGAATAGTCGATATGATGTTCCATGGGTCTTTGGCGGTCCAGTCGCTTTGGGTGGAGGTCGGGGTTTGACTTTCCAAAGATCAAGGTGCTTGTTTTTTCTTGACTTCCAAGGGCGGATTCGAGTATAATTATATTATTGATTATTGCTTGTGACTTTAAGCGGAGATGCTTTGGGGAGATAGGCACTTCCGCTTTTTTTTCAACCCGAGGCTGAGAGTCTCATTTTTCTCCTTGGCCGATGCAGGGGTGAGAAGACAAGGGTCAGATTGAGTCGAAAGGATTTAGTCAATTAGAAGGTAACGTCATCAAGGTGTTGGTTGGAGATCAAGTCCAGGTAAGCGTCTCACCATATGATCTATCCCATGGATTAATAACCTACCGCTTGAAGTGATAAACAGACAGAAAATCTGATTTGGGGATCTTGAACTTATCCTCAGTCGATTGCATGTGAATAGTGCAATGACCTTGAATTTCAATATGTTGCTGTGATGCGATGGGCAACATTCATAACAAAAAACTCAGAAATCACAAAACACATTAAAGAGAAAAAGGAGCTAATCGTGGAAGAAAATAGACGAAATCAATTGGATGTGAAACTCAAGGAGATGATCGAAGACTTTGATCAAGCTGAAGCCAGACGAAAGGATCCCATAACACACTCTGGTACCGGCAATGGCATTCGCCGCAGGGAAGGTGAAAAAGATAAGCGTTTTTCTTTCTGAAATAAGAGAAGGGTTGCGTGATCGTGCAAGAACTCCCTTTTTCGGACTCGGACTTTGCGGGATTCAGCCTTGTGCGTCGAGGATATAGCCAGTCCAAGACGTTCTTTCCATCATTCATGAAGGCCAAACCCAAGACTATTTTTATCAACTTACGAACGGTTCATCCTGAAAGAACCGTGATGACTTCTCGCCGAATCATGCACCGGCAATGTGGTACAGGATTCGTAAATGATGCTCTCAATTTCAGGAGGCCCCTAAATCTTTCCATTTCTTGCAAAGAAGGGGTCTCTCTTTCTTTGAGCTATTATCATGACCTTCTCTGATTCCATTCTATCCTCACGCAGGTCGATGGACATCAAGTAATCATTTCGTCCTTCTATGGTCCGACAATGGCGCACGGTTCGTTTTGTTGTGGATACTCGTGAATTAAGAGATAAGGAGGAATCCAATGAATGGTGAGATAGATATCTATCGGGAATTACAAAAACATCTCGATAAAATGCCTGTGGGGTTTCCCGCAACTGAATCTGGTGTAGAGATAAGGATTCTAAAGCATCTTTTCACATCCGAGGAAGCGAAAATTTCGCTCAGCCTTAGTGCGATACCCGAACCTCTAGAACGTATCTACCGGCAACGGGCTAATAACAATCTTTCAGCCTCTTCCACTGACCGTTCTTCACCCAGGTATATTTTTCCCTGAAATGATTGTCTATTTTGGAAAAATTTCCGGAGCTCCGGCGTTTAACATACCCGGAAAATCCGCCAGGGCCGGCATTGTACATGGCATACAGGGAGCATGCCACCCCGTCGTCGTCTAAAACATCCTTCCCCTTGAGGGATTTCATTTTGGGCAGCGCATATTTCTTTAAATAAAGATTCAATATCTCAATCCCCGCAGCGGCATTGTAGTCGATGTCCCACCGGAGGTGCTCAATATTGTACATCCCCCGCCATACCCGTTCATTAATCTGCATAATGCCGACGGACGTGTTGTTGTGTGACCGGATATAGGTCAGTTTCTTTTTATCAACAATAAACTGGCGAAAACAGGTCTCCTGCCATGCGGTGGCGAAAACCGCCTTCTGAAACATCTGGTGATAGCTCTCCGGGATGCTGTTCTTTTTTAAGTTTTCCCGGGTGGCGGCCTCCAGCAGGGTTTTGGTTTTTTTAAAATGGGTTTCAACATTGTCCCTGTTCACCAGCCACTGTCGCATTTCTTTCAGGCTGGGGGATGATCCGGATTTTCCCGCCCAGCAAACCTCCGGCGTCAATGCCATGTAAAGTACCGATATGATCGACTGCCGGGAATTCATGGATGTGCGTGGAATTTTCTTTTCAGGTTCCTTTTCCATATCTTCCTGGTCCGGAAGTTCTTCGATAAAATCAGGACCGGTGATCTCCAGGGGCGGCTCCAGGCCCAGAAGATTTCTCAAACCCGGATCAACCTGCAGGCTGTATTGCAGGATAAGGTCTTTATTCTCAGACAGCATCCGCGCCAGCCGGATGAATCCGTTTTCGCTGATTTCAATATTAAATAGCGGCCCGAGTTTATCCAGTGCGGCCAAAGCATCCGACGCGGTAAAAAACGCAAGGTATCCCCATGAATTGGCGGACGGCTGACCAGACATATGATTAGCCAAATGCTTCTTAAAAATGGGCGAAAGTTTTACCCAGGCATCCACAAACTGCTCCCTCACGAAATCTCCGGAGGAAGCCGGGGCCTTTGCCTCAAGTTCGCTAACAAACCGGTACCGGGTTTCCAGCAACACGGTCAGCAGCGTTTCACGTTCCTCAGCGGTTAACGGCATGTCCATCAGGGGCATCAGGGTAGAAACAAGAAAAGAATCCCATGTTTCCCACGTTTTGATAAAGTCATCAATCTCCCTGGAAGTTAGAGCTGCTGGAGCCGGTGGTGTTTCAGGGACAGTATCGGTTTCAATGTCTGCAAGAATTTGTAATTTCAACACTTCCGGTTCAGCGGCAATTACACCGGGTCTGAGACTTGCGAGCATGGCGTTTACGCGGGGATAGTCTGCTTCCGGCACGGCGGAAAGCAAAAAAGGTTTCAGCTGATCTATCGGCTCATTGACCGCGATACGGATATGCCCCATGCGCGCCATGACAGGCACTTTAAAAAAATCCCACAAATGGCCCATCAGACTGACCGGCCGGCGATTTCTGTCCAGGAGAACGGAATCCACCGGATAAAAGGACAGCTGCCAGCTGCCGGGGCTTATCCGGGGCTTCATATGCGCCACCAGGTACCCGTCCCATTCGAGGGGAAATAAACAGTTTTCACCCATGAGGGTTCCCCCCTTCAGATGGACAGCGACTTCAATCCGCAACAGATTCTTCTCACCCGCAAAACTGGGATTCGAAAGAGAAATTCGCTGGCAGGCGTTGTCCGGATCAGTGACGACCATGGTTTGGCCGGGGCCGGTGAAAGCCGATTGAATCACAAGGGTTTTGAGAAAAGAATAATCCAGCTGCAAAGGAAAAGAAATTGTTTCACCGCAGACCGGGCCCGGGACCAGTAATAAGCTCCCAAGCATTAAAGCCATTATTGTAAAAAAAGAAAGCCTGTTTTTCATGAAAAAATTCTTAATCAATTATAGTTCTTTTCGCTATTGTTATTTGCATATCACATCATTAACTTTGTCTTTATGAAGACAATAAAAGTTTATATCCTACAGGTCAAGATGTTTGAGTGGGGAGGGGTCAGCCCGTTGACACTGGACAAATGAGCCGGTGCTTCAGACGAAAGGGGAAGGCTGTATGCGACAGGGATCTGGTGGATGACTGAGTTATCAGGGGTGGAGAAGACAGGGGATCGGCACCTTGCTACAGCCTGATCCGACCCAGCCCCGGTGTATCTGAAGGTGTGAGTATGCCGTCTTTCAAATGAAACAACCCTGAAAAAGGATCATTCAACAAGTCGAGATGACCATCAAGATCTGCAAATTCAATATTGGCGCGGCTTAGTGCAAAATGCAAACCCGCAGATATGCCGAGAGCAGATTCATCCAGACAGCCAATCATTACTTCCAGACCCGCAGCTTTGGCAACAGAATTGATGTGCTGGGATTCAAAAATACCGCCCATTTTCATGAGTTTGATATTGATCATGTCAATGTGCTCATTTCTCGCCAATCTGAATGCATCCTGGAGGGTTTTGATGCTCTCATCAGCCATCACCGGAACTGATACAGCCTGAGTCACCCGGCCCAGTCGTTCATCTTTTTTCTGACTGGTGGGCTGCTCCATGATTTCAAGATTAGCGGATTCAATACTGTTAATGAATGCAACAGACTGTTCAAGGGTGTACCCCTGGTTGGCATCAAAGCGCAACAGAAAGTCTCTTCCCAGTTGTTCCCTTAATTTCAATACTTTCTCAATATCTTCGGCCAGATTGAGGCCACCTTTAAGCTTGAGGATGGCAAACCCTTTTTTTAGATGCTTTTTTGCCTGTTCAAGGGTTTCGTCTAAAGGAAGGATTCCAATGGTGATGCTGGTGTGGATTTTATTCCTGAAACCGCCCAATACTTGGTACAAGGGAAGTCCCGCTTTTCTGGCCATTAGATCGTATAAGGCCATATCCACCATGGCAATTGCAGAGGATGCCTTGGGAATGCGTTTTTTTAGATCATGGGTTATCCGGGCGATTCGAAATGGATTGCGCCCCCTGAGCAGATCCTTGATCACGGTATCAATGGATCGGATCACATCTTCCGGAGTTTCACCGGTAACCGTAATATCCGGTGCGGCGCATCCCCAACCTATGATATCCGTATCTGTAATGAGTTTCAAAATAATGTTGGAAGCATGGCTCACCGACTCATAGGCAATGGTATAGGGAACCGATAGGGGCATATCCAACCTGAAATAGTCTATTTCTTTAATCTTCATCTCAATATCTGTTCTGGTACAATTTTTCAGAAGGTGTGTTCTTGATGGTCTCGACAAACTCGGTCATTTTGCGGATCATGATTTCCCAATATATTTGACCTTTTTCAGCGGTTCCAAGGGTGGGATTTCCCATGACGCCGGATTTTGAAAGGCGTTTGGTATGCACATACCAACTTACGCCCCGGTCCGACGTAAAATCCAGGTACTCGTTATCCAGATCCAGGGTATGATCCTCTGCTTTTTCCATATCCACAAGCTCGGGACGGACGGCCAGCGCTGTGCTGGTTTCAATTTCACCTGCATGGATGTCATTCTGCGTGGCGGTCAGCTTATAGATATCCACATCACTGGTTTCACCGGTTTCCACGCAGACAAATATCTTTGCATCCCGGTTGATCATCTGGGCGGCATAATTGAGCGTGGGTGCATTGTCGCCATGGCCGTTGAGAATGACAATCTTTCTAATGCCGTTGTGAGCCAGGCTCATGCCGATATCGTAGACAATGGCGGAAAGGGAATCATTCGTTACGCAGATGGTCCCCTTGAAATCACTGTGATGGTAGGATACCCCGTAGGGTATCGGCGGAAGTACAAAGGGTTTGGGATCACTGCAGGCTTTAGCCACTTCTTTTGCCATATACACCGCATCAAAATAATCAAGATCAAGGGGCAAGTGGGGACCATGCTGTTCTATGGCACCGCAAGGCAGAATGGCCGTATCGACAACTTTCAATCGTTCAGCGATTTCGGGCCATTTCAGGGTTTCCCACATATAATCCGGGGCAGTCATTTTATGTTTCATTTATCATCCATTCTTATAAGGTGTCGTGGTTAAAAAGGTGTCGTCCAACTCAACATCTATCCAGTGATGCCCCTTCCTTTGAACGGCGCCATCAGCGTATTGGCAAAATAGATCAAACAAGGGTTTGCGGATATCGACCGGCAAATCGGAAAGCGTGCTTCGTTCTGTATCAAATCTGAGTTTGGTTATTTCATCATGTTGTTTTGCCAGCCGTTTTGTGTGATCGTTTTTTTCGATCAGGTTTTTTGAGAGCAAAAGATGGTAGAGATGGGAAGCGTCGCTCCCGATTTGTTTAACAGACTGACGCCCCAATGCTGTCAGGCCGCCGGCTACCTGCTCTCTGGTATACCCGCAGCGACAAGGGTCTTCATCCAAGGCCCGCAGCATTCCGATAATTCTCCGGCATTTTTCGCATTTGCCGCAAGGGAACATCCTTTCACCGTCTTTATGGGCCGCATGGCAGGACACCTGGTGATGCTGAAGGTCCGGATACCTTTTCGTCAATATTTTCATGATGAGCAGCTCGGACAGGCTCCTCAGAATTGAAAACTGATTGATCTGCCAACCTTTGCTTCTGTAATATCGTGTCAAAGCATTATCAAAGTACTTGCTCTGATCGTAAAGGCCATTGTAATGCGGTATACCCGCAGTTTCCCCTTTAACGGTGGTATCGTATTCATTTCCGACCAGAACATTGCCGATTCCCTTTTTCCGGACAACCGGGAGCACACCGAACAGGAACACGGCAAGCGTCCAGAGGCGGACAGGATAAATGTCTGCCCGGATACCGGCATAGTCTTCCCTGACAAAAGGCAATTGCTTCAGCATCCAGTTAAATACCCGGTCACTGTTGCACCAGGGCTTTTCCGTATTGGGTTCAATTTCCTTGAAATGCTGGTAGGCATTGACGGCGGTAAACCAGTGACGGCCGGCTTCGTTTATGAAAACCGGATAGGTTTCACCGATCTCATTGACAATGCCGTATGTTAAAAGACTGTCTTTGCCCCCACTGCTCAAGATGGCATACTTTCCAGAGTCGGTTTTTTCTTGTGCCCTGTCGGATGTCAGCCCCGCAAACTTTGTGTTTGAAAAAATCAGCGTTGCATTCGTATAGTTGGCTTTTTTCTCCGGTGTCAAAGCATTGTACGGCGGCTTGATAAATTCATTTTTGATCAACAGCTTATTGGTAACGATTTCCCGGGAAGTATTTTCCATCATGCTGGCAAGAAAGATGCGGTCAGCTTTGTCAAACAGACCGTCAAACTCAATGGTTTCAAAAAACAGGCCGTAATTTAATGCCACTTGGGCCAGCATCATGGAGGCCAGATTGAGGTCTTCAGCATTTTTTCTGTTGAAGTAAGCCGTGTCATAGGAATAGACCAATTCGTAGGATGCTGTTTGACCTGAAAAGTGTTCGACGCAATATTCAGCTTTTACCCGTTTAGGTTCAATATGAATATTTTTGACACTGAGTCTTTTTAAAACAATAAATGAATCCAGATTTATCATTTTAGATGCGACCTTAACAGATTAATTAACTTGTCTGCACCGAATTCAAGCACATCAAAGGCGGGTAGTCCGGTTTCTTTGGTTATCATTTCGCAGGCTTGCAATATCTCGTCTCTTTCCATAAGTTCATGGTTAACCGTCACGGCAATCACCTTGTTTTTATCGGAAAGTGTTTCAATGGCATTGATCTGTTCCGGCAACGAATGCAATCTGTACCCGGGGAATCCATCATATTCCTCCCGCTTTGGGGCATGCTGAAGGATAACATGATCGGGGCGCCCAGCGGCGAGAATCTCAAAACCTCCAGGATAGGCCGGATTCATGAGACTTCCCTGCCCTTCGATGAGAAGAATATCCGGGGACTCGTTTTTCCATGCTTCATAAACCGCATGCTCAATCTCGCCGGATACAAAATCGTTGATACAGCTGTCCATGATCATGGAATATTTTGCGCCCTGCATCCAGGCGGTCTGTCCCGTGCCCACCATTTCAGCCTTGAGGCCAGCCTTCCTTGCCGCATGGACGATGATCCATGCCGTGGTCCGTTTGCCGATGGCGGAATCCGTACCAAGAACGGCAATTTTCAGGCAATCAACCTTTTCAATTTTTCCAGTAAAAAAATGCAGTTCATCCCGGTCAGGTGTCCTTCTGATATCCCGTACACGGCAACCATTTTTTTCTGCAATCGCCATCAGTGTTTTATCTTTATATAAAAAATCATGCAGCCCGCTATCGATGTTCAAACCTCTTTCCAGGGAGGCTTTCAATGTCTCTTTGGCCTCAGGCGGCAACCGTCCGCCATCCGGAGCAAGCCCCACGACAAGGGTTTGAGGCTGATTTTCAGGGGTAAGTGTATTCATGGCTTCATTGAGTGTTTCAAAAATGGGGATGCCGTTTGATCTGCCATCCAGAACCATTCCCGAGTCCTTTCCCGCATAGACATGATCAATCACACCCACCACTTCATATCTTTGTGTAAACCTGACCAGACCATGTGCGGTTTTACCTTCCGGGGTATTAAATGCCCCATCTGCATATACCAGCGCTTTCCCATCAATTGTCTGTGCCATGGACTAGTATCTCCCTGTTAATATAGCAACATATCGATCGTTGACAAATTCGTCTTTTTCATGCTTTTCCAACATGGCAATCAGGCCGGCCGTAGAAGCAGGAAGAATCCTGTATCCTTCCTTTTTGTGAAGGAATGTACTCATCTCCCGCATCTTTTTATCACTGATATGCCTTGCATCCCCGTTAGTTTGTCGCAAGGCATATAAGGCTTCATTACCGTCAAAACTATGCCAGTTGATCAGCGGTTCATTGATAGCGGTTTCCTTTACCTGTTTTGGGTCTATATCCCTGCACTCTTCCAGTCCGGCTTTAAATGAGGTAATGATCGGGTTTTTATTGGCGGCCGATCCGGCAATGAACATCGGGATCCGGGAAGTTTTTCCCCGTTTGTAAAGGCTGACAAACCCTCTGTAGATTCCGGCCAGAAGCGTACCGTTTGATACCGGAGAGGCAATGCATTTGGGCGCATCATGCAGTTGATCATAAATCTCATCGGCAATGCCTGCATAGGCTGAAATTTGCAGCGGGGTATTGGCGCTACCCGGGTTTGCATCATACCATTCATTTTCAACGGCACGCCTGCTGGATTCTGTTACCGTATCCTCGTATGATCCAGGCAAACGGATGATTTGGGAATGAAAGGCTTCCATCTCCTTAATCCGCTCTGTGTGGTAGCGTTCCGGGATAAAGATTTTACATTCCAATCCTGCCAGGAATGCAGCAAAGGCAACGGCGACACCGTAGTTTCCACAGGTTGCAAGCGAGATGACATCGAAACCGCGCCTAAAGGCATCATGAACCTGTGCAAAAGCGATCCTGTCCTTCTGTGTCCCTGAAGGGTTTTCCCCCTCGTATTTGATATACAGCTGACGGATATCCAGTTCCCTTTCAAGATTTCGCGCCCGATTCAAAGAGGTATCGCCGATTTCCATACTGATGATATCCTCAAAGCATTCAATCCTGTCCACCATGGACAGGCCCTTGTCTTTGACAAAATTGCTAAGATTTTTAGTTTCTTTTGAAATTTTTATTTCTGCGGATTTCACACCGTCAAGCAGATTCAAGACCATTTTAGCCGTACCACCTGTTTTTTTGTATTCAAACCATGATGACTTTGTAAAAAGCTGGTTTATACCGCAAACGGCAGCCTATGAGCAACGAAGTGGAGCCGAACCTGACACTCTTTTTCAGACCCTTTCTAATTCTACTTTGTCACATTAGCTGTTAGGGTAGGCACGGGCGAGGCGCCTACTCTGAATTTTCCAAGCTGAATCGATTGCCGCTTGCCGTTTCTTATGCCGAATCGCCATCTGGCGGAAGACCTCTTCCTGATCTGCCACTCGCTTTGGAAGGAAGTATTTGAGCAATGAAACAATATCAGCAGAACTCAGAAGCGGATAGAGCTCTTGATTCTGCAAGCGCTGTTCGAGCATGAATTGCATTGCCATTAACACGAGGGCCATATGATGATGCCATCCACGCCATCCGCGGAACTGATATTCATCGAGTCCACATTGCTGCTTGGCATCTTGAAACGCCCTTTCAACCCAGTAACGTTGGGCCTGCTGAAACGCCAGGCGGACCAAAGGGGTGTCTGAAGGGGCGTTGCTAAGACTGTATTTGATCTTATTTCCGTCTACCTCGCGGCGAACGACCAGGTGCCATTGATGGGCATTGGCTTCTTTTCCATCCCACAGCCACACGCGTTGATGGAGCATATCTACCACGAGGTTACCCTTGGTGGTATCCCGCACTCGGGTACGCTGCCATGCTGAGGAGGGTTGTTGGTGAACCCATGTATCCACCCGAATCGACGCACTCTGTGCCTTGAGTTTTTTCGGCTTCCGACCTCGTTGGGACCTACGCGGGGGCACATGAGGCTGAGGGTCTTCAAGCCGGATCATTTGGTCGCAATGCACATCAGCCATGAAGATTTCATCCATCTGATCCAATTCCCGCAGAAAGTCGGGATCTTCACCGTAGAAACCATCACAACCCACCCAGGTAAAATCAATCCCTCGATCTCTGGCCGTACGCACCATCTCAAGGGCCAGATCATGTTTGCGAAGATATTTGAGACGGTGGGAAGGAACCCCCGCCTGCTTACACCTTTCCCGATCTTTGACCCAAGATTTGGGAAGAAACAATCGGCAATCGATGGGCGCTGCATGCCTGCTATGGCCCAGAACAGCAAATACGGCCACCTGGCAATTGTCCACTTTACCGAGGGCGCCGCACCATTGCCTGCCGACACCGACCGATTTTTCCCCTTTCTTCGGAATACCGGTTTCATCGATCAACAAGCACTTATCTTTGCCCAGCGCATCGTTGGCGCGCTCAGCCACATGGCCAATGACGGCATCGGGATCCCAAGGGGAGTTGGACAAAAAATTTTGCAATGCCTGCGCATCGGTTTCAGGCACTGCCTCGGCCATCCGCTCCATGTTCTTCTTCTCGGCCTGCACCAGTCCTTTGAAGTACCGGGCTCCGTGCCGGCTGCAATGACGGGTTTTTGTTTGAAAATGGTCTCGAAAGCAATTGAAATAATTTGTAAAATCATCTGCTACCCCCCGAAGGGGGCTGTTGTCATGGTAAAATCCTTTCTCAATTCGGTGGATGTTCGGGCGGGCTGTTGTGATTTAGCCCGACCCCCCATTGATTTCTTCGTCTCATGGACAGCAATATAGCGTATTTATAATGTTATATCAACTATATAATTGACTTCTTAACGACACCTTTTCGCCGCCACAGCGCGGCGCGAATCTGACAAAGTAGAATTAGATACAATATTTTTAATTGTTCCAGCGACTCGTTATCTGGAAATAGAATAGGTAGATAGGTTTTTGCGGGAGATCGTTGATTGTGGCGCAAATAGCGAGGTCTGGCGCTATGGCTGGTGGTAATTCGGAACTGCCAGCAATCAAAAATAGATAAGTGCCAAAGGAATCCGGAGTACATACATT
>JBAPTR010000233.1:0-34223 GCA_049282265.1 Desulfatiglandaceae bacterium | reverse complement strand
CAACGGGAAACCATGAAACTGGGAAGCATTCTTCAAAATATAAATTATGAGAGGTTCACTGGAGACCCCGAACAAGAGGTCCACTCCATAACCTATGATTCCCGTTCCGTAACTCCCGGTGATCTCTTTGTGGCCCTCAGGGGAGTGACCCTGGATGGCCACAGGTTCCTGCACGAGGCCATCGCGCGGGGAGCTTCGGCTGTATTGGCGGAGGAATTCAAGGAAGATCCCGGGAGGACCTCCGTCATCCTGGCCCGCAATTCACGCGAGGCCCTGGCACAGGTGGCCGCCCAATTCTACGGCCGCCCCTTTGAACACATGAATCTCATCGGGATCACGGGGACCAACGGCAAGACCACCACCAGTTATCTTCTCGAAGCAATTTTGAAGACCGCAGGGAAAAAACCGGGGGTCATTGGAACCATAAACTATCGATTGCCGGGTCACGTTTACAGGGCGCCTGTTACCACCCCTGAATCTCTGGACCTTATGCGGATCATGAGAGAAATGGCCGACAAGGGTGTAACGGATGTCGTCATGGAGGTCTCCTCCCATGCCCTGGATCAGGGAAGAACAAGCGCCTGTTCATTTCGCACGGCTGTTTTCACGAATCTATCGAGAGACCACCTGGACTATCACCCTTCCATGGAGGCCTATTTTGAAACCAAAGGCAGGCTTTTTTGGGAGTTGGAAAAAGGAGACATCGGTGAGGGACCAACGGCCGTCATTAACCTGGACGATCCATGGGGGGAGGCTCTGAGGGAAAAGACGAAGGTGAATGTGGCAACTTACGGGCTTGGAAAAAGATCTCATTTCAGGGCCGAAGATGTTCATGTGGGTGATTCCGGAATTCGAGGGACCCTTATCACTCCTCGAGGTGAGAGGCCTTTTGAGTCACCTCTTATAGGCAATTTCAACATATACAACATCCTGGCTGCCTCGGCTGCCGCCCTCACCCTGGGTGTGGAGCTTGACGAGGTGATAGCCGGTATAGGCAACCTTCCATCGATCCCCGGGCGACTTGAAAGGGTCATGAACAACCAACGAAAGAGGATTATCGTGGATTTCGCCCATACGCCTGATGCGCTGGCAAAGGCCCTGTCTGCCGTAAGATCTCTCGCACAGGGCAGACTCATCTGCGTCTTCGGGTGTGGAGGGGATCGTGACAAGGGAAAAAGAAGAGAGATGGGTCGGGTTGCTGCGGAACTCAGCGATTTGGTCCTGCTGACCTCTGACAACCCACGCAGCGAAGATCCCGTTGCCATAATCTCTCAGATCGAAAATGGCGTCCGTGAGGCCGGGATGGAAAGGATTGAGGAATTGTTGACCTTGAAGGCGCCATCCAATGGATATCAGGTCCTGCCCGAACGGGGGGAGGCCATTCGGAGGGCCATCACTATCAGCACGGAGAAAGATCTGATTCTTATCGCAGGGAAGGGACATGAAACCTATCAGATTATCGGGGAAGAGAAGAGGCACTTCGATGATCGGAAAATCGCCGCTGATGCGGCCTTATGAAGGATCGGAATGACGCCTGAGTGGGGAAAAATAACCGCAGCAGAGATCCTATCGCCCATCCGGGGAAGACTGGTCTCCGGAAGAAGTGATCTTCCCATTTCGGGTATCAACACGGATTCCAGAAGGGTCGGGGCGTGTGAGCTTTTCTGGGCCCTCAAAGGAGAGAATTACGACGGACACGATTTCGCCAGGGATGCCCTGAAAGCAGGGGCTTCAGGAGCCGTGGTGTCCGGAACGTACCTCCTTCACCCTGAAACACTCCTGGGACAGGAGGGAGAAAAGGACAGCGCCGCAATCATTGAGGTTGATGACACCCTTCAATCTCTGGGAGACCTGGCCCACTGGTGGAGGAGGCAATACGATACACCGGTTGTGGGGATAACAGGGAGTGTCGGCAAGACAACAGCGAAGGAGATGACGGCACATATCCTGGAACAGGGAGGGCGGATACTCAAGAGCAAGGGAAATTTCAACAACCTCATCGGGCTTCCCCTGACGCTCCTGCAGATGGGGCCTGGGATGACCAGGGCCATTGTGGAATTGGGCATGAATCACCCCGGTGAGATTGCCCGTCTGACCGAGATATCGAATCCCGATATCGGCCTGATTACCAATGTGGCAAAAGTGCATCTGGAAGGCCTCGGAACAATTGAAGACGTGGGAAAGGCAAAATGGGAACTCGTGGAGAACATGTCTCCCGGGAACCGGGTTATCATAAACGGCGATGACAGCTTTTTGATAAATGCAGCTCGTACCCTTGGTGGCAATGTGATGACCTTCGGCATGGGATCGAGCAATGATGTACGTGCCGAGGAAGTCCGTCATACAACAACAGGGGGGATTGCTTTTACGTTGCTGTACCGGGGAGACGCATGGCCGGTTCGTCTCGGCGTTCCGGGATCACACAATGTCTTGAATGGACTTGCCGCAGCTTCCGTGGGCTTTGCCTTCGGTTTGAGCCCGGATCACGTTGTGAGGGGACTGGAAATGTTCCGAGGGATGAAGGGCAGGTTTGAAACTGTTTTCTTTCCCGGCGGTATTGCCCTGGTAGATGATACATACAACGCCAACCCCGCTTCTTTGAAGGCGGCATTGAACGTTGTGGCATCCATGGTTCAAGGAGGGCGCAGGCTCATCGTAGCCCTGGGTGACATGAAAGAATTGGGTGCGGAAAGCATTCCCGAACACAGGGCCGCTGGAAGACGGGTGGCCCGGGCTGGAGCAAGCTGTTTTGTGGCCCTGGGTGACTACGCACCTGAAATGATCAGGGGAGCCGTGGAGGCAGGCCTTCCTCTGAAGAGGGCGTTCAAGGTCTGCAGCCGGAATGAGATGGTGGAGAGACTGGCTCACATCGTAAAGGAAGGCGACCTGATTTTCATCAAGGGATCGCGAATGATGGCGTTGGAAGAAGTGGTGCAAAGGCTCAAGCAGGACGTTTGGGTTGGGTGAGGTGCATTGCTTTGTCGCTGTTCGTAAACACTGAATGAGATAGGGGATGAAGATGAAAAACTCGAAAAAAATTCTTGTCGTGGATGACGAGACAACCATTCGTAACCTGTTGTTTGAATTCCTTTCCATGGAAGGCTTTCAGGTGTCCCTGGCTCAGGACGGCCAGGAATCCCTTGGCCAGCTGGAGAAAAGTGCATTTGACCTGGTGATCACCGACATTGATATGCCGGGGATGGACGGTATAGCCATGATGAAATGGATGAAAAAGGTGGGACGTAAGGAAAAGCTCATTGTCATGACAGGAAATCCCGCCAGGGGGAATGCCTGGGAGGAAAATGTGCCACCAGTGGCCAGACAAATTACGAAACCGTTCAGCCTGTTTGGTTTTCTTGACATGGTCAATATGGCGGTATCGGCTTAGGCAATGTTGCAAGGGTGAGAAAGGGTCTCCCTATCGGTAGAGGAAAAATCCATGCTCTACAGACTCATTTATCTCTTACATCCTGATTTTTCATGGTTGAATGTCTTTCGTTACATCACCTTCAGGACCATTCTGGCCAGCCTGACCGGCCTTGTGATCTGTTTTGTATTCGGCAGCTGGACGATCAAACGTTTGCGCCGACTGCAGGTGGGACAGTATATCAGGGATGACGGCCCTCCCGATCACAAGAAAAAAGAGGGAACGCCCACCATGGGCGGGTGTCTGATTATACCGGCCGTGATATTGACCACCCTCCTCTGGGTTGAGCCCGAAAACAGATATGTGTGGATTGTCCTGTTTGTGGCTGTCTTCTTTGGCCTCATCGGATTCGTGGATGATTATCTGAAGGTCTCGCGAAAGAACAGCCGAGGCCTCCGGGTGGCCACCAAATTCTTTTTTCAGTTGATGACGGCGTTGGTGGTGGCCCTCATTCTCTATCTGGAGCCGGGGTTCAATACCCGCTTGAATCTTCCCTTCCTCAAGACCATCGATCCCGATCTAGGGCTGTGGTTCATCCCTTTTGTCATGTTTGTCATCGTGGGCGCCTCCAATGCGGTCAATTTGACCGACGGACTGGACGGCCTGGCTATTGGACCTCTGATCATTGCCTTTGGGACTTATCTGGTCTTTAGCTATATTGCCGGACACGCAAAGATCGCAGGCTATCTCCAAATTCCGTATGTGTCCGGCGCCGGGGAAATATCAGTGATCTGTGGGGCCGTAGTGGGTACCGGGTTAGGTTTCCTGTGGTATAACGCCTATCCCGCGGATATCTTTATGGGAGACGTGGGTTCGCTGTCCCTCGGAGCCATCCTGGGCACGGTCGCCGTGATCACCAAACAGGAACTTGCCTTGATTCTGGTTGGAGGTCTGTTTGTATTTGAGGCCTTGTCGGTAATTTCCCAGGTAGCCTACTTCAAATTGACGGGTGGACACCGGATATTCCGTATGGCACCCATTCACCACCACTTTGAGCTGAAAGGATGGGCGGAACCGAAGGTGATTGTCAGGTTCTGGATCATAAGCATTATTCTGGCCCTCCTTTCTTTCAGCACGTTGAAGCTGAGGTAGAGAAGTCTTGAGGAATGTGTGGCTTGAGGAAATACTCGGAAAAAAGGTCCTGGTTGTGGGACTTGGGGTTTCCGGATTCTGGGCAGCCAAGTGGCTGAGGAGTCAGGGTGCATTGGTCACGGTGACGGATATGCGGGAAGAAGAAGAACTGGATCCCGGACCCCTGGGAGAACTCCTGGGTCTCGGAGCAGCTCTCGAACTGGGGGGGCACAGCGAAAAGACCTTCATGGCTTCGGATTTAATCATCTTAAGCCCCGGCATTGCGCAGTCAATGGCATTACTGAAGGAAGTTCGTGCAAAGAAAATTCCCGTCATGGGCGAGTTGGAAATGGCGAGCAGGGCCATCAGAACACCTGTGATTGCCATCACGGGGACCAACGGGAAATCCACCGTAACGACTTGCATAGGAGAACTTCTGAAGAATGCCGGTTTAGAAGGGTATGTCTGCGGCAATATAGGCGTTCCCCTTACAACCTATGCTTGCGGGGAAATGAAGGCAGACTACGTGGTGGTGGAGGTGAGCAGTTTCCAGTTGGATACCAGCCAGACCTTTTCCCCCTATATTTCGGTCATCCTCAACATTTCACCCGACCACCTCGATCGCTACCGGAGGTTTGAAGACTATGTGGAATCCAAGAAGAGAATATTTGCCCGACAGGGTCCCGGACAATACCTGATAGTGAACAATGAAGATGAAAGACTTGCTTGCCTATCTCCTGAAAAGGGAGTTTCCGTCTTGCGTTTTGGATTGAAAAAAAGAGTCGATCAGGTTGCGTTCCTGGAGAAAGGGCATATCCGGGTGAAAGGAAGGTCAGGGATCATGTACGACTACCCGACGACCGCGTTCCAGGTCCCGGGTGTACATAATATCTTGAATTTCCAGGCGGTCGTCCTTGTGGGAGACCTGCTCGGGATTGCGTCGTCCCTGATTCAGAAGACCCTGGACCGGTTCAGAGGGCTCCCGCATCGGATGGAGAGGGTTGGCGAAAAAGACGGCGTCCTTTTTTATGATGACTCCAAGGCTACCAATATTGAGGCTGCCGTCAAGGCCATTCAATCTCTTGCGGGGCCTGTCATCCTTGTTGCCGGGGGACGATGCAAGGGCCTTGACTATGGGGAACTTGCCGCCGCTTCAGTGGAAAAGGTCAAAAAGGCCGTTTTTCTCGGGGAGGCCAGGGAGCGGTTGGGTGAGGCTTTCCGCGATATCGTCCCCTATGCCATGGCAGAGAATCTGGACGAGGCAGTGGGACTGGCCTTTTCCTGGGCCGGTCCCGGAGATGCAGTACTCCTGGCACCGGCCTGCTCCAGCTTTGACATGTTTTCCGACTACAACCAGAGAGGCGAGGCCTTCAGGTTGGCCGTGGAGCGACTGACACGTGACTAGACAGCCATCTGCCCAGAAACACTACGATCTCTGGATTCTTATCCCCGTGCTTTGCCTCACGGTCATAGGTCTCGTGGCGGTCTACAGCGCCAGTTCCAACCTGGCGGCACACCGCTTGGGCGACAGCTATTTTTATCTCAAACGGCAGGCCCTGTTTTCACTCCTGGGTATTGGGATTATGATCATCGTAAAGAACATACCCTGTGCGTTTTTTTCAAAATTGACATACCCCCTGCTCCTGATGAGTGCATGTCTCATGGCCCTTGTGTTGATTCCAGGGGTGGGCACCCGGGTGGGTGGTGCAATGCGGTGGTTCAGATTGGGCCATATTTCCGTACAACCTTCGGAATTCGCAAAGTTTTCCCTGGCCGTCTATGTGGCCTATTCCATGTCCAAGAAAGCGGCGGACATGAAGACCATTTCGAGGGGCCTCCTGCCCCATCTCCTGATTGCAGGGTGCTTTATGCTCCTGATCGTGCTGCAGCCCGACCTGGGCACGGCCGTCATTGTCGGTTGCTGGCTGATTATACTCCTGTTTGTCGGTGGTGTGAATCCATTTCAACTTCTGGGAGTGCTGGCTCTCTTCACGCCTGCGGTGGTCTGGCTCGTATTCCATTCAGGCTACAGGTTGAAAAGATGGTGGGCGTTTCTTGACCCGTGGCAAGACGCACGGGGTATCGGATTCCAGATCGTGCATTCGTTTCTGGCCTTTGGCTCCGGCGGCATTTTCGGAGTCGGCTTAGGAAACAGCAAACAAAAACTCTTCTACCTCCCCGAACCCCACACCGATTTTATCTTCTCCATTGTGGCGGAAGAAATGGGACTCCTTGGGGTCGTGGCAATAATAGCTCTTTTCGGTATTTTAATCGTGCGCGGGATAAAGGTGGCCTTGAATGCCGGTAATCTCTACAGCAGCTATCTTGCCCTGGGATTGACGACTTTGTTTGGGCTTCAGGTGCTGGTGAATATGGGCGTGGTGATGGGATTGTTGCCCACCAAGGGGTTGACACTGCCCTTGATCAGTTACGGGGGGTCCTCCCTTATCATGACGTTTATCGGTATGGGTGTTTTGCTGAATATTTCGTCACAAAGCTGATTTTTAAAAAGAAGGAACATCGAACATCGAACGTCCAACATCGAACGTTGAATGGAAGAAAAGGAACGGGGGGAAGGTCAGGTTGGTCGCGAGTATCAAAGCAGGTGAAGAAAAAGTTTAAGAGGTGTTGAATGTTCAGCTTTCGGTGTTCAATGTTGGACGTTCATCCTTCACAGCAACCTCGTAAGGCATAAATGGATGAGTGCTTTCAGGGCCATCATAGCGGGTGGGGGTACAGGGGGACATCTCTTCCCGGGTATTGCGGTCGCCAGGGAACTTGAAAGCCGGTTTGAGAAGCCTCGGATCGTCTTTATCACGGGTCATCGACGGATGGAAACGGACATCTTGAATAGATACGGATATGAATCAAGGGCTGTGGATGTGGAAGGTCTCAAAGGCCGCGGGTTAAAAAAAGGGGCCGGCGTCTTGGTCAGGCTGCCAAAGGGGCTCTTTCAGTCATTCTCCATCATCAGGGAGGTATCTCCCTCTGTGACCTTGGGCGTTGGGGGATATGCAGCGGGGCCTGTGTGCCTTGCGTCACGTCTGCTCGGTATTCCCACAGCCATTCATGAACAGAATTCTTATCCCGGACTGACCAACCGTGTTCTCGCACGTGTGGTGCATAGGGTGCTGATTTCCTACGAAGAAAGCAGAGGGCGTTTCAGATCGGCGATGACCGTATTGACGGGCAATCCCGTTCGCAAGGAACTCTTTCCGGAACAGAAAACCGGCAGGAAGACATCCGAGGCCTTTACGGTCCTTGTGTTGGGCGGCAGTCAGGGTGCCCAAGCGGTCAACCGGGCGTTTGTGGAGGCCCTGATTCAATTGCGCGAATGGGACTTGAGACCTTCCGTTATTCACCAGACCGGGAACGCAGACTATGAAAATGTCCAGGAGCAATATCGGAAAAACGGGCTTGAAGGTGAGCTTTTCCCTTTCATCCAAGATATGGCCGAGGTCTACGCCCGGGCCCAATTGGTCGTGAGCAGGGCCGGGGCCACAACACTTTCCGAATTGGCGGCCCTGGGCAAGGCTTCTATCCTGATTCCCTACCCCTACGCCGCCAATCAGCACCAGGATACAAATGCCCGCGTTCTGGAGCGGGCCGGCGGCGCAATCGTAAGGCTTCAGGAAGGCCTTACGGGGGAAGAACTTGCCGGAGATCTAGCCCGGTTGATGAAACATCCTGAAAACCTTTCGTCAATGAGGCGGGCAGCGAAGTCCATGGGACGGCCGGATGCTGCAAGCCGAATTGCCGATCAGCTACTGGAAATGACGCGATGATGGTCAAATTTGGAAAAACCAAGCATGTCCATTTTATTGGGATCGGTGGAATAGGCATGAGCGGAATTGCAGAGTTGCTCATGAACCTGGGGTACCGGGTCAGTGGGTCGGACCTCAAATCCACTTCCGTTACAGCCAACCTGAAAAAAATGGGAGGAAAAATATATCGGGGTCACAGTGAAGAGCACGTGGCGGGTGCGGATGTGGTGGTCTACTCTTCGGCCGTGGGACAGGACAATCCGGAAATCCGTGCCGCGAGGGATGGATTCATAACCGTGATCCCGAGGGCAGAGATGCTGGCGGAGTTGATGCGACTCAAGTATGGCATAGCCATAGCCGGCGCCCATGGAAAGACAACGACGACCTCCATGGTGGCTTCCATATTAACACGCGGCGAATTGGATCCAACGGCGGTCATAGGTGGAAGGCTGGACACATGGGGTGGCTCCAATGCCAGGCTGGGTGAGGGAGAGATATTGGTGGCTGAGGCCGATGAGAGCGATGGCTCATTTCTGGCCCTTTCACCGATCATCGCGGTGGTCACCAACATTGACCAGGAACACCTGGATCATTATGGAGATATGGATGCGATCCGCCGGACCTTTATTGATTTTATCAACAAGGTCCCTTTCTATGGCACCTCTATCCTCTGCCTGGACAATGAGGAGATTCAACGGGTCATTCCCCAGTTGAAGAAAAGGCATATGACCTACGGACTGACATCTCAGGCAGACCTCAGGGGCAGGGACCTGGTGCGCGAACCGGACGGTATGGACTTTGAGATCGTCTATCAGAACCGTTCCCTGGGCAGGGTTCTGGTGGGGATTCCCGGTGAACACAACGTGTTGAATGGACTGGCTGCGGTGGGAGTGGCACTTGAATTGGGGCTTTCCATAGAGGTCATCAGGGAGGGTCTCAAAGACCTTGGCGGCCTGGCAAGAAGGTTCCAGGTAAAAGGGGAAAAAAAGGGTATATGCGTTCTGGATGATTACGGGCATCATCCAAGTGAGATTATGGCAACACTCAGCACGGCAAGGTCTTGGTGGCCTGACAGGCGACTGGTGGTGGTCTTCCAGCCGCACAGGTACAGCAGAACGCAGGCGCTTTTTGATCGTTTTGTCACCAGTTTTAACGAGGCCGATGTACTGCTTGTCGCCCCCATCTATTCTGCCGGCGAAAAAAATCTCAGCGGTGTCACGGCTGAGCTACTGGCACAAGGAATCAAAGAGCACGGGCACAAAGAGGTCAAGTCCTGCCGTGCGGTCAAGGAGATACTCCCTGCCCTGCTTTCGACCGTCAGGAAGGGCGATCTTGTGATCACCATAGGTGCAGGCAATATCTATGAAGTGGGCGATGCGTTGCTGGAGAAACTAAGTTAGATTTTTTGGGGTTCGGATGCCGGGGAGGAACGCGGCGTCGGAAAAATTCACCTGGTGGATCATGGACAAGGCACAGGAAAAAGTACTAAGAGATTTCGCCGGTGAGCATGTCCGGTTTCATTGCTCAATGGTCCCCTATACGACCTTCAAGGCAGGCGGTGAAGTAGCTGCCCTCTGGGAAGTCCGGGGGATTGAGGAACTCTTGAACGGGGTTTCATTTCTGCGGCTTGCGCGAATCCCGTATTTTGTGCTGGGCAGCGGCAGCAACCTGTTGATTCGGGATGGAGGCATGGAAGGGGTCGCCATCAGGCTCGAAGGATCACTGGCTGCCATCGAGGAATATTCAAGGGACGAACAGACCCTTAGGGCAGGCACGGGCCTGTCCATTTCGGACCTCATGACCGTGTGCCGGCAGAAAGGATATGGGGGGCTTGAGTTTCTTGCCGGGATTCCGGGTTCCGTGGGGGGGGCAGTAGTGATGAACGCCGGGGCTTTTGGAAAGGATATGGCCTCGGTGATTCACTGTGTTGAGATGGTTTCTCCAAGTGGAGAACTCATTGAAAAGGAAATTTACGAACTTTCCTTTGACTACAGAAAACTCCATCTGGAAAAGGGTACCATTGTATCCCGTGTGCTGCTGGGTCTTGAAAAAGGGTCTGCTGAAGATGTAACACGACGAGTGGCCGAGTATTTGAAAAAACGGAAGAAGACACAACCCATGGAGTACCCCAGCGCCGGATCGATATTCAAGAACCCCCCCGGAGATCATGCCGGTCGCCTGATTGAGGCCACAGGATTGAAGGGTATGAGAAGGGGGGGCGCCATGATCTCCACCAAGCACGCCAATTGGATCGTCAATACCGGCGAGGCCAAGGCCGAGGATATCCTGGCACTGATAGAACTGGCAAGAGAAAAGGTCAAGGTCAAAACGGGTATAGAACTGGAATTGGAACTGAAGGTGCTCGGGCAATGAAAAGGACTTCGAGGGAGAGAACAAGGGTGTTGGAGCGTCAGGCGGTCAAAAGAAAAGGAAAAGGCAACCTGCTTTCCACGCCCCTAAGAGCCATCCGGCCTCTTTGCAAGGGGCTTTTGAGAGCCTTCCTGGCCATTTCTGTCTTGGTCCTTGTGAGCTTATCCTTTCTCTATGTGTACCATTATCTCCTCATTTCCCCCTACCTGAAACTGGAACACGTGGAGATAAAGGGGGTTGAACAGTCAATGAAGCCCCAGTTGTTGGCGTTGGGTGATCTGAGGCCAGGGTTGAGCCTTTTAGCCCTGAACCTCAATGTCCTGAAACGAAAACTGGAAAAGCATCCCTGGATCCGCTCGGTTCAGGTTGAAAGGGAATTTCCGGACACCCTGGTAATCCGGGCGGAAAAACAGGAACCCTGGGCGATCCTTTCGATAAATGGCTTGTACTATGTCAACCGATTCGGGGAGGTTTTCAAGAAAATAGGTGCATCCGAAAGTATGGATTTTCCCGTTATTACCGGTATGGGCGGGAAGAAAAAGATGTCGACGAATGCGCTGAGGTCGGCAATGAAGGTTATGGAGGTTCTGCGAAGGGGGGAAAGACCCTGGTCTCTGGAAAACCTGGCCGAAATACACGTGGAGGATGGCAAGAACCTGATACTTTATTTCGAAGACCTTTCTGCGCAAATCAGACTGACTTCGGGTGATTTTCGAAAAGAAATGACGGAATTGAGGCGGGTGGCGGCACATTTGAAGCGCACGGGCGACATGGTAAAGGTCAAGGCCATAGATTTCAATTATAGGGATGGTGCTGTGGTTTCCTTCCGGGAGGGGTAAAGGATAATGGCTAAAGAAATCATTGTGGGACTGGATATCGGGACAACCAAGATCTGTGCAGTTGTGGGAGAAGTCTCGGGCGACAATGTTGAGATCATCGGCATGGGGAGTCATCCTTCAGAGGGCCTGCGAAAGGGTGTGGTGATCAACATTGAAAACACGGTGAATTCCATCAAAGAGGCCGTGGAGGAAGCCGAGACCATGGCCGGATGTGAAATAAGCTCGGTTTATGCAGGCATAGCCGGAGGTCATATTAAGGGTTTCAACAGCCACGGTGTGATCGCCCTGAAGGAAAAGGAGGTCACAAAGAAAGATCTTGAACGGGTTATCGAGGCCGCAAGCGCCGTGGCCATTCCCATGGATCGGGAGGTTATTCATACACTGGTTCAGGAGTACATTGTCGATGAACAGGACGGCATTGTGGATCCGCTTGGCATGTCGGGCGTCCGTCTCGAGGCAAAGGTGCACATCGTCACGGGGGCGGTGACCTCTGCACAGAATATTATCAAGTGTGCGAATCGGGCAGGACTGGATGTGTGCGATATCGTACTTGAATCCCTGGCGTCCAGCGAGGCGGTACTTTCATCGGAAGAACGCAACCTCGGGGTGGCCCTCATAGATTTTGGCGGTGGAACCACCGACATGGCCGTATTTTCCAGGGGTGCCATCAAACATACCTCCGTCCTTGCACTGGGGGGAGACAACCTCACCTATGATATTGCCGTGGGATTGCGAACGCCGAAGGTGGAGGCGGAAAAAATCAAAATCAGGTACGGATGCGGGTTTTCTTCTCTCATAGGGAGAGAGGAGACCATCGAAGTACCCGGCGTGGCTGGAAGAAAGGCGCGTGTCCTGTCGCGGCAGATCCTGGGCGAAATACTGGAACCTCGTGTAGAGGAAATATTCACGCTCATTCACAGCGAACTGTTACGCTCGGGATATTACGACAGGATCAGCTCAGGGATCGTTGTCACCGGGGGCTCTTCGGAGCTGCAGGGGATTACAGAGATGGCTGAGCAGGTCTTTAACGCGCCGACCCGTGTCGGATTTCCCGAAGGGATGAGCGGGCTGGTGGAAGTGGTGAACAAACCGATGTATGCCACTGCTGTGGGACTCGTCATTTATGGGTCCAAACAGAGCAAGGGCAGGAAAAAATTCAGAATCAGGGATGGGAACATTTTTAACAAGGTCATGAGCCGGATGAAAAAGTGGTTTAAGGATGTCATCTAATGTAAACGTAACCGCTTGGGTTCAATGTCCGGGAGTTCAGGACAGAATAGCCTGAGTCGTTACATTCAAACACCAAGAGGAGGGACGCCATGAAGTTTGAATTTATCGAGGAAAAGGAAGTGTATCATGCCAGGATAAAGGTGTTTGGCGTTGGCGGGGCAGGCGGCAATGCCGTTGGCAACATGATCGCTTCAAAACTGAAAGGGGTTGATTTTGTGGCAGCCAACACGGACAGCCAGGCCCTTGAGAGGTCTTCGTGTTCCACTAGATTGCAGTTGGGTGGTTCCATAACAAAAGGCCTTGGAGCCGGAGCGGACCCGGAAATCGGAAAACTGGCCGCTGAAGAATCGGTCAATGAAATCAGAGAAGCGGTCGATGGGGCCGACATGGTTTTTGTGACCGCGGGGATGGGCGGTGGAACCGGAACAGGGGCGTCACCGGTCATTGCGAAAGAGTGCAAAGAGAGCGGCGCCTTGACCGTGGCAGTAGTCACCAAACCCTTCAAGTTTGAAGGCAATAAGCGGATGAAGAGGGCCATAGAGGGTATAGAGCAGCTCAAACATGACGTGGATACCCTCATCATTATTCCCAATGAGAGGCTCAAGGCCATAGGGAGCCGCAGCACCACCTTCAAGGATCTCATTTCCAGGGCGGACAATGTCCTGTTGCATGCGGTGAAGGGAATATCCGATCTCATCATGAGTACAGGGTTTATTAATCTGGATTTTGCAGATGTCAAGAAGGTTATGGAGCAGATGGGAACGGCCATCATGGGCACCGGAAGGGCAGGGGGAGAGAACCGGGCTGCAGAGGCAGCTCAGATGGCCGTCAACAGCCCTCTCCTGGAAGATATTTCAATCAGCGGTGCCAGGGGGCTCCTGATGAACATCACCGGGCCTTCGGACATGACCATGGACGAAATTGATGAAGCCTCCAACTACATCAAAGAAGAAGTTCATCCGGATGCCGAGATTTTTTGGGGTGTGGTATTTGATGATGCCCTGGGAGATGAGGTTCAGGTGACGGTGATCGCAACGGGCATTGAAAAGGAGATTCCGAGGAACACTGTTGAAACCCTGGCCGGCAACGTTGTCAAAATAAGAGACATAAGTTCTGAGGAGGCATCAGAAGGCTGGACGGTCAGAATGAACGGTGTCAACTTGGATACCCCCACTTTTCAGCGAAAGGGGGGAGAGCCGGTGCCACCCGCAGGGAAAGAAGAGACCCCCTCGATGAGAAAAGGAATAATGAATCGGGGATTCTTTAAAGATCATCTTGATTATCCGACCTTTCTCAGGGCCAAGGCGGATTGATACCCTTAGAAGCAGGTTTTCAAGGACATGTCCGGGAGAATTGAGACCCTTTACCGGAGGCGGTTAGCTGCCGAAGAGGGCTATGTGAAGAAGGACTGGGGCGGGAAAAAACTCGCTGTTGCCCTGGCCTATCCCAATTACTACCGCTTGGGCATGTCCAACCTGGGGTTTCAGATTGTCTATGAACTGCTCAACAGGCGGCCTGACGTGGTGGCGGAGCGTGTTTTCCTGCCTCAAGGTCAAGAAATGTCCCTCTACCTTGAGTCGGGTAAACCGCTCCTGTCCATGGAATCTCAGAGACCCGTCCTCGATTTTGATGTCCTGGCCTTTTCTCTTTCCTTTGAGAACGATTTTCCGAATATCCTGGAAATCTTGAAACTCGCCAGGGTCCCGCTGCGTGCCGCGGACAGGACGGAAAAGACCCCACTTGTCATGGCAGGCGGCGTTACAACCTTTCTCAACCCGGAGCCCATTGCCCCGTTTTTCGATTTTTTTCTGCTTGGAGAAGCTGAAAAAAATCTGGAAAAATGCATTGATCTCCTGATGGTTCTTAGAATCGAGGAGAGAGAAAGAAAAAATATTCTCCTGGGCCTGGCCCAGGGCGTGATTTCCGTCTATGTACCTTCCCTGTACCGGCCGGAGTATGGGAAGGACGGAACCATCCTGTTGGTGACGCCACTACACGGCGATATCCCTGGAAAAATTCAGATCCCTCGGCAGGCGGCATCGCCGGGAAGTGTTCCTGTGTCCACCATTATAACACCCGATACCGAGCTCAAGAACCGTGTGCTTGTGGAGTTGGGAAGGGGGTGCGGCCGCTCCTGTCGTTTCTGTGCAGCAGGTTATGTTTATCGACCACCCCGTACCTACCCGGAATTGGAAATCCAGAAGGTGGTGGATGAGACCCTGAACAGAGGCCATTCCGTCGGACTCTTGTGTGCGGCTGTATCAGATATTCCCGGAATAGGTCATGTAACGAGAAAAATTGTCGAAAGGGGAGGCCACTTTTCGGTCTCCTCATTACGTGCTGAAAGCATTACCCGGGGGCTGTTGGAAGACCTCCGGACCAGCGGTCAGAAGACCATAGCCATTGCTCCAGAAGCGGGTTCCGAACGGCTCAGGAAGGTGATCAACAAACATCTTACTGAAAAACAGATACTGGATGCCGCGGACCTCATTTCTGCAACCTATTCCTTCAACCTTCGTCTCTATTTTCTCATCGGCCTGCCCACTGAAACACAGGAAGACGTGGCCTCCATCGTGACTCTGGTCAAGAAGATCAAACACCAAATGGTCAAGACCTCAGCAAAAAGAGGCAAGATCGGGCAGATCAGATTGAGCGTCAACTGCTTTATCCCCAAGCCTTCCACGCCGTTTCAATGGTTTCCCATGGAAGATAAGGATAGCCTCAAAGTGAAACAGAAATGGCTCAAAAGGGCCTTATCCAAGGTCGGTGGGGTTCAGGTGCATTTTGATCTGCCCAAGTGGGCCTATGTCCAGACGCTCCTTTCCAACGGTGATCGAAGGGTGGCTCCTATCCTTCATGAGGTCCACAGGTTGAAAGGGAATTGGAAAAAGGCCCTGCGTCTTTCAGAGGTGAATGCGGACTTTTTTGTGTATCGACCAAAGGATCTGAAGGAGGTCCTTCCGTGGGATTTTATGGATACAGGGCTTCTCAAAAAGCATTTGGCCCGGGAATATGCCCTCGCTCTCAGGGGTGGGGAGTCTGAAATATGCAGGGTCGGGTCGTGTTTTCGCTGTGGCATATGCGAAGTTCCAGGGAAAGTGTGAAATGACCGATCTCAAGCTCTATTGACTCCGCCTCGGAAATGTTCTAGATTGTTTCGGTCTGGAATGGTTCGGACCGTTCAAGCGGCCCTTTATAAAAAAAATTTCTTAAGAATCGGATATGGAATGATACAACAACCCATTATAGTCGCGCAGTTGGTGCACATTCAAGGCCCGCTCAAGGGCGAGATCCAGGAATTCGCACAATCGGAGATCACCGTCGGCAGACACCCCTCCTCTGCTGTCAGATTTCCTGCTGATCTGGTGCTGGTTTCACGAACTCATGCCAGGATAGCGCGGGATGGCAACACCTTTAAGTTGATAGACTCAAGCACCAACGGCACTTTCGTCAATGGAAAGCGGATCAAGGAGGCCCTGTTGAAAACCGGTGACGTTATCGGGCTGGGCAAAGGCGGACCTAAATTCAGCTTTCTTACGGAGATGAGAGAGGGGGAAGCGGTCCCCGAACCTCCCCGGCCGCCCGAAATGCAGAAGCCGCCGGTCCCGCATGCTGCTGAAGAGGTGCCCCCGGTAAGAAGGCAGGTGCCCCCTCCACAAATTGTCAGCGAAAACAGGGAGGTTCCCCTGGTAGTTCAATATGGGCCCACTCTAAGGTCGTTCAAGATGGTTCCTGTGATCATCGGAAGAGATCCGAAATGTGACGTCGTCCTGGAGCTGTCTGCGCTTCGGGATCGTCATGCGGAGATCTTTTTTGTTGAAGAACAATACTGGGTCAAGGACCTTACCGGTTCCGGCATGGTGCAGATTAACGGTACGCCGGCGCAATCCGGGTCCCCGGTCAAGGTCAATGACGAGCTGGTGCTGGCGCCGGGGGGGCCGGCATTTCGTTTTCTCGGTCAGGGACGTTTCGTAGAGCTGGAAAAGCCCGTTGCCGACGAACCTCCTCCAATCCGGGAGCAGGAGGAGGTAGAACCGGGAAAGAAAAAGGACCAGCCCCACGCCGACAAGGGCCGAAAATCCCTTTTCAAGAGGTATTTCAAGCATTAATTGGTCCATTTCCTCCGGCGTGTTTAGAAAGCTTCTGAAAAAGATTGTCAGGTTCGGTTCCCATAAATATTGAGCTGATAACATTAAACTGCTTCACTGAAGCTTTTTAAGATTTTTCAGCATAGCGCGCGCCTTGTCCAGGTAGGATTTCGCCTGCGGGTGGTCAGGATTCATCCGGAGCGCAGTCTGCCATTCCTCTATGGCTTTTCCCAGCTCTTCCTTGAGAAAATAGTCCATGCCCTTCTTGTAGTGTGATTCAGCCTGCGCGGCCAGTTTTTTCTCGATCTTCGTCATATAGCTGTCGGTATCTCTGAAAGTCCCGGGCACCATTTTGAAAAGGTCAAGCGACTTGATAAGATGGTCTTTACGGAATTCAGAAACGGCCAGGGCGTAATAGGAGCCGTCTATGATGGCTCTGGCCGCTTTTGAAGGTCTGGAAGCGATGATATCTTCGGCAAGGGAAATGGCCTCCCGGTACCTTTTCCATTCGTAAAGGGCCTGGGCCTTATTTAGTCTGCTTTCAGAGCGAACCTTTTCTGGCTTTGGAGAGGGTTCCATGATGGGAAGCCGGAGGGACATGCCAGGAGTCAGTGAATTCCCTTTTTCGGAATCGCTGAAGTAGGCCACAAGGATGCTAAACCGCTTATCATGGTACACTTTTCGGGCGATGGCTTCGTTATCGTCACCGTTTTCTACGTGGTAGACAAGGTACTCTGGAGGGGATAATCTATGCCTGAGGAACTCAAGCGCCCCCGAATGATCCGGATTGTAAGCCAGGGTCATCAGAAAACTGTTTTGTGCTTCCGGAAATTTTTTTTCTTCGAAAAATACAACGCCTGACCGGTAATTTTTTTCGGCTTCTGCAGTTATCTCTTCCTGTAATTGCGTGATCTTGTCTGAGGCTTGTCGGTCTTCAGGTCTGAAACCCTTGACAATTTGCCAGGAAAGAAGGGCCATGGGGAGCTTCTTTTCCTTCTCATACCGCAAGGCCTTTGCGCGATACGTTTCGGGAAAGACATCAAAAGGATCCTTTTTGACGACAGGCTCTCTTTTCACAGGGGGTGTAAGGGCGCAGGCCTGAAGAAGCATGGCCGCAAGAAGACACATCCCGGGAAGTAATAATCTGATGAGTCGTCGATTTCTAAAAGGCTGGAAGTCCATTTACCTGAGAGCAATTCCTTTCTTGAAATCCGTAAAGACAACGAGATTTTTCTGGAAAGCCTTCAGAGAGAAGCTTCCATAAATCATGGATCGGTCGATGCGGTAGGGATCGACAAAAAAGGGGTTGACCCCCCTCTTGACCGTGAAAGCCGCCCTGTAGCCGAGTTTTCTGGCCACTTCGACCACCAGGTGATTGGTGTCCCCGTATGGGTAAGCCAGATACTTGACGTCCTTGTTTAACTCCCTTTTCAGGATCTTTGCAGATTCGATGAGTTCCGTTTGAATGGCTTCAAAGTAGTGTTTAAAAGACTCCTGTCCTTCTTTCCAGGCAAGACTTCGATGCGTCTTGGTATGGCACTGCATGTCGATGCCGTTCGCATACATTTCCCTGATCTGGCCCCAGCTCAGGGTCGTGGAATTGCCGGTTATGAGATTGGTGTAGACAAAGAGGGTGGCGGGATAGCCGTAGCGCTTCAATAAGGGGTAGGCAATATCATAGGTTGATCGCCATCCATCATCAATGGTGATCACGACGGACTTTTCGGGAATCTGTGCCTTGAAGTCCATAAAATCGTGTAGTTGATCCAAGGTGATCACGTGATATCCATGATCATGAAGAAACTTCAACTGGGTCTCGAAAGCCTTTCGTGTTACCGTCATGGCGTCCTCTTTGTCTAGAGAGAACTTGTGGTAGCACAGCACGGGTACCCTTTGATATCCCATGAGGGTCACCCCGCCCCTGTGAAGGGGATTGAAGGGAATAATGATGGCCTGCCCCGGTTCGACATCTCCAACATGGTTGAACTCGGCTATGAACCATCCCTTGGAAGGGTCATGCAGGTATTTGATCGCGAGGGAAGTCAAGGTGTCGTGTGGCTGGACAATGACCGCAGCGAATTCCTTGAAGACCCGTGAGGAGGCCGGGGCCGGTTGGGCAACGGAAATCCCGGCCTCTTTATGTGGCGCAGCACAGGAGAGCAGAGTGAGGAAGAGCAGGGTGCCCAGGCAGGGGTACCAATGCCGTAAAAGGGCCTTCAAGACAATATTCCCTTCAGTCGAAAATTTTCCCAGGGCTCGGTTTTGTCCATCATTTCTCGCGGTGGGACGGGCTCCACCGTGACCAGATGCTCGATGGTGTGAAAAACATCCTTGCTGATGATAATTTCGCCCGGTCCCGCCAGCAGGTTCAATGAATAGGCCGTCTTGAAACTTTCACCGATAAAGGTGTGGACCTTGTTGGGGAGGGCCTCAACCGGCCCTGAAAGGGCCACACCACTGCTGATCCCGATGCCTATTTTGTCGAGGATCCGGTTTTCGTCCGTCCCTTCGTTCAAGAGGGCTTCCTGCAGGGCAAGGGCTGCCTTCACGGCTCTCTCCGTGTGGTCCGGCTGGAGAGGCGCGCTGATAAATACACAACTCACCGCATCACCGATGAACTTATCAACCTGACCGCCGAATGTTTCGGCGGCCCGGGCGGCCATGGCAAAATACTGGTTAAGGTCCACAATCACATCTTCCGGGGCCCTGTTTTCTGCATATTCCCTGAACCCTTTCACGCCTGCAAAGAGGACGGTAATCTGACTTCTCGTTATTTGAGTCGGCAAAAGACCTCCTGATGCACCGGCCTCGTGCGGAAAAGGTCTTGGAGATGCGTTCACGCGAGGAGATTGTTCACTTTCCCTTCTTTCTTCAAGGCCGGCCGATAGGGCATTGAGGCCGGTTGCCAGGCTGCCCAGATAAAGACCCGGGATGGAACGGAGTTGAAAGCCCGCCTCGCCGTTTCTCAAGCCCTCAATGGCTGACACGACTTCAGCCATCCGGTTTGAAAAGCGTCTGCAGGCCAGAAAGATAAAGATCAGGCATAAAAGGAACCCAGGCAGGCTGTACATCACAAATGTACGGGAAAGAAGGGAAGTCCTGCCCGCCAATTGCTGGTGTATCTGATCTGAGGAAAGCCCGAGATGAAAGAACCCGATAGTCATCTGTTTGTAGGTAATGGGAACACCGATATCCAGGATTTTATACCCGGGTGGTTTCCCCACACTTAGAGATCGCACGCCTAGTTGGTCATCAGACCTCACGGATTTGTCGAAATGGGTCAGAATGCCGCCAAGTCTCTTTGGCCCGGTATGTGCAATAACCTTCTTTGTCTTGTCCATGACAACGGCATACAGGGTTCCCGGCTCCTTGTCCGCCCCTTCAATCAGCAGGTTCAACCCGAGGGTATCGCCGCTCAACAGGGCCATCCGGGAATTTCTCGCAAACTGGCGCGCCAGGACGGTTTCGCTTTTGATTATTTCCGTGTAGGCGGCCTTGTGCTGTTGATTTGAGGCGAGAAAACCGGACGGCACCAGGATCAGGAGAACGAAAAAAAAGAACAGGATGGATATCTTGAAAAACAGGGGAAAATAATTTCTGGGTGGGTTCATCCTGGCTACCGAATTAGGTGTTGATTGATGAATGGATTTGCATTAGGCTCAACTGACAACCATTTGCCCTTCAATCCTCAAGTGCACAGGGGACGAGAGTTGGTGCCTTTTTTTCCAAGCCTTTTTCCCATGCGGCTTGGAGGCTGATTTGATAGACCATAGCAAAAGAATTCGAAAAATGCTATTTCAATTTTTGAGGTGAAACCGACGGAAAAGGCAAGGCAAATACTCCTTGACTGAAAAGTCCGGCGTCTGGCATAATAAGCGGTCTTTTCAATATGATATCTCCAACCTCTATCAGGATAGAATGCTCCCATGAACGAGATCACAAATAGGCGTTTCGGAAAGTATATGCTCCTGGACAAGGTCGCACTCGGTGGTATGGCGGAACTGTACCGGGCCATGATTACCGGGGTCCAAGGTTTTGAAAAACTCATCGCCGTCAAAAGGATTCTGCCGCACCTGACCATCGAGAAGGAACTGGTGGATTCCTTTATTGATGAGGCCAAGCTGGCGGCCTTGCTGCACCACCAGAATATCGTCCAGATCTATGACTTCGGCAGCGTGGAGAAGTCCTATTTCATCGCCATGGAGTACCTGTTCGGCAAGGATCTTAACCATGTGACAGAGAAGGCCAAACAGAAAGGGGATCAACTCGACCTGGAGAATGCCCTCCACATCGTCTCCAGGGTCGCTTCCGGGCTCCACTATGCACACAATCTTAAGGATTTTCAGGGAAAACCCCTCAATATCATACACCGGGATATCAGCCCTCAGAACGTCTTTATTACCTACGAAGGGGATGTCAAAATCGTCGATTTCGGCATCGCCAAGGCCGCCACGCGGAGTTCCATGACCCAGGTGGGGATGATCAAGGGGAAGGTAGCCTACATGTCCCCCGAACAGGCCGATGGAAAGGTCATTGATTACCGGTCCGATATCTTTTCTCTCGGCATCATCCTCTACGAACTGGTTACCGGGAAGAGGATGTTCCAGGGGGACACCATGCAGATCCTGTCAAAAGTCAGGGTGGCGGAATTTGTCCCTCCTGATCAGCTTGTCAAAGATCTCCCGGCCAAGCTTTATGATATTCTGGGCCAATCATTGGCCATGGACCCGGAAAAACGTTATCAGTCGTGCAACGACATGCTGGCCGATCTGGAAGAATGCATGTACGCCCTTCCCAAGAGACCCACGACGCGTGGTCTTTCCGGATACATGAAAGGCCTTTTTAAGGGTGAGATTGCAGAAGAGGAAAAGACCATGCGCGATCTTGTCGGGGATCATTCAGGTGGCGCGCCGGAGAAGGAAAAAGCGCCCGTTCCTTCCAAAAAGGTTGCGGAAGAACATGTCGAAGAACCCCCATCCCATCGGGACGAGAAGCCCGGGAAGAAAGGCTTGATCCTGGCTGCAATCGGGGGGATTGTCCTGGTTGTCCTCTTGGTCGTCATTTTTTGGCCCGGAGAAAAACCTGCGAAGCAATCCGCGGAATCCCCAAAGGCGGTCGTGGCGGAGAAGCAGGCCCCGGCGGAACAGGCGACTCAGGCTACCGGGACGCAAGCGCCCGCCTCCGAAAACAAGCCGGAAGAGGCGGCGAAACCTGCAACAGGAGAAAGCGCCGAAAAGGAGGCATCGACCTCCGAACAGGCCCCGGAGGAAGAAAAAGGCGCTGCCAAGCTTGCGGAAGCAAAGGGAGCGCTGGACGAGAAACGGTACGGTGATGCTGTCGCCCTTTTTGAGGTTGCTCTGACTGAGAATCCCGCCCTGAAGGAGAAGGCCTCAGCCGACTATGAAAAGGCCCTGCTCGCAGAGGCGGATTCTGTGGCCAAGACGGACCCCGAAATGATGGAACGGTTGCTTCTGAAAGCAGTGGATCTGAATCCGGCCAGTGTCAAGGCGCATGCGAAGCTGGGCTTTCTTTATGTGCAGAGGAAGGATTTTCCGGAGGCCGTCAGGCAGTACACGAAGGTGAGCGAACTTGATCCTGAGTATACGGATGCATTCTTCAACCTGGGATACCTTTACGCCGTGACCAAGGACTATGAACAGGCGGAGAAGGCGTACCAGCGCGTGGTGGAATTGAAGCCCGACTACCTGGATGAGGCCCTCTTCAATCTGGCCATGGTCCAAAACCGTTTGGGAAAAAAGGCCGAATGTATCGCGAATCTGGAGAAGGCGCTTGAGCTCAATCCCAAGAATGAACGGGTGAAAAACTATTTGAAAAAACTTAAGAAGCAATAGGGGGAGCAAGCATGAAAAAGGACATAAAACGGTTGATCCCATTGGCTTTGGCGGGTATTTTCATCCTGTCACTCCTTGTTTCCTGCGTCGGTCTTGAGAAAATGGGCATCATGAAGGGCAAGAAAGAAGCCACGCCAACTACTTCTCAGGCCGCTCCCGTGGGAGAGACACAGAATCATGCGTCACCTGCCCAGAAGGGTACCGGCGTCACCCAACCCTCCCAGTCTTCTCAGGGCCAGATGAAGCCGATGGCGAAAGAGGAGTCTGAAAAATATTTCGTGCACCAGGTAAAATGGCCCAATGAATCCCTCTCCATTATTGCCAAGTGGTATACCGGTAGCCTGATGAACTGGAAGCTGTTGGCCAGGGCAAATCCCCAGATGAAACCGACCGTCATTCACAATGGCGACCGGATCCGCATCCCGGTGAACATGCTCAAGACCAGGGATCCCATGCCCGAGGCCTTTGTAGACGAACTCGTGCAGAGCCTGAAAAAAGAAAAACCGGGCAAGGATTCTGAGGGAGGGCAGACGGAAGAGGAACCCGCCCTGTTTGGCCCAAAAGGGCTGAAGAGTGAGTAAAAGGAGGTCTGAACGATGCCAAGTCCAAGTTCCCAAGACTTTCCCTTTACAGTCCTGGTTTTGGCCCCATTCAGGGGCCGGGAAAAGGAAAAATGGAAAAAGGGCCCCATTGATGTCACCCTTGAAACCCTGGACAAGGTACTCTCGGAAGTCAGGCCTTCATTCGATCTCCCGGTTTCCGGAAATATCTACCCTCCAGAATATCTCACCTTTGAAATCGAAAGACGCAAGGATTTTCGTCCGGATGGGCTGCTGTCCTGCAACTCATTTCTGAAAAACATTCTGGATGCCCGGGAATTTGTCCTCGACGCACCTGCCAAGGGTTTGAACCAAAAGGAAATCATTGAGCGTATCAGGGATTGGCCTGGTCTGCCTCCTCTGGAGCTGCCGAAATCGCCTGGTAATAAGACAAGCAAGAAGGCAGATACCATCGATGACATCCTGAATATGGTGTCGATTCCGGGCAGGGAGGGCGGCCATGGAGGTGAGGAAAAAGAACTGGTGAGGCAGATGGAGGGTTTGCTTGGCGGCATTTTGGCACGAACCTTTTCCCATGAGGAATTCAGGCAGCTGGAAGAAGTTTGGGGGGGGCTTGGTTTTTTGTTGTCCCGGTCCCGGCGTGTCTCAGAACCACGAGTCTCCGTAAGACTGTTACCCGTGTCTTCGGAAGCGCTTGAAGAGACGCTCGATGATTTCATACTTGAATTCGCAAGGGAAATCCCGTCTCTCATTGTGGTGGATATAGCATTTGACACTTCTCCACACAGCATTGAACTCCTCAGGAGGTTGGGCGAGATAGCGGAAGCATTGCTCGTTCCTACAATTGGGTGGATATCTCCCCGATTTTTAAACATTGATTCCTGGGAGGACCTGAAGACGCTTCCCTATCTTCCCCATTATCTCGAAAACGCCGAATTCGGCAAGTGGCAGACACTGAAAAAGGGGGATTCCGGAAAATGGCTAGGACTTACCTGTAGCCGCTTCCTCGATAGATACCCATACGGGCCTGAATCTCAGAAAGGCCCTGTTTATTTTGAGGAGAAAGCAATCCCCTGGAGAAACCCAGTATGGGGGCTGGCAACCCTGGTCCTACGGAGCCAGTTGGAAACAGGATGGCCCGCTCATTTCGGGGATTGGCAAAGGTTTCATTTGGAAGATCTTGCTTTACGCGATCCGGGGGAAAGAAAACAATACCCCACTGAGGTTGCGTTCAGTGAGGACAGAATGGCACAATTCGTAAAGAGTGGCATTATCCCTCTGATTTCCCAACAGAATCGAGACATTGCATTTTTTCCGGATGAAACGACCATAGCCGGGACTTCCTTGGCCTTTCAGCTGGTGGTGAGCAGGATTATCCAGTTCCTGATCTTGTGCAAGGAAAGCTTCGACAAAGGTTTGAATCCTTCAGAAATTCAGAGGGAGTTGCGGAAGGCTATCGTCACATTTTGGGAGAAGACAGGACATGCGCCACCCGCGGATATCCATCTTTCTGTCACAAGACCCGATTCGGAAAAGCCCCCAGTTGTGGATTTTGCTTTAAAGCCTTCGCCGGAGATCCTGCCGTCGGGAGAAAGAATTGAATTGCAGTTTTATTGGTAGATGTCTAACCCGTATTTCTCACCGATCTTCGTCGCGAGACGGCGGAGAGGCCCATGCATATAAGGCGTGCGAAGGAAAATGGCCGCAGGCGTACTTTCACAGTACATCAAGGATATTTTCTGAGCGCAACGCAGTAGGCATGGGGCTATCCACCGTCACAGCAGACTATTGGTGAGAAATCCGGGCTAGGGGAAGGCCTAAAGCAGCCCTTTGACGGACTCCTTCAAAGGATCCGAGAGGGCTTCAATGGCATCCGGATCGATGATTTCCTGGAAGGCAGGAATGCCCGATAGCTGGGTAATCTGTTGGATGAAATCTTCCGGTGGCAGAAAGGTCTTCAGCGGCGCCTCCAGAGTAACCACCGGAAGCCCTCCCAATTCAGCTATTTCCTCTGTCTGCACAACGTAACGGAGATCCTCCAGCAGTCCACCGATATCAGAAAACCGATGCAAGAAGATTATCGGGAAGAGATGATGAACTACCGTCTGTTTCATGTCTTCCGCCTGCTTCGGTTCCTCACCGGCGAGCATTGCTTTCAGCCTGGTGAGAGAGCAATCGCTGTGGAAGGAGATGACCCATTTTGCCGATGCGGTGATCGTGATGGCCTTGTTGGGCGATCCTTCGGAATGAAGGGAATATTGAAAAGGGGTGGCCTCCAGTTGGTTCGGTATGGGAGCAAGAGGTGTCTGCAGCTTGGAAGGCAAACCAAAAGGCTTTTGAGCCACTGATGCATAGCGTTCCTGCAACTCCGCGAACGCCTTGTCCGACCCAGGCACTTCTTCCATTGTGCCGCTGCGCACGTAGGTCCCCAGCAGTTTTCTCGGTACAAACAAGGGACGGAGCACGTTCAGGTGCCGTTTTACCCGTTTTGAAAGTTCCGCCGAGATCTTCTCAGTGGCACCACGGAGTTTCAGAAACTCCTGATTGTCAAGACTTTTTCTCTCAATCTCTTTAGGTTCCATGGCTCATCCTGAAATTAGCTTAGGGCCCATCCACGAATCAATTTTGGACACTAGTCAGTTTCCATTTCAAAAATGAGATAGTTTTTACAAGATCAAGGAAATCAAGGGGTTGCGCGGAGACGTACTGTAGTATGTCTCACAAGGAACCCCGCAGATTGACGCCGAGATTGTGAAAAATAGCCATTTATGGATGGAAACTAGCTTAGTTTTCATAGAGTTGCTATCATAGGGAAGAGATCTTGTCAATTATTTTAAATCCACCACAAAGAGGTCGGTCTGTTCCTCATCAGAAAATGCCCCGAAGAGAATGGCTGCCGGGTGCCCCTCAACCTTTACAAAATAGGATGAAGCAGGCTTGATTTCATTCTTGACTGCCCACGCCGTAAATTCCCTGTCTCCAAGCGTCATCTTGAGTCCCTGCATGGGGTAGTTGAGGGTGGACTGGCTGGGCAGGCTGCCCTTAGGGCCGACCGCGTGGAAGAGAATATCTCCTTCTGATACGCCGAACATGGCTCCCGGCCAAGCGCCCTCAACAGGACCAACCTCAAACCACTGCCCTATCTGGGCATTGCCGTACACGTCGAGCCGGTACTCCCGTTGCGTGGTTTTGAGCGGGCTGTGGACCTTTGCCACGACCTTGGCCCCGAATCCCGGATCAGACAAAGACATGATCTGGGCATCCCTGAGAACTGTCGGCAAACCTTCCAATTGCAGGGCGCCTTCCGTCAACAGGACGAGTATGGGGAACGCGTGGCCTTTCTGGGCCTGCAGGGTCATTGCGAGCAATGACAGGCCATACCGTACCGAGGGTTCCTGGAAATTTTCAGCCGATCCGAGAATCCCCCACAGAGACGTATTCGCTTCCAGCAATTCCTCCCTGGGTTTGATCCACGCCATCTTTTCCAGGTCGTCCTCCCAGAAGTGACCGTTGGCTTCAAGGCCGTAGGTCTTAAGCTGCCCCATGAGCTTTTTCACGACATCTTCAGAGGTGGTCAATGCACTCAGCCACACATTTTTCATGAATTCCCTCTCCTTCGTGTTTTTGATTTCAGGGATCGCATATCCCATGCGCGGGTCATCGGCGATCGGATGGGTCTGTCTTTTCTCTCTTGCAGACCAAGGTCTGCATCGAAGTACACAATCAAACATAGAAAGGTCTGTTACACTAAAAAGAAATGATGAAATACATTTATCATTAACGGCCGGATTCCGTCAACCGGATACTTGCGGCAGACTTCCGCCTTTCTTGGGTTGATCCCATTTGACTTTTCTTCAACAAGTATAGTAAAAATGGTACCGTTAGCTTTTGTTTCCGTCTTCAGCGGGGCTTGGCAGTTAACCTTTTCCCCCACATGCGTACAGAAGGAGATGCCTCATGAAATTATCTCATTTCGTGACCATTGGCATAGTAGTGAGTATTTTGATCGGCATAGTAGTGTGCCTGGGCGTCTACTTTTTCGTATACAAGAAGGTTATCAAACCTGCACAGACAAGGGGCGTTGTGAATACCACCATGGAAACCTTTAAAAAAGCTAAACAAGCCAGTGCAGATGAAGAAAGCCTGAATGCTACCGGGCAGGACGCGGAAGCAACCATCCTGGAGGTTCACGATGCAGGTTTCACGACGAAAAGGTATACCCAGCTCATTTTGGTCCTGGATGTCATGCCGGCGAATGGACAGGCTTTTCAGGTAAAAACGACGAAAATGATTTCCCAGTCCCATGCGTTTCTCTTTCAACCGGGGGCCAAACTGAAAGTCAAGTATGATCCCGCCCACCACGATCAGATCGCCCTCGTCTCATCTCCCGTTCCGGCATCTGTAGGGCCGAAGAATTCTTCTCAACGCCTTGAGGAGTTAGATAAGTTGAAGAAAAAAGGCTTAATTAATGAAGACGAGTACAAAAGAAAGCGCCAGGAAATCCTAAATAGCCTCTAATAGGGGCTGCTCCCCGAAACATATGGGATCTGGATCTCTATCTGATGAGCAAAGACAGGTTAGCCAGATTCTGAACCAGCTCGCCTATGCTGGCCTCCAAGGCATGAAGGATATTTTCTTCCCCTGAAACAGGACTACCGTTCCTTTTCAATGTGAAGGCACCGGCAACCCCTTGTCGTGTGAGATAGGTGAGCAGCGACTTCATGTCTCTGGTCCCGTTCATGGCCTTGAGAAACTCTTTTGAAAGCGGATCAACCTCAATGGATTCGTGTCGTTGATTCACGATCGGCAAATTATGGTTGGCCTGATACGCAGCCAGTGGGCTGGTCATTGGATTTTCACTCACTTCCGTCACAAAATCCGCCTGGCAGGTATGAAGTTCAACCACGTTTCCTGCAAAGCAATGGAGGATGTCTTCTCCCAGGGATTCTTTGCCTTCGGTGGGATTCAGTTTGAACGTAGGCAGCTTCTCATGTAAGAGCTGTTCTGTGTCCTTCATCAATGTGTCCAGCGTCATAGCCCTTGGCCAGGCGTTTCGAAGTACGGCAAGCGCAGCCTTTGTGACCGGGAAGTCGCTTTTCGTCCACGCACCCGTTTCGGTTTTGAATGTCTGCTTTACACCCGGTGCAAAATCAGGGGGGTCGCTTTCTGGGGTTGCCCTTGATGCAATAAGAAGACTCCCCAAATTTTGCGCCAAAAGGGTACGCTCCAACGATAGCTCACTGTGACAAAGGATTGTCTGGCGAAAAAGGCGATTTCGGAGAAAATCCATATATTGCTCGGCGGCAATGAGATCCTTGCTGATACCTTCCAGCGTCTCTCCGACTTCCTTGGGGAAACCGCTGGTAAGCATGGATGAGAACTCCGCTTCCGCAAGGTACTGGAGCCCCTGTTTTTCGGCACGTTCGACAAACTGGTGAAAATAGACGGGAGAGTTCTTTTCCTCCAGGTGTTCGTGAAAGATGTAGGAGTCTTCTGAACGTTTTATGAGTCCCAGTTCGTTTTCCAAGAGCAAAGCGAAATGATCCTTTTCACCCGGAATGGAGTTTGCCAGGAAATCCATAAGCGCCCTTGCCTCTCGAATCTTCTCATTCACGTCTTGGAATTGACTGGTATGGTAAAGCATCATGTGGCGGATCATTCCGCGCATGTGCCATCCCGGGTAAGTGTTATAGCTGATGTAGGCTATCCCGATCGGGGTGAGATTCTTCTTGCAGATCGAGAGGATTTTATCTTGGACCGTGTCCGGCACCCATGAATAGATACCGTGGGCAACGATATAGTCGAACTTGCCAAGTGAATCATGAACATCCACAATGTCCAGGTGGTTGAGAATGATATTTTTCAAGCCCAGGTCCTGAATCATTTTTCGCCCGATCTCCAGTTCCCTGATGGAGAGATCAAGCCCTACGAATGTACTCTCCGGAAAACGATAGGCCATGGGGATCAGGTTGCCGCCGCTTGCGCATCCCAGTTCGAGCACGCGACAATGGTTCGCCGGGGAAGGCTCCAGGCCGAAAAGGCGCCCCAGGGTGGCAAGATGGTCGGGGTGGGATTGCGGATAACTGTGACTCTCGTAGGGAACCAGATCGTAGCTGTACGTGGCTTCTTTGGGTTTTACGGATACCATGGCTGTTTTGTGGAAAAACCTCCCGGATGTCACGGAGCCAGCAACAGGACTTTTGGCTGGCTGGGTACGAGCCTTACACCCGGGCAGTTGGTTGAATTCTGGAGCGAGACACTGGTCATCCTTGTTGCCGGGGTCCCACCGACAAGCACCGTAAAAGCTGCGGTCAGATGCCTTGATGGCCCCATGACCGTCCCCGAGGCCACCCCCATGGCGACTCCCACATTATCACCGTTTGTCATGGGTATGGTTGTCGCCATATTGTGGACAGGCATACACATAATAAGGACCTTAACCTGGCCGGGAATGGCCGTAGGTCCCATGGCAATGTTGGGATACGGTATCGGAACCGGTGCCGGCGAAGGCGGTGCAGGTGTTAGACATACATCAGGAAAGCCCATATCTGTTCCCATCATCTGCGTATTGGCGAACATCAGTATCCTCCTAGTCCGGGCTTAACCCATGTGAATACGTTCTGCGTCGATTTTCACGTCTTCTTTGGCCGTCAACATGGAATATTTTCCCCTCAAAGAGAGGAGTTTGTCTACGAGATAGTCCAGTCGACCGGCCCGTAAACGGTCAATTTCTTCAACCGTGCGATAGGACCGATTTATCCTTTGCGTCAAACGCTCAATCAAGGAATCGAAAACAGTGACTATCAACCTGATTTTCTCCACCTGTCCCATCCAGAAACCACCGCTAAAGATGAGATGGTGAATGTGCACTTCACTTTTCAAGGAATGGACGTTTAATTCAGAAGAGGCAAAATTGATATCCCTTTCCGAAGTCAATCCCATCCCTTCCTTGGAGGCTATTGACAAACGACCGTCCTTCACATTGAAGTCCACATCCCCCTGAAATGAAAGGGTCTGTTTCTCACCTTCTTCGCGTTCGAGAACCGCCAAAACATAGAAACCATCCGATGAATTCCCTATTAGGAGCACCTTGTCGTTCTCTTGGGGGGTTGTTAAACAGCTAACGGCCTGTTGGGCCTCGTACGTGCAGGAACGGGTCTCCACCGTATAGATTTTACTATCGATCTTTGTAATAATGCCCAGATCCTGAACCATTGTATGTTCCTGAAACCGTCTTGCCAGGTTTTCCATTTCTCTCTCCCTTAAACGTTGATGGAATCGCAAAAAATCCGTCCATGGGCAAGGTGATGACATTCAACGAAGTCGCCCTATTCACCGGAGCTCAGGAGGAGAGCCTGAGGGTCTTTTTCGGACACTTTCTCATAGTGCACTTGGCACGGGGCTCCGACATGGACGTCTATTTGGGGTTTACGCCTCCAGAAGCACTGGTGCGCTCTAATTGCTGCCCTTAAACCCCAAATGGGCGTCCATACCCTTCGGAGTGTTTAGAAAGGGTCTGAAAAAGAGCGCCAGGTTCTCCTCTGCTTCATTGCTTACAGGCTGCCGCTTGTTGGATAAACCAGCTTTTTACAAAGCCATCAAACGCCAAGTAACTCACATCATAGGGCCGGTTGCCATTGTTCCGCTGCAGCCAGTTCCGGGTCCGTACCAAAGGCGGCGTCCCTGTTTGCACCGGTCCAATTGGTATGCTCATCAATGATCTGGTGAAATCTTGCCCTAAAAAGATTGGTGAGCGTCATATCTGCACCGGAGAGATCTGCATGGGAAAAATCACAATCGGTCAGATTGGCCTTGCTGAATTTCGTCCCTCTGCAGAGCGCCTTTTTACAGGCACACGCTTCCATATCCACCCCGCTGAGATCAGCCGAAGTCAAGTCAGCCTCCTGGAAAACAGATTGCTTCAGAATGGCCCCCTTGAGCTTCGCTTCAACCATCTTTGCTTTCACGAAAAGGGCCATAGGTGCTTGTATATTTTCAAGATTGGCCCCGGATAAATCCGCCTCCATAAAGCCCGCCTGGGTAAGAATCGCATTGGATAAATTCGTGCCGGTCAAATCAGAGCCGTTAAATTGGCTCATGGAAAAGTCCATAGCATGCAGGTCCATCTGTGCAAAACAGGATTTGAAGAGTAACATTTGATGAAATATCGTTTGGTTGAGAGTGATACTGGTGAAATCAACTCCCACCATCATGGTCTGCTCGCAATTGGCACTGGTGAGATCGGCGTTGGTTAGAACGGATTCCAGGAAAGCAGCGCGGCTCAACTCTGCATGAGACAAATTAGCACCACTTAAATCAGATTGGACAAAGGAGGAGAGCGTCAGGTCGGCGGCGCTCAAATCAGCGGAAGAAAAATCGGCATCGACAAATTTTGCCACGGCGAAGTTCGCCTTTTTCAGGACTGCTCCCTTGAATCGGCATTCGTTGAAAACGGCCAGGTGCATATTTGTGCCGGTCAGGTCTGCGCTGCTGAAGTCTGATTTCAGGAAAATGGATTCATTGAGCCGTGTCCCCGACAGATTGGCGTTCTTAAAATCAGCCCCTTCAAATATGCCGCCGCTCATATTTATACCGGAAAGATCCATGGCCGAACAATCCACGTTTGAAATGACCTCCCCGCGGCTGATAAGGCCTTCTATTTGTTCTTTTGACAGCCGGCGGGGGCGCGATTCGGCTTCAGTTTGTTCATGAATATTGTTGAATATACCGTCCGGGCTCATTTGGAGATCCACCTGTGTATGAAGGTCTTGGCAAGATTGGCCTCTCCGATATTCGTGTTTTTGAATTTCACTTTCATGAAGTCCACCATGCAGAGGTTGGCTCCCCGCAGGTCGGTGTTGTCCAGGCGAGCCTTTTGCAAAGACCCCCCGAACAGATTGATGGCAACCATCCGTGCATTGGAAAGGTTGGCTTTTACAAACTGGGCTCCCTTCCCGGTCGTTTGATAGAAATTGCCCTCATTCAAATCACACTCGCTGAAATCAGATTCTGAAATATCAGCCCTTTCAAAATTGCATTTTGCCAGATCCGAGCCTCTCAGGTTGGCTTGAATAAGTCTTGCATCTGCAAAATTCGCCTCCCGGAAAGACGATCCGCCCAGTGTGCGAATGTTGGTTAACTCAGCTTCCCTGAAGAGGGCCTTGTCTGCTGTTACCCCTACGAGTATGGCCGAGGAGAGATTGGCGCTTGAAAAATCGCAGTTCCTGAGAGAGGTGTTCAGGAAAAAAGACTCGCTGAGATCGGCCGCACCAAGCGCGGCACCGGTAAGATCGCTTTCCATAAACCGACATTTGTTCATGACCGCTTCTGTCATGGTGGCTTCAGTAAGGGCCGCCTCGGAAAAATCCGCTTCCGCGAGGTTTGCGTTGCTGAGGTCCGCACGGGTAAGCGTTGCTTTGACCAGTGTCGCCCCGGCAAGATCGGCATTTCGGAGGTCGGCACCGGAAAGATCAGCCTCCCCAAGCCCCGCTGAGGTCATTCTTGTTGAAGCAAGGGTGGCGCCGGAAAGATTGGCTCGAACCAGAACACAGTCGCTCAGGTCGGCGTTTTCAAGATTTGCACCGGAAAGGTTCGCTCTTTCCAGGAAAGCTCCGTGGAGGTCGATTCCGGTGAGGTCCAGGTTAGAAAGATCAACTCCTGTAAAATCCCTGCCCGAAAGGCTCTCTCCTTCCTGGTATCCGGCGAGGAGTTCTTTTTTCATTCGTGCCAGGTCTTCTTCAGGGGAAAGGAGCGCCGGGGGGAAATAGTGGCCGTAGTCCCGGTAGGCCTTATTGACCATCTTTTCCGCCAGGTAAATCTGCTTTTCCATTTCAGGGCTAAGTGTGCCTGAGTTCTTTAACTGTGCGATGGTTTCCTCTGCTGAGAACCGGAGACGCGGGGCAGGCTTTTCTTGAGCGTCTTTCACCAGTTGGTCGTAATCAAATCCTTGTTCTGCCAAGACATTCCTGACCTTTTCTTTCGCCTGGGCCTGACTCTTTTCGATAAATTCAGCCAGGTTTTCCATATTGTCCAGGTCCATTTCCGGGGTTTCAGAGCGGTCGGGATCGCAAGATTCCGGATTAACGCCGGCATCCTCCAACCGGGCCTTGATTTTTTCCTTTTCCAGCTCGCCCCTTTTTTTCATATTGCCTGCCAGCAATTTTTCTCCCACAAGAAGCCTGGCCTCATCATCATCCAGTATTTCAGCCAGGCCGGATTTTTCACCGAGTGGTATGAGGTCTTTTTCATTCAAGGAGAAAAGGTAGCCTTTTTCCTTGTCCAGTCTCTTTAGAAGGGCCTCCTGATAATGGTCCGGGGATTTTTTCTCATCTGACAGGCGTTCATAGGCGGCGAGCAGGTGGGTAATGTCTTCAGCATCGTCTGTTGCCGTTTCAATGGATCCACGGCAGGTAACAATTCCTCTTTCAGCATGGGGGAAAAGCCACACCGTATCGGGGTGCAGCTCGATTTCCTTGAAGATCCGTTCGCCTTCAATATCCTGATTGATAAAGCAGCGCGAGCGGATCCCAGGAAGATTTCCGGTCAGGAGCTGTTTTTCCGGATGCATCCCCTCGATCTCAAAAGACTCGTCTCCGGTGAAAAAACCTTGTATCTGCTGGTCAGCAGGGGTCGTATTATAATAGGTCCAGTCCAGGTCCTCGGCAAGGCCGGGGAAACGCTCATTGAGCCATTTTTCATCAAACGTTCCAGCCTTTGCAGCCCGCTGGGGCCAGGTCATATCAATGGGTGCGAAACCCACAGGCTCGGGCCTGTCTTTGGGGGAGGTTACCAGCCCTTTCGGATCTTCAACATTGGGCAGCGGCACGAGATCCTTTCCATTTTTAGTGGGTATGGGTTCCATTCCCTTGCCTGAGGGATTAAGAGGAAAACCGGGACCGCCAAATGCGTTTTCATAGGAGAGTTCCATGACCGTGACGGGTTCCGGCTCAGTTGTTCCAACGGGCCCCCCCGCCCCCCGTTTCCAGTAGCGATCGCCGAATATATAGAGGGTCTTGTCAATTC
>JBAPTR010000232.1:0-22886 GCA_049282265.1 Desulfatiglandaceae bacterium | reverse complement strand
ACTTAATACTCTGCCCGATGAAGCGGCATCTAAGCAGCCTTTCTACAGGCGGCTATCCAAGATCGGCTCTTTCATTACCTCCCGATTCAAACGATTCCGATTCCGTTTCATCATGAGGCTAACCCGGGAGCGGCGACAGATTCTTAACGTATGGCAAGCCAGCATCCAGGCGCGGAAAAGCTGTCATCACCGCCCTTTTGCCGGTGACACCTTCGTGCTCCTCAGTGAGAAAAAACGCTACCACGACCCGGTCCAGCGCCGTCGGTGGAGCAAACTTGGCGCAACAGACAACTGCTTTTACCGGATTCCCGGCACCGCCCACGGAGACCTGCTCAGTCCTTCCCACGTGCAAGAAGTAGCAGACACACTGAATGAAATTATGGAAAGCGAATCTCCATGACGATCCGACAGGTTCCATCTTTGCCCGCTACCATTGCGGACCCTCGGCTAATTCACGTTCACGTTTGCCACCTGGACCTGCCCGCCAAGCTTTCCACCAGCAGATCTGCCATGCTGTCACCGGAAGAACGAGAAAGAATCGGCCGTTACAGAAATCCCAGGCTTCGAAAACGAATGGCTGTCGCGCGCTCATGGGTCCGGGTAATTCTGGGACATTACCTTGCCATGGATCCCGCCGCCATTTGCTTCAGAGCCAACAGTCACGAAAAGCCGGCTTTGAAGGGTGATGCGGCTCAATCCCTGGCCTTCAACCTCTCCCACAGCGAAAACATTATGCTGCTGGCAGTCAGTAACGGGCAGCCCGTGGGCATTGACCTGGAGGTCATAAAGGAAATCAGCGATCTACCTGCCCTTGCCGGCCGATACTTCTCCCCGGATGAACAAGTATCCCTGGACCAGTCGCCAGGGCCGGAACGAACTTCCGGTTTCTACCGCATCTGGACCCGGAAGGAAGCCTGCCTAAAAGCCTGGGGCATCGGCCTTGAGGGCGAACTGAACCGGTTTTCAACGCATTCTGAATGGACAATGTCACCCAAGGACAGAAAAGGATGCCCCCCCTTGTACATCACTGAGCTTCCTGTCGATGGCCCTTTTCTAGCTGCCCTTGCCTCTCCGGTCTTGCCCACACGCATTCTCATTGCCCGGGCTGCCCCCTGAGCCGGCCCTTTTCCAGACTTCCAAGGCGAATCACCCGGCAAAATGCCGAAAAGCTCTTCTCAGATCTCCACCACCACATCACTGGAAATCCCATTCTATAATATATTGCGCCGCCTTTCTCCTTGACTCCCAAGGGCGATTTGCCTACACTTCTTTTCCGAAAAAGCGAGGCCTTATCAACTGGAGATCATGATGAAAATCCGAATTCTTACAGCCGAGGATGTTCACTTCGCCCTGCCCATGCGGGAAGCCGTTCAGGCCATGAAACCGGCTTTTGGTCAATTTTCTGCGGGCAGGGCGACCGTTCCACTCCGATCAAGTCTTCCTACGGAGAATGGGGTCACCCTGCTGATGCCCGCCTATCTCCAGGACAACAGAAACCTGGCGGTCAAGATTGTTTCGATCTACGGGCAAAACCCGGGTCTCGGGTTCCCCACCGTCGCCGCAGTGGTCATCGTACTCGATCCGGATACGGGAAGACCTCTCGCCCTGATGGACGGCGGCAGCCTGACTGCCATCAGAACCGGAGCGGCAGGGGGTCTTGCCGCCGAGTTGCTCTCCAGGAGCGATGCCCGAAAAGTGGCCCTTTTCGGGGCCGGCGTCCAGGGACGATCCCAGTTGGAGGGCGTCATGGCCGTTCGGGCCATAGACGAGGTCTTTCTGATCGATCGTAACGTGGAAAAGGCCAAAGCGCTGATGGAGGAGATCCTGGCATGGCCGAATGGTCCGGCAGTCTTTATCCCTTCTTCTCCCAAAGAGGCCCTCAAAAGAGCCCATATCGTCCTTGCCGCCACCACCAGCAAGACCCCGCTCTTTGATGGGAATGATCTCACACCCGGAACCCATGTCACCGGCGTAGGGGCATTTACACCCGACATGCAGGAAATCGACGAGCACACGGTCAGACGCGCCACCGTCATCGTGGATTCCAGAGAGGCCTGCCTGGCAGAGGCAGGCGACATCATCAAATCCAAGGCGCATATCGATGCAGAGTTGGGGGACATCGTGAACGGAAGCCATCCGGGGCGGAAAAATCAGGAAGAAATCACGTTTTTTAAGTCCGTAGGTCTTGCGGCCCAGGATGCGGCTGCGGCCGCAGCCATCATGGCCAAGGCCGAAAAAAAAGGGTTGGGCACCCTGGTTGCCCTCTCCTGATCCCGAACCCGCACTTCTCAGCCCGTCACCTCTTTGGTGGCCTCCCCGAAGATGGACAGGCATGTGTCGATCTCATGGGAATTCACCATGAGGGCGGGGCAGAAACGGATGCTGTTTTCGCCGCAACCCAGGAGCAGAAGGCCTTTCTTGAAAGCGGCGGTAATGATTTCATTCCGCCATTTGCATGCAGGCTCCTTGGTTTCCCGGTCTTTCACCAGTTCAACGGCGACCATCAGGCCTTTTCCGCGCACATCACCCATGCATTCGTGCTCTCCCTGGAGCTCTCTCAGGCCGCGCATGAGATACTCTCCCTGGATTTGGGCGTTTTTCACGAGTCCCTTCTCGAGCAGATCTATGGTCTTCATGGCCGCCTGGCATGAAACAGGGTTGCCGCCGAACGTGGAGGCATGCGAGCCTGCCTCCCATACCATGATGTCCGAACGCGCCACGAGGGCTCCCAGGGGCATGCCCGAGGCTATCCCCTTTGCCAGTGCCATCATTTCCGGCTCCACGCCGAAATGTTCCATGGCAAACATCTTCCCGGTCCTTCCCATTCCCGATTGTACCTCGTCCGCCACATAGAGGATGCCGTACTTTTTAGCTGTTTTGTAGAGTCTCTCGTGAAACTCCGGGGGTGGGACTATATAGCCGCCCTCCCCCTGAATCGGTTCCACAAAGATGGCCGCGATCTCCTCCGGAGGCATGGTTGTCCTGAACAGGGCATCCTCAATCCATTGAACACAGGCGACATCACATCCGGGATAGCGGAGGTTGTAAGGGCAGCGGTAACAATAGGCATAAGGGATGTGGGTGATGCCGGGCACAAGGGGATTGTAATGTCTTTTCTGAATCGTCTTGCTGGCCGTGAGAGACAGGGCGCCCATGGTGCGCCCGTGAAATGCACCGAAAAACGCCAGGTTCAGTTCGCGCTTCGTATACCAGCGAGCGAGCTTGAAGGCGGCCTCCACGGCCTCAGCCCCCGAATTGCCGAAATAGACGCGTTTGCCGCTGTTCCCCGGCGCAAGGGACGCCAGTTTCTCCGCCAGCACGATCTGAGAAGTATAGTAGAAATCCGTGCCTGACATGTGCAGGAGTTTCGCTGCCTGAGACTTAATGGCTTCTACCACCTCCGGGTGGCAGTGACCTGTGGCGCAGACGGCGATACCGGCCGTGAAATCAAGAAATGCGTTGCCGTCCACGTCCTCCACCCAGACTCCGCTTCCCTTTTCAGCCACGAGCGGATAGCTGCGGGTGTAGGAAGGCGAGACATAGGTTTTGTCCAGTTCTATCAGCTTGGCTGCCCGCGGGCCGGGCAGGGGTGTACGTATCTTCGGCAGACGCTCCATATTTCCTCCATATCAAGGCAAAAACCGCATGATTAAATCCCATCAGGACCCTGGAGACAAAGAATGGCGGTTCTCCAAAGGCCCCTATCGGACCACCGCCACCATTATTTTCTTGAGTTGCGTGCCCACTCCCCTTATAAACAAGTGAAAATAAAGGCTTAGTTTGTGTCTCAAATATTATAGAAGAGCCCATCCCGGGTCAAGAAAAATGCGGTTTCAACCCTTTAACACGCCCGAACGCGACCCATCGACCAGAGGTTTTCTCATGCCACAGTGCGTTTAACCAAATCCTCCGTCTCATTTCAGTTACGTTTATGAACGCAGAGGGCATGGGAAAACTGCTTGACATGATGCAGGAAAATGTTTGACCATAACACTTTCAGACTTGATGGAATCGTAGAGGCTGTGGGAGAGGGCTGTTCGGATGATGCCCGCTCACTGGCCGGAAAACACATAACCCGCTTTAGCAACTGCATGGGAAAAGAGGTTAGATAGATATGGAGGACAGGAGGATTACCAGACACCCCATTCTCGCAATCCCTGAGAAGGTGGAGGTGACGTTTTTCTGGAACGGGGATAAATTGAAAGGTCTGGAAGGTGAAACGATCTCTTCCGCTCTTTTTGCCAACGATATTCATATCTTCGGGCATCACCAAAAGGATGGGAGTCCCCAGGGGATCTTCTGTGCCAATGGCCAGTGTTCCCAGTGCATGGTCATTGCCGATGATCTTCCGGTCAAATCGTGCATGACTCCCCTTCGGCAGGGGATGACCATCGCAAGTGTCGAAGGGGTTCCGGAGCTGCCCTCGGATGATAAGCCTGTCGGAACTGCTGAAATACCTGTAGAAGACGTGGATGTCCTGATCATCGGAGGAGGACCTGCCGGCATGTCCGCGGCCATTGAACTGGGTGCCCTCGGGATTGATACCCTTATCATTGACGACAAGGACCGGATAGGAGGCAAGTTGGTGCTTCAGACTCACAAATTTTTCGGATCGGTGGAGGACTCCCACGCCGGCACGAGGGGTTTTGAAATCGCGTCTCTTCTCGGCGATAAATTGACGGAGATTGAATCCGTTCGAACCTGGTTGAACGCCACGGCCGTGGGCGTTTTTTCCGATGGCATTGTGGGTGTGGTGAAGGGAAAGAAATACAGGAAAATCAGGCCAAAAAAACTATTGGTGGCCTCGGGAGCCAGGGAAAAAATGCTTTCTTTCCCCGGAAACACCCTGCCCGGTGTTTTCGGCGCCGGGGCCTTTCAGACTCTGGTCAACAGGGATCTCGTCAGGACTTCCGAAAAAGTGTTTATTGTGGGAGGTGGCAACGTGGGGCTCATTGCCGGATACCATGCCATACAGGCCGGTATCCAGGTGGTGGGTCTTGTGGAAGCCTTGCCCCGGATAGGCGGCTACAAGGTCCACGAGGATAAATTGAAACGGCTGGGTGTCCCCATCTTTACCGGTCACACGGTGGTGAGTGCCGACGGCACGGATCACGTTGAATCCATCACCATCGCCGGACTGGACGAGGGCTGGAATGTGATACCGGGCTCCCACAAGACCTTCGAGGTGGATACGGTTCTGATCGCCGTGGGTCTCGACCAGGTCAATGAATTTTTTCTCAAGGCCAGAGAATGGGGCCTGGACACCTATGCCGCAGGAGATGCCCAGGAAATTGCCGAGGCATCCGCTGCCATGTTCACAGGAAAGATAGAAGCACTGAAAATAGCCAAATCCCTGGGCCGATACCGGAAGGAGATACCACGGGAATGGGAAGAAAAAGTGGTGGTCCTGAAGTCAAGGCCCGGGACGATCTCAGGCCCGGCCGAATCGGCGCCGGAACACGGGGTCATGCCCATTTTTCATTGTTACCAGGAAGTGCCGTGCAACCCCTGCACCTCTGTCTGTCCCGAGAAGGCCATCCGGACCAGGGAGGATAAGATCACCGGGTTACCCTATATGACAGACCCGGAAAGATGCAAGGGCTGCATGGCGTGTGTTGCCATCTGCCCGGGTCTGGCCATCACCCTCGTTGACTACGGGAAAGACGAAAAATGCCCGTTGGTCACCCTGCCTTATGAAATCTGGCGGGGAACGGTGGAAAAGGGCAGCATGGTTCCCGTAACAGACAGCGAGGGGGCCATCCTGGGTCATTACGCCGTGGAACGGGTGATTTCCAACAGAAAAAAATACCCCGGCACCCTCCTGGTCCAGATGAGAATGGACAGGGCCGTGGCGCAAAAAGCGGCAGGCATTCGTGTGCAGGAAGAACAGGTGGAACCCTCCGAGATTTACGAGAAAGGCCCCCTCCCGGATGAGGCAATTATCTGCAGGTGTGAGCGGGTGAATGCGGGTGAGATAAGAGAGGCCATCAGAAACGGCGTCCGGGACATCAACCACCTCAAGGCCATCAACCGTGCGGGGATGGGGGCCTGTGGTTCAAAGACCTGCAGGCCCATGATCTGGCGCATTTTTCAGGAGGAGGGCGTCGACATTGGGCAGGTGACCGACCGCATTGACAGGCCCCTTTTTGTGGAGGTCCCTTTGGGCGTACTGGCCGGTGTTCATGGAGGTGAATCGGATGCATAGGTATGATGCGATCATTGTCGGCTCGGGCTCCATTGGTGTTCCCACCGCCCTGGCACTGGGTGAGGCGGGCGTCAGGACGCTTGTCCTGGATGAGAACCCATCCCCCGGACAGGGTGAAAACAAGCATGCCATTGGGGGAATTAGGGCGACCCATTCCAGCCCGGGAAAGATTCTGACCTCCCTTCGATCCCTGGAAATCTTCTCCCAATGGGAAGAAAAGGTTGGAGACAATATCGAATGGCTCAAAGGAGGCTATCTTTTTCCAGTCTACAGGAAGGCGGAAGAGGATGTTCTCAGGAGTATCCTTCCCATTCAGAAGCAGTTCGGGCTGAATATCGCATTTGTGACTCCGGAAAAGATCCAAGCGACCCTGCCGGGGATAGCCCAGAGAAACCTCAGGGGTGGCACCTATTCCCCGGACGACGGATCGGCCTCTCCCCTGCTGGCCATCAATGCCTTCTACCGAAAAGCGGTTGAAAAAGGGGTGCACTTTCAGTTTAGAAAGAAGGTCCGGACCATATTGACCGAAAAGGGCGAGGTGACTGGCGTGGCCGTCGGAAACGAGGATTATCTTGCGCCGGTTGTAGTGGACGCGGGCGGGCCGTATTCCAGGGCACTTTGTGCCACCGCCGGCATGGACATCCCCGTGTTCCCCGATTCCCACGAGGCCGCCATCACAGAACCGGTGGCGCCTTTTTTCAGGTGTATGGTGGTGGACCTGCGTCCCGGGCCATCCTCAAAAAACTACTATTTCTACCAGAACAGGCGAGGCCAGGTGGTCTTCTGTATTACTCCGTCGCCGGTGATTCCCGGGATGGACAAACGTGAGACGTCTGTTTTTCTCCCCCAGGTAAGCGCAAGGATGGTGGGTCTCCTTCCCAGGCTGAAAAACATTCGTGTCCGGAGGGTATGGAGGGGTCTCTATCCCATGACCCCTGACGGATCCCCCCTGGTGGGTTGGGACCTAGGAATCAAAGGGCTTATCCATGCCACGGGAATGTGCGGGCAGGGTTTCATGCTGGGCCCTGGCATCGGAGAGCTGGTGGCCAGGATGATCACAGACCAATGCACCGCGGATGATCGCATCATTCTGGACGAGTTTTCCCTCAAACGCAAATTTGGAGGCGGAGAGGAGGCCCTGAAGTGATTCCGGGGCTCTGAGGACAAATGTTAAAGGCCCGGGGTTCTAACGAAACCGGCCAAACCAGGTTTCATGAACAGAACCTGAGATTCTTTTTCGGACGCTTTCTCATAGTGCCCTTGGCACCCAACTCCGACATGGACGACTATTTGGGGTTTACGCCTCCGGAAGCCCAGCACTCTCTAATGGCCTTTCTTAAACCCAAAATAGACGGCCATTTCCTCCGGGGTGTTTAGAAAGTGTCTGAAAAAGAGTGTCAGGTTCGGCTCCCATTCGTTGCTCATGGGACGCCGCTTGCGGCATAACCCAGTTTCTAAAAAGCTCATCTTAGAAAAAGGAGCTCAGTCATGAATACACTGAAAACAAAAGAAATCACGACATACAAATACGAAAGACCCGCCATTGACAGGGGGTATGCCAACCAGACCCTGTGCGTCGACCTTTCACAATCATCCATTGCCATCAAACCGGTTTCCGAAGAGATGAAAAGAGTATTCGTGGGGGGCAAGGGCTTTGATCTCTGGCTCCTCTGGAACGCGGTAAACCCTCAGACCCGGTGGGATGACCCTGAAAACGCCATTTGCATTGCTTCGGGCCCCATGGGAGGGACTCCCAGCTATCCGGGATCCGGCAAAAGCATCGTGTCCACCATCTCTCCCACGACGGGCTCGGTTATGGATTCAAACGTGGGAGGCTATTTCGGCCCCTATCTCAAGTTTTCCGGATTCGACGCCCTGGAGGTCACAGGCAAGAGCGGAGGCAATACCGTCCTGCTTATCGACGGTGTTGACCAGATGGTCCAACTCCTTGAAATCTCAGGACTCCCGGAGGATTCATACAGCATGTCTTCACGCCTTACCGACCACTTTTCCGCGGGGAAAAACCAGACTATTTCCGTCGTATCCACTGGTCCCGGAGCCGAGCATACCCTGATCGGTTGTCTCAATTTTACCTGGTATGATGTAAAACGCAAACGCGCGCGATATAAGCAGGCCGGACGCGGCGGGATCGGCACCGTTTTTTTCCACAAGGGGATACGTGCAATCGTGGCCCGCTGGGATTCGGTCACAATGGACACAAACAACCCGGCCGACAAAGGGGCTCTGACAACGGTTGCCAAGGCCTATTCCAAAGAGATCAGGGATCTGGACCCGAAACAGAATGAAATGGCCAAGTTGGGGACCACACACCTTGTCCCCATCATGAATGACTTTGATCTACTTCCCACCCATAACTTCAGGTTTGGCCGGCACCCCGGCGCCAACAACATCGGGCGTGATGTATTCCAGCACCTGTTCGATCCCGGGTATGACGGCTGCTGGAAAGGTTGCACCGTCGCCTGTTCCCACGGGGTCAAAGACTTCGTGCCCATGACCGGGCCCTATAAAGGGCGGAAAGTCTTCGTGGACGGTCCGGAGTACGAGACCATTGCGGGTTGCGGGTCGAACATCGGCGTATTCGATCCCTATACCATCGTTGAAATGAATTTCTACTGCGACACCTACGGCCTGGACACCATTTCCGTTGGGACGGGCATCGCCTTTGTCATGGAGTGTTTTGAGATGGGGTTGATCACCACCTCTCATACCGGGGGCATGGAACTCAGTTTCGGAAACCGTCTCAACGCCTTGGAACTGGTCCACCAAATGGCTTCAGGAAAGGGGTTTGGTGCTGTTGTTGGTCAGGGGATTCGCCGGATGAAGGATATCTTTGAAAAGGAATATGGTGCCGACGCCGCCCTGATGAAAGATATCGGCATGGAATCAAAGGGGTTGGAGTTCTCTGAATACATGACCAAGGAATCTCTGGCGCAGCAAGGCGGCTATGGCATCGCATTGAAAGGCCCGCAACACGATGAGGCCTGGCTCATCTTTCTGGATATGGTCCACAATTACATGCCTACTTTCGAACAGAAGGCCGAGGCACTGCACTGGTTCCCCATGTTCCGAACCTGGTTCGGGTTGTGTGGCCTCTGCAAGCTGCCGTGGAATGACATCGTTCCCGAGGACAACAAGGAAACGCCGGAGCCGGCCAAGGTCATGAAGCATGTCCAGTGGTACGCGGATTATTTCAGTGCCGTAACCGGAAGAAAGGTCCTGCCAGACGACCTGATCAAGATGAGTGAGGCCGTCTACAACTTCCAACGGATTTTCAACCTTAAAATGGGTTACGGGAAAAGGGAACATGACACCCTTCCCTACCGTGCCATGGGACCGGTGACCGCACTGGAGTATGAATCGCGCCGGGAACGATACGATAAACAGCTGGTTGAAAAACAGGGGGCAGATATAACTGGGAAAGATACCTTGGAAAAGATGGCTATCCTCCGGAGATTCCGGGAAAAACAGTATGAGGAACTCAAGGACGCAGTCTATGAAAGGCGCGGTTGGGACAAAGATGGGATTCCCTCGGTAGAGACGGTAAAACGCCTGGGTATCGATTTCCCGGAAGTCCTGGATCTATTAAAAGCCAATGGCGTCAGCTCGTGATACGGGTCGGTGACAAGCGGTTTCCCTGGCATGAGGGAATGACCGTTTCCATACTGCTGGAAGGCCTAAGGGACTCGGATTCTTATGCGGTGGTGCGACTGAACGGCAGGATTGTTTCAAGACCCAATTTTGCAGCCACCCCTGTCCCGGACGAATCCGAGGTGATCCTGATCCCGATGGTCGCCGGCGGCTGAGAATGTCGACGAACACGCACAGAGACCCGGGGCTTGCGCCCAAGGTCACAGCGGCTGTCTTTTGCCGTATTCTTCTCAATACCGCCCGCAGGTTCGCCTATCCCTTTGCGCCTGTCCTGAGCAGGGGTCTGGGGGTCCCCATCACTGCCGTCACCAGACTCATCGCCACAAACGAAGTCCCAAGCGTCTTCGGGATCTTTTTCGGCCCAATCATTGACCGGGTGGGTTCAAGGAAGATTATGCTCACCGGCCTGGTCCTGCTTTTTGTGGGGATGCTGACTGCCGGCATTTTTCCCTTCTATTGGGTTGTCTGGATGGCCTTTCTGCTGGCTGGATTCGGCAAAAGCCTTTTTGATCCTGCGATTCAGGCCTATGCAGGCAATAGGGTCCCTTTTGGCCGCAGAGGGCTCGTCATAGGCCTGCTTGAATTCAGCTGGGCCGGCAGCACCCTTTTCGGGATACCCATCGTAGGGTTTCTCATCGCCAGGATCAACTGGCGTGCACCGTTTTTTGTCCTTGGCTGTCTCGCCGTTGTAGGCCTGCTGACCTTGGCTGTTTTGTTCCCTCCCGACCGAAGCACAAATGCTGAGCGTCCTGCGAGAAAAACCACCAACCACTGGTGGATGGTATCCCGGGAGCGGGCCGGGCTGGGTGCAGTCCTTTTTGGTTTCTTTATAAGCCTGGCAAACGACAGTCTCTTTGTGGTCTATGGGGCCTGGCTTGAGAAGACCTTCAGTCTCAGCGTCACTGCTCTGGGATTGGGCACCAGCGTCATTGGAGCAGCAGAACTTGCGGGCGAAGGGCTTACGGCCTCCCTATCAGACAGGTTCGGGCTGAAACGTTCGGTCCTATGGGGCCTGGTCGTTTCAACAGCCTGCTACGCCGCGTTCCCATTCCTCGGGAAGGACCTGTCACTCGCCCTCTTTGGGTTATTTATCGTATTTCTTTCCTTTGAATTCACCATCGTCACCTCTTTTTCCCTCTGCACGGAGCTGCTTCCCGGTTCTCGGGGGACCATGATGGCAACCTTCCTGGCCGCGGCCGGTGCCGGGAGGGTTACGGGCGCCATGATCGGCGGGACGGTCTGGACGGCAGGCGGAATCCCTCTGACCATAACCGTCTCTCTCCTGGCAAACGTACTGGCCTTCCTGTCCCTATTTTGGGGATTGTATCATTGGACGGAACCGTAAAAGGAGTTGGATCGGAAAGGATGGAGTCAGCCGGTGGACGGATTTCAAAAGGTGTCGAGGTAAGCGTCCCATTCAATGGGCAACAGGTGTTTTTTCTTGCTATTGCATTCCTTGCAGGCCGCCACCAGATTGCCTTTTTTGCTCTTTCCACCACGGCTCAACGGCACCACATGGTCCATGGTCAGTTCATCGCGACCCACCTGACGTTTGCAATAATGGCAGATCCCGGAGTTGATCCTTCTCAGCCACCATTCACTCTTTCTCAGCTTCCGGGCCTTTTCTTTCTCTCTCTTGATGTCCTGTTCACTGGTTTCTTCCTGGAGCAGGGTCATATAAAATTCCCTATTACACCTGGGCATTCGTGATGAGTTCATCCGCCTCCACACCTATCACATACATGCCCTGGTAGAGGCCTTCTTTGATTCTTGTAACGTGTCGAACCCTGGTATCAACCTTGATCAGGGCCCAGCTGGCATAGAAGGTAATGTCCTTGATTTGATCTCCGCTCTTGAGCCATTTTATCAGTACCTTGTCCTTTTCAGTTACCAGCAGGCCAATGCCGTGGGCGGAGTAATCCACCACATTCAGGCGAAAAACCTTTTCGTCCCTTCCAGACATTCCATGGGAGAATTCCACGTATACAAATTCCGGGACCCGTGTCATTATCCTGTTTTCCCGGCGTTTTTCAAGCTTTTCCCGAGTTTCATCGGGATTTACCATCAAATCCTCTCCGGAATCAGGGGAAGACTCCATAATCCCGGCCGAAAGCCCCAGATCGAGCGCTTCCAGTCTGGCCTCAATTTCCTTGTCTTCAGGGTCTATTTTTCGCGCATTTTGATAAAGACAGCGCGCCAGGTCCTTTTCTCCCCTCTTTTCTATTTCAAAGCCAATTCTGAACTGTATCCTTCCCTTTTCTTTTTTCCCCAATTTCGGACCCTCAAGGAGACCTTCCACTTCAAGCATGGCCTCCTCCGAAGACTCGAATCTTACCAGGCAACCGGCAATCTCGGGCACAATCTTCGCTGGAGGGTAATCCAACTGGAGGAGCCTTCCATATTCAGTGATCGCTTCCCTGTAATGGCCAAGCTCTTTCAAGGCAAATGCCCCGTCCAGGACGGCCTGCACATTTCCTGAACCCGAGAGGGTCTCCTTGATCTTTCTGATCTCATCACCGGAGATAACCTGCCCATTTGCCTGCTCCAGCTTCTGTAACTGATCTTTGACCCCTGAAACCTTTTCCTGCAGAATTTTCTTGTCCTGGGCTTCCAAACCCGATGATTGGGAAAGGATCTTATCATAGACCTCCAGGGCCTCTGAAAACAATCCCATGGAACAATAGACCTCGGCTTCCTTCATTTTCGTTTGCAGTTCCGTCATTGTACCATCCTCACGTTATGGCCCTGGGGGTTTCGTCCCGGATTACCTCCCCCTGAGCAGGCTTCTTGACAACCTGTTTTTTCCTATTTGTTTGAGACCGAACAATGCCAGGTCACAGTTCAATCTCAACATGGCCATTGGTGTGGAAACATGAACCATCACAAAAAGGTACCCTGCCACCGTTTTTCTGATATATATTTTCGCATCCTGGAACAGGATTTCCACCTCCTTCGCTCCCTTGAGCGAATGGATAAAGAGCCCCCATGATTCCATGTTTTCGGGCTTCTCCACGACCGAATCCACGAATTTATGCAAAATAAACTCTCCCTCAAATGAAAGAAGCATCAACCCCATCACTTCTTCCATATCCAGGAGTTCCTTGAAGAGCTTTTTCATTGCATCAAGACCTTGACAATTCGGTCCCTGGGACATTTGTTGTTGACGAATATGGAGATGGTTTTTTCTCCGGACAGCAGAATCATATCCTTCATCCCCCCCTGATCCATATAGACGAGCCTTAACGAACCGTAATTGAATGACTTCCCGATTCTGCGCATCTGACCCAAAAGCCCATCCCAGCTGTTATCATATCGAATGCCCTCAACACCGCACCGGGTGCCCATCTCTTTTCCAATTTTTCTTCTGATGATCTCCGTGGCATCAGGCAGGCCATTTTCTTTCCGCCCTGGAGAAACAGCCGATCCGTTCGCATTTTTGCCACCCTTCGGCTTTCTCTTCTCACGCTCATCTTTCCGACGCATGGCTTCAAGGAGAATGGCCTGAAGCTCTCCCTCGAGTCTTTTCTTTTTGATGGGACATGAATTCTGGATGGACAGATTCACCTCTTCCCACCCAAAAATAGTGTAGGCTGCATCAAGACCCTTCAGGCCGTTGATTCTGGAATCCATCAGTTCTCCTTCCCTGAAGAACAGGACACCCCTTTTCTCGGAATCCCTATCCTGGATACGGATGGTACAGGTCTTTTGCTCCATTTCGATCAATTGCAGGAACATACCGGAGGAAACACTGTGGAGTTTTCCTCCGTCACTTTCGCGCCTGAGGGCTGTCAATATCTTTTTGGCCAGATCCTCAATCTTAAAAGGTTTAGCGATATATCCTATCGCACCACCCCTTTGAGCCAGCCTTTCCATTTCGGCGTTGCTGTAACCGGTCATGACAATAACAGGTATGTCTGGATAGAACGCCATGATATGGGAGAGGAGCGAAAAACCGTCGGTCTCCGGCATTTTGAGATCCGTAACCACAAGGGAGATCTGGCGTTCCTTGAGCTTCTCAATGGCCACTTTCCCGTTTCCGGCAGTCACCACCGAAAAGTTCTCCTGGTATTCTTCGAGCCCTTCCCGGATGGAATTCAGGATAGCTTTAACATCGTCAACAAGAAGGACCTCTCTCCTCATCCTATGCCTCTCTGATCATTCCCATCCACTGGAATACCCTGCAACCTGTCGGTGGGAAGCAAACTTATCCCTTTTATCTTGAGCTGGAGATCCCCTTCAGCGGTGCTGCAGGGAAGACCAGCCTCGGATGACCCATTGTCACGAAATCCGTTTTCACCTGCGCCGTTGCATTCTCTCCATTGATAGACGAATACTCTCCTGCATACGGCCAATGGCATCTGCAAGGTCCCCGATCTCATCCTTGGCCTTGATATCCAGCTCCGCATCCAGTTCTCCAAGACTGATCCGTTCAGCCAGTCCCGTTATGGCCCTGATTTTTTTTGTCAAGGCATGACCATACAGGAAGACGATCAGTGCTATGAGAAGCAAGGTCCCTCCCAGGATACCGAAAACCCCATTTCTTGTGTTTAACGTCATTGCCTGGGCATGTTTTTCCAATGCCTTGACATTTCGCGTGAATTCATCGAGATAGGTCGTGGCAGCCACCACGTATGGCGTACCTTTAACCGGCGTGCATACCATGAATTTAGCTCTGACCTTTCCGTCCTTATCCTGCCAACTGTAATAACCCTTGGACTCTTTTCCATCTTTCACTCCTGTAAAGACCTTCCAGAAGCCCGCGAAGTTTTTCCCGAGGGGCTTCCTGAGCTTGCTCATATCTATTCCGATGATCTTCGGGTTCACGTGGGCCCACGTGCGCCATATGCCGTCTTCTCCCGGCAATTCGTAAAGGGCCGTGTAGCCTGTGATCCCGACCTTTTGCACCGCAAGCGAATCCAATTTGGCGTCCTTTTCAATGCCCTTTCTCTTGAGATTGGGGTGGGCGAGCAGGTAGAGTTCCACTTGGGAGGCCACGGATTGGGCCTTGTCTTTGATGATCCCTTCTCCTAAAGACGCGACAACGCGTGTGCTCTCCCCCGTTATAAGGGATGACAATTGATCCAGCTGTCTGATATAGAGCAATCCTGCCGCGACGACCAGGGCAATGGGTATGAGAAAGAACAAAATCGTCATCTTTGCACGCAACCCGAAGCGCCTTTTCCTGGGAGGGCTGGTCTCCGGGAGGTCAAGCCCTGCCATTCCCGTCTTTTCCTGGGTCTCCTCATCCGAGATACCGGAGTCCATGAACTCCTGGGAGGGGGCTGAACTTTCCCGGGAACCGGATCCCGATTTGAGGACATAAAATTCATGAGCGCAGGCGGTACAGCGAACCTTTGCTTTCTCACCCTTAATCTTTTCCGCATTCACCCGGTATCTCTTCCCGCATTCCTCGCAAAAAATGATCATTTTCTACTCCTTTTCTTTTTGTCAGTCGGTCAAAGCCCCAGTTCTTTGATCTTTTTCAGCATATTCTGCCTGAACATGACGCCCTTTTCTTCCCTGCGGATCTGCCTGGCAAGCAGGTCAACCAGTTCAGCGATGACATTAACCGGGAAGCGGTTTATGGTCTGTCCCAGATCCTGAACGGCGTCTTCTATCAAGATGCGTGCAATGGGTCCTACTGCCAGGGAGAATTGCTGATTCAGAAATTGAAAGAACTCTTTTCCAACATTGGCAATCCTCTGCTGGGACAGTTCAATGATTCCCAGCTTTAAAAGGCTGTTGAGAGACTTCTTCACCGTCTCCATAGTCATGCCCAGTTTACCTGAAATGGCGGCCATGTCTTTCTCCCCATCAAGTTCCATCAGGATGCTCAGCATCTGGCCGTCCAACGAAAGCTTGCCCAGATCCTTGGTCACAATGCGCTTGAAGACGATGCTGCCTAGATTACCCAGAGACGTATTTTCTCCCATTATTCATTTGTCCCCTCAGGTTCCGTGGAAGAGGCCGAATCATCATTTGATCTTTCTTCCAACAACCGTTTCATCTCCTTTTTGAGGCTGTCCATTTCCGAGTGCACGAATGCCTTCAATTCCTCCAGAAGCTTCGCGAAGTTTTCCTGCATGGCCTTTAGTGTCTCAAGTGCTGATTCATCCACCTTCCTGTCTCGATCCAACACTTCCGGCATGTGTTGTGAAGTCTGCTTTGCTTTCCGATGAGACTTCTTCTTCAGGATATCGTTTCGCAGCTTCTTGAATCCTATCAGTTCGGCCGCGAGAATCTTTTCCTTCTGTTCATTTCCCAAATTGCCCGTTGTAACAATTCGCTCCAGCCCTGCATACACTGAGCTCAGGACCTTGACCGTTCCAGAATTTGCCCCTGCTTTGTATTTCCAAATATATTTCCCCAATGAATCAAGCATTTTGAAAAAGACCACAAGGACCCTGTCATCTCGGTAGAGCTCGCTCTGCCTCGCTACTTCTTCCACAAAGCGACTCATGACTTCATCGGTAATCTCCCATTCAATGGAGAGGACCAGTTCTTTCAAGTCTCCGGGCGAAGACACTCCCGGATTTTCGGCAGGATCCAATGTCTTTTCCGGAATTCCCTTTTTTCCCGTCTCTTTGGGGAGTTCTACATCCTTGAAAATTTCATCCAGACGGGTTTCCACTTCTTCTATCATGTGGTCGTTGTGCTCAGTCAATCTAGGCCACCTCCTATTTGAATTCCTTTTCCAGGGCCGCCATTGTAAGGGTTATGATTTGTTTCAGTGTTTGGACAACATTTTGACCGTTCAGTGCACTCCCTTCAATGGAAGGGACTTTCAGACGGCTGTTCAGATCCTTTTCCATGGATTCGCAGGATAGCAGCGGAATCCCCTTATCGGAAAGATCCCTCTTGTTGTATTGAAGGACGAGGGGGATCTTGAAAATACTTTTCTTGTAGGTGGCCAGATTGTCCTGAAGGTTTTTCAGTGAGAGCATATTGTTCTTTCTCCTCACTGCCATGGAGTCCGCCACAAAGACAACGCCGTCGACCCCCCGTAAGACCAATCGCCGGGTGGCGTCATATTTCACCTGCCCGGGAACGGTATAGAGCTGTATTTTCACGTCATAACCCATGATTTTTCCCATCTCGAAAGGGAGAAAATCAAAAAAAAGCGTCCTGTCACCCTGGGTCTTTATAGCAATCATCTCCGTCTTGATCCGGTCATTGTACGTCTCGTAGATATATTCCAGATTGGTGGTCTTTCCACCCCTTCCAGGTCCGTAGTAGACAATTTTTACCTGGACCTCCTTCTTTTTCAAATTGACGAACGCCATAAAAAAAACACCTCGCAAAAATCACATCCCTAAGGGAAAATATCCTCTTTGATTATTCCAGGCACCTGCCCACTCATGGCTTCATTTGATGGTCCAAAATAGTGGCAATCTTGTCCACCGCATCCGACACCTTGAGCCTCAGAAAGCCCAGGGACACTTTTTCATCAAAGATGCTGATCAGAAGAAAATCCATCATGACCTTGCTGAAATGAATACTCTCCTTTTTTCCCTTGTGGAAAAGGATAGAAAATTCATCCTCTCCTATGATCTTCGCCATGGTGCTGACAGCGCCGAAATTGCCAGCTGCGAGGGCCGCAAGCGAATAGATGTCGTGGGTGATTTTGCCCGAATCCTGGCTGGCAACGACGTTTCCAGCCATGTCGATGAGGAAAACACAACTCACCCCGATATTCGTAAAATCCTCCTCAAGGACCTCTTCTATGGCATCCAACTGCTCCTGGCCCAAAACGTATGTCAATGGTCCACCTCCATCCTGTCCGACCGATTTTCGGATCTCTCAAGAATCACTTCTCTCGTTCACTTACATGCAAAGCCAGTGCCATCCATACTCCTCTGAACGGATCAGTCCAATGAATTCCATGGGTCCTGATGCGCCAGAACGTTCCTGACTCTGAAACAATTCCAAGAGAAAGGTCCCCGCATGGCTTTTCAATGAGGCCCTGGTCTTTCACCATCCCCTCAGCACCACGTCAATATTTTGCCACCAAAATGCCGTATTCTTTGGCGCTTGCAGAATCCCATCTGCAACGGGGACGCCGCATCATAGATCCCGCTGTGTGCGGGAGAAGCGACGATTGACGCGTATGGAGCTACAGGCAGCAAGGAGAGAAAACGAAGGCAATCCTGTGAAACGTGGGGCAAATGATGCCTTGAGGGTGGATCGGGGACAAGTGTATTGCTTTTTTCCGTGACCCTTGTTAATTTCCAGGTGGGGAGGGCTCTACTCGGGTTCTTCTTGCCGTGAGCCCCCGTCGACTTTTTCGACCTTCTTCCAAACGACGGGGGTTCATATATTTCACCTGTACAGGCATACAGTTCCGGGATAACCCGGCTTTCCAGGAGACATGTATGAAAAACGACGAGGAACTGGCCCTTAAGGCCACAAAGGAAATCATGGTCAAATTCATTGAAGTGGGAAGACTGTCGGTGAGTTCTTTTGACGAAGCGTGGAACCACATATTCGGGACCATTGCAAGCTCACTCCATAAGGCCCCAAAAAGGGATAAGGGAAATCCGGGTCAGTAGTTCACCGTCACGAGAAACAGGCCCCTGGCGGGGGCCTTGGGACCCGCCAGGCGCCGATCCCCGGACTCGAGAATTTCGACAAATCTTGTTGCGGTCATTTTACCCCTTCCGACCTCCACCAGGGTGCCCACAATATTTCTGACCATATGCCTCAGAAACCCGTCGGCTTCTATGGTAATTCTGATAAGCCCGTCATTCCCTGAGAAGAGTTCTGCCCGGTGAATGGTCCTGACGGGGTTCCTGTTTTCACTCCCCGCTGATTTGAAGGAGGAGAAATCATGGCAACCCACCAGGGTGGAAAGGCACCTGCGCATCTTGCCTATGTCCAGTCTCCGCCTGATGTGCCAGAGATAGTTCCGCTGAAAGATATCAGGCGCATCGGCGTTCAGGATACGATATTCATAGGCCTTGGTTCTGACGCTGTACCTGGCATGAAAATCGGCCGATACGTAGCTTGCTTGTTTGACCAGTATGTCTTCGGGGAGCAGGGCGTTCAGGCCCTTACACATTGTCTCGGGGTCCATGGGGGATGAGGTGGTAAAATGGGCGACCTGCTCCAGGGCATGCACTCCTGCGTCTGTCCTTCCTGAGGCAAAAACCCTCACAGGTACCCCCAGCATTTTTTCAAGCCTATCCTCCACGACCGCCTGCAGCGTGAACGCGTTTTGCTGTATCTGCCAGCCATGATAGATGCTCCCATCGTAAGAGAGGACCAGTTTGATTTTCTTGTCCATCATAGGTTCACCTTGGATGGGTAACCTGGGCCGGATGCAAGGAATAAGTGATTATAAGTGATCGGGAATGCTGGGTTTATGAGGTACCACAAAAAAAGGGAGCCCATTCTGGGCTCCCCGTGAACTGCTCGTCATTTCGGTAATGCCGGTCCTAAGACCAACCCGCGTTCTTGTTATCTGGAATCCGGTGAAAAAGGACCCCATAGGGCAGGAACAGCTCCTAGCGTTTTGAATATTGAAAGTGCGCTCGGGCACCAGGCTGCCCATATTTCTTTCTTTCTTTCATTCTCGAATCTCTCGTCAGGAAACCGCCCTTCTTGAGTGACTCCCTCAACTCCTGCTGAAAAGCCACAAGGGCCTTGCTGATACCGTGCCTGACAGCACCGGCTTGACCGGTTATGCCGCCTCCCCTGACGTTCACGAAAACATCAAATTTCTCAAGGGTATCGGTTCTCTCCAGTGGTTCCCTGACAATCATCCTGTCGGACTCTCTGGAGAGGTATTCTTTTGCGGGTCTCTTGTTGATCAACATTGCACCGTTTCCGGGCTTCAGCCAGACTCTGGCAACAGACGTCTTCCGTTTTCCTGTAGCATAGTATATTTCTTCAGCCATTTAGATCTCCAACAACGTAGGTTTCTGGGCCTGATGCGGGTGATCAGGGCCGACATATATTTTGAGTTTCTTCAACTGGCGACGCCCGAGGCTGTTCTTGGGCAACATACCCCTCACAGCAAAACGCAGGATATTTTCAGGCTTTTTTTCAAGGAGCTTTTTCGCGGATATCTCTTTCAGCCCGCCAATGTAGCCGCTGTAATGGTAATAGATTTTTTTGTCCCATTTCCTGCCCGTCAGGGCCACCTTGTCGGCATTGATCACTACGATAAAATCGCCGGTATCCGCGTGGGGCGTGAATATGGGTTTGTGTTTTCCCCTTAACCGTATGGCAATCTGGGTCGCAATCCTGCCTACAACCTTATTCTCCGCGTCCACGAGGTACCATTTCTTTTGGACCTCTTTTTCTTTTGCAACAAATGTCTTCATATTCATTATCCTATCGCTGATGAAAACGCCGGGTGTCCGGCGACGGACTTTTCGCAAAGTCATCATTATTTGAAATCAAAAACGTGTTTCTATATAATTTCCGTCAACATGTCAAGAAATTTCTCTTAAAAACATATTGACAAGAATTCGGAATCTTGCTAGATACTAAAATTCTCTTGAGCGCCCGTAGCTCAGCTGGATAGAGCGCCGGGCTTCGAACCCGTAGGCCGCAGGTTCGAGTCCTGCCGGGCGCGCCAGAAGGACAAGGGATCTATTTATGGGCCTGTAGCTCAGTTGGCAGAGCAGTTGACTCTTAATCAATTGGTCGGGAGTTCGAGTCCCCCCAGGCCCACCAGAAATATCAATGGGTTACGGTGCATCACCGTAACCCATTTTTTTCGATTGCGGTTTGGTACAGTATTGGTACAATCACCTTCCGAATGCAGGTTCCTTTCATACAAAAAAGGCCTCTATTGGTCAATGAAAATAAATGGACTCTTTCGTATAACCTGGTTCCCAAGGAACCAGTTCATCATAGAATTAGAAATTGGAATGCTTACATAGACCAATTCATGACATATCGCGACGTGCACAATGACAAGGGCAGAGAGGAGTTAAGGAAATATCTACTTGCAGATTACAAACTAAAATTCATCGCAAATAGCGAATTGGAGTCTGTCTGTAATCTTGATAAGGTGAAATTGCTCGCTGATTCAATGATGGCATGCGATGTCAAAGAAAATTATGATTTAGCGTATAATACTGCGTTGTTAGTCCATGGTGCATATGGTCTCCGCGAGAAATATAATGAAATTGGATCTGTATCTGAATATGGCTTAAAGACATGGCGGATGACAAATTAGAGTCGTGTTCTTCGCCATACTACAGATCTTGTTCAGACAAAGAGGTCCAAATATATCATGCATCCCGAATACATATTAAACTTTATCGCTATGGCACCGAACTGCCAGGATGTTAGAAGGAGCTTTCAAGGAATATTCCCAAGCACTTTCGGAATCCAATTAGGTAATCGCCTTAATGATGATGTTTTCCATCAATCCGGATTTTGAGGGACAGGGACTTAAAGCGGAAGCGTCACAAAACACAAAGGGAGGTACAGAAAAATGTATCATTGCATACTGGTTCCTTTGGATGGCTCAAAACGAGCTGAATCCATATTGCCCCACGTGGAAGCAATCGCCCTGCGATTCAAAAGCAAGGTGGTTTTTCTCCAGGTGGTGGAACCACCTCCGATCCTGATGGGACCCGAAACCCCTTACCTGGAAGGATATCAGAAAGAACTGGAACAGAGAACAAAGGAAGCGGATCTCTATCTGACCTCCGTGATCGGGGAGTTTCGGGAAAAGGGAATAGAATCCAGAACCCGTGTCATTCATGGCCCTGTCGTGGGGGGGATCATAGACACTGCCGAAAGCGAGAGCGCCGATCTCATTGCTATCTCCAGTCATGGTCGGACTGGTCTTTCCAGGGTGTTTTACGGGAGTATTGCGGTCGGCATCCTGCACCGGGCGGACCGTCCCCTGCTTCTTATCCGATCGGAATAGGACAACGAAAAACCCATTTTTTCTCTGCTCGCTGCACCCACCCTATGTCGGATTGGGAAATAGTCGGGCGGGACCGGTTCTGTGACCAAGGGCTCATTGCCTTTCCAGGCATCTTCCTGGTACCTCCCGGGTTGTTACAGACCTTTCTGGAAAAGGTGTTGTTCTTCGCTCATGACAGCGGATCAAAGGTTTTCCGTTTCGCCTATCCCGGCAATGTAAGAAAGAACCCATCAAAACGCACCAAAGGAGAATTGCGCCGTGTCCTCGGTTGCTGCATTAAAACGTATCAAAAACATCCTGCGGATCATCTATTCAAAGGAAAAAGCTAGCGAGTTGCTGGCCCACCTGAAAAACAAGATGGATGAGTATGGCAGGAGTCATGTGATTATTGAAAAAAACGCCAAATACCACCGTAGGGTCCTGCTGGACCAAAACGATTCCTTTCTCATCACCTACGCCGATACCATACGCAGGGACGGAGAGAAACCCCTCGCCACCCTGCATCAATTTTTGAAGACCTATGTAAAGGATATCGTTGGAGGCGTGCACCTGCTGCCCATTTTTCCGAGCAGTTCGGACGGTGGTTTTGCAGTGACAAGTTACAAGGAAGTGGATCCCAGCTTGGGTACATGGGAGGATATCCGAAAAATTGCTGCGGATTATCGTCTGATTCTGGATCTGGTGCTGAATCATGTATCCGGCAAGTCAGAATGGTTTCAAAAATTTCTACGGGGCGACAGGCGTTACCGGGATTATTTTATCTGGAGTGACAGCGAAATTGCCATGCCGAAGGTCTTCCGGCCGAGACAAACCCCCCTTTTCACAAAATTTGAAACCGTCCTGGGGGAAAAGTATGTGTGGACGACATTCGGCGCCGACCAGATAGACCTCAACTACAGAAATCCTGAAGTGCTCCTCAGGATGATTGACGTGCTCCTCTTCTATCTGTCCCACGGAGTTGAGGTCATACGCCTCGATGCAGTAGGGTATATATGGAAGGAAGCCCATACCCACTGCATCAATTTGTCAAAGACACATCAGATCGTAAGGCTCCTCAGGAGTATCCTCCAATATGTGGCGCCCTACGCGCTCATTTTGGCTGAAGCCAATTTCCCCTACAAG
>JBAPTR010000231.1:0-19561 GCA_049282265.1 Desulfatiglandaceae bacterium | reverse complement strand
CCGGAGAATGTGGATACCATCGTGTTTGTAGGAGAATGGAAAACGCAAAACGACCTTCATTTGCATATGAATTCTGAAAGATTCGGGGTGTTCGTCGGTGCGAGCAGAGTTCTGGCCGGAAACCCTGAAATTTCTTTTAACACCATATCTCATAGAGAGCTCCTAAACGATTCTGAAGCATTAGATAGGGGATAACCGTTATCCATGCGTCACACGGACCACATGGAAATTCAAGAAGAAAGGAGAAGAGGAAATGAAAGACACTCATGAGCAGAGATTTGTATAGGTCAATGACAATGCAGGGAACGAATATGTCTGCCGCGTCATGGATCTCGAGGACCCGAAAAAGGTAGAAGAGGAAGATCTGAAGAATTGTCTGGATGATGCTTCCAGGGCCCTGCCCATCGGGGATTAGTTGGCCTTCAGGAAGTCGTTCGGAAAGAGCAAAGGAAACAGGCCCGACGCAAGAAGGATATGGATTTGTGTTTATTCTTCTTCTTAAGGGCCTATTTCAACTCAAGTACGCCATGAGGAACTGAGGGGTGGAGCAAAAGGAGAGAATGCTTTATATTGAATTGTCCGGAAGGCAGCCAGAAGGTTGGCTCATGAGCTTTGTTGATATCCTTACCCGATACAAAGCATCGGTCCATCACTTGGAACAGTCCGGAATGGGACACGTTTTATCATGCTTCGCCGTGTTGGAACCCTTGCAAAGGACTGAATCCGAGCAGGCGTTGAGGGAAGCTTTGCTTTTATGGGCCAATTCCATGCACCTGGAGGCCCGTTTTTACACCTACACGCCGGAGATGGCGGCTCATTGGGTTCAGCGGGACCGGTATCTGCTCACCTATTTCGGTGACATTCTTGACATGGCCTCGCTTGTTCGCATCATAAGGGAGGAAAGTGGTTTAATAGAGTCCATGAAAACCCAGAGCCATCACCAGGCCCGTTCCATGAACCTGGTGATCGACGTCAGGGATGTCTCCGACATGATGGGGCTGAAGGAACGAATCATGGTAAAGAGCCGGGATCTGGGTGCAGACCTGGCGCTTCAACGGATGGAGGCCTATCGCAAAAGAAAACGGATGATCATTTTCGATGTTGACAGCACCCTGGTGGAAATGGAGATCATCGACGAGATGGCGAGGCGGGCAGGGGTGTATGAACCGGTCAAGGAAATTACTTCACGGGCCATGAACGGTGCATTTGACTTCAGGACTGCCATTATCGAGCGCGTTGCTTTGCTCAAAGGACTGGGAATCGGGGAACTTGAAGCAATCAGGGATCATCTTCCCCTTTCTTTGGGCGTTGAAGAATTGATTGCAGTGCTTCGAAGGTTGGGATTTAAGATCGGAATTATCAGTGGAGGGTTTGACTTTTTCACAGAGCACCTCAAGGAGAAATTACACCTGGATTATGCTTTTGCAAATCGTCTGGAAGTGTCAGATGGTGTCCTGACCGGCAGGGTAACGGGGAAGATTGTGGATGCGGAAGAAAAGGTCCGGATTGTCTCTCAAACTGCATGCGATGAAGGGATCCTGATGGACCAGACCGTCGCAGTGGGTGACGGGGCAAACGATGCTCCCATGCTTGCACAGGCTGGGCTGGGAATAGCCTATAACGCGAAACCTAGACTCGACGAAGCGGCTGATGCAAGCATTGGAAAGTCTCGTATGCCTCACCTTTTTCATTTCCTCGGCATCACAGAAGAAGATATTGCCGAGGTCCTGAGCTGCACCCCATCGGAAGCCTGGTTGCGGATGGAACTTGGGAAATGATGGTTTGAAGCGATCAGCCGGCGCGACCAGGGGCGCTGGACGAATGCAAACAAATAGGAGAAAGAACATGGAAGCCTTAAGGAAATACTTTGAAAATACAAGAGGAACGGGTGTCATAGCTACCGCAGATGCGGATGGGAAAGTCAACTCGGCGGTCTATTCCAGGCCGCATTTTCTGGAGGACGGCTCCCTTGCTTTTATCATGAGGGACCGCCTCACCCACCACAATCTCCAGTCCAACCCCCATGCCGCCTACCTTTTCGTGGAAGAGGGGCCGGGGTACAGGGGGAAGCGCTTACACCTGACGAAGATCGCCGAGGATGGGGACATGGATCGTATTCAAACCCTCACCCGGAGACAATACAAAAACGAAAAGGAGGGCGGGAGGTTTCTGGTGTCTTTCCAGGTGGACAAGGAATTGCCCCTAATCGGTGCCGGGAAATAGCCCTGGATGCAGGGGGCAAGGGCCATGGAGCGTGCATCGGAACCGCTGGGTTCGGTTTCCACACTTCGCATAAGTCCCTGCAATGAAGCGCGGGTGAACGCCAACGGCGCGTTTGTCCTCTACTGGATGACGGCCTTCAGGCGTCCAAGCTGGAACTTTGCCCTTGACCGGGCCGTGGAATGGGGCAGGGAGCTCCGAAAACCGCTCGTGCTCATGGAACCCCTGCGTTGTGACTACCCGTGGGCAAGCGACAGGCTCCATGCCTTCGTGCTGGAGGGCATGGCAGCGAATGCCCGCGAATTGGGAAAGAAGCCGGTCCTTTACTACCCTTACGCAGAGAGAAAGAAGGGTGAGGGGAAGGGATTCCTTGAGACCCTCTCTCTGGATGCATGTGTGATCATTGCCGATGATTTTCCCTGTTTTTTCCTCCCTTCGATGATCCGGGCCGCCGCCGGGAAGGTCAAGGTACGCATGGAAAAAGTGGACGCCAACGGTCTTCTTCCGCTCCGGCTCTCTGAAAAGGTCTTTTTTTCCGCATACCACTTCAGGCGCTTCTCACAAAAATACCTCCCACCGCTACTCAATCAGCAGCCGAAGTCCCGCCCTTTTGACGGGCAAAAACTTCCCGGGCTTTCCTCCATGCCGGGAAATATCGCTGAGAGATGGCCGCCCCTGACTTCAGACCAGCTCAAGGATGTGAGAGCCTTTGTAAAGGGGCTTCCCATAGACCACCGGGTGAAGCCCGTGGATTTTCGGGGCGGAACCAGGGCGGCGCGATCAGCACTCAAATCGTTCCTGGAAGGCAAGATCCTTTCCTACAACACGGACCGCAACCACCCGGACCGGGAGGTGGAGAGCGGGCTCTCCCCCTATCTTCACTTCGGTCACATCTCCTCACACGAGATCGTGGAGAGCGTGCTGAAAGAGGAGAAGTGGAATCCACGTCTTCTCAAAGAAGAGGCGAAGGGGCAGCGGCAAGGTTGGTGGGGGCTTAACGAACATGCAGAAGCGTTCCTGGACCAAATGGTCACCTGGCGGGAGCTTGGGTATCAGTTCTCCCACAAGCGACCGGACTATCATGAATATGAATCCCTGCCTTCCTGGGCCGTGAAGACACTCCGGGAACATGAGGGAGACCGGCGACCTTACCTTTACACTTTGGAGGAATTCGAGGAGGCCCGCACCCATGATCCGGTCTGGAACGCGGCCCAGAGACAGATCCTCGTGGAAGGGAGGATCCACAACTACCTCCGGATGCTCTGGGGCAAGAAGATCCTGCACTGGTCCCGCACGCCCAAAGAGGCATTGGGAATCATGGAATGGTTGAACAACCGTTACGCAGTGGACGGAAGAGACCCCAACTCCTATACGGGGATCTTCTGGGCCCTGGGCCGGCACGACAGGGCCTGGGGACCGGAGCGTCCCGTGTTCGGGAAAGTGCGCTACATGACCTCTGAGAGCGCCGTGCGCAAACTGCGCATGAAGGAATACCTAGAAAGATGGGCTGGGTGATCTCCTCACCCGGCCCGTTCGATGCACGAAATATTCATGATTGAAAAAAAAGCGACGGTATTGCTATTACCAGTATGATACATTACTGGAGGAGCAATCATGAAAGTTACCATAAAAGGACCAGTCACGATTCCACAAAAATATCCCGGAAAGATCAGGAATAACTCCTGCCGCTGAAGTTGATTTTATAGAAGAGAAAGACCGAATTTACTTGGTGAAAAGGGAAGTCGAAACCAAAAAAACATATAAATTCAGGAAATTGAGGGGAATAGCCAACGTTAAGATGACAACTGATGAAATAATGGCCCTGACAAGAGAAGACAAATGAAAGGGGTTCTCGTTGATTCGAAATGCGTTGATTGGACTGAATCAAAACTGCGAGAGATGTCTTTAGGTATCAATCGTATTTCCCAACTGTAGAATTGATAAGTTAATAAAATCTGATGGCTTTGCCAAAAGTCATCGCCTATGAAAGGAGAGACACATGAAACTGCCAGAGTATATAACCCCAGATGAAGTAAAAAGAGTCTGCAGCGAAATTGGCCTTCGAGACTGGTCCAAAATTACGGACCCTGCTGTTTCGGAGGAAGAGGCGTCCACGATTCTCCATATTGTGAATGTCAAAGGGATGAATATTCCCCTTGATGCATTCCGAAAAGGTTTAGAAGTTGAGCTTGAGCATGGGACAAGGTTTGAGGACGCAAATGTAACGAACAACCACCCCATCTTGACGGGCAAGATCGTTATCGCACATCTCAAAGAGACTATGGACTATTATGAAAGAATCGATGTTGCTGAAATGGAAGGCGATTTATTGAAGGCTATTCTGTCTAGAAATATCGAGAAAATAGAATCAAAGTACAATAAACTCGTTGAAGCCCAGAATTTACTGAATCGATCGGTTGCCGACCAATTGAAGAAACACACCTAACATTATGCGCCTGAGCTACTTTTTCTTGGCCTTCACCCTTATGATCCTGTCATGCACATCCGGACGGAATATGGCGGGCGCACTTCAGGCAGTGGCCTCTGTGGACCTCAACAGGTACATGGGCAGATGGTATGAGATAGCAAAGATCCCAAACCGTTTTCAGAAGAAATGTGCTGGAGGCACCACTGCGGAATACCAGCTGAGGGCAGACGGCACCGTCTTGGTGGTGAATTCGTGCTTGGACCACAAGGGGAAAAGCATGGTCGCCGAAGGTATCGCAAAGGTGACTGATCCCGTGACCCATGCAAAGCTGAAGGTGAGCTTTGTCAGGCTCCTGGGGATGAATCTCTTCTGGGGTGATTACTGGATCGTAGGACTCGACAGGGAATATCAATATGCCATTGTGGGGGTTCCAAGCAGAAAATATGGCTGGATACTAAGTCGAAGGCCGGAGCTTTCAAATGAACAGTGGCTTGATGTAAAAGGTATCTTGAGGAGTCAAGGTTATAACCTGGGGGATTTTGAGAGAACCCGACATTCACCCGGGCAATGAATGGGTGACCCCTTTTTCTCTTGTTGGCTTGGTTTGGGGTCGGGTCAAGTTAATTAACTGATATCTAATGATTAACATCCAAAAAATAGGCGTTTTCGGACCCTATATCGCACTTTTCGGCCCCAAAATGAACCCCATAGGGAATCGCTGGTTCTCGAAGTTGGTAGGATTCCCCAATCTCAATACCTTTTCGCCCAATAGCCAAAGCCCCCATTAATGATTTTACTTCCGACGGCAATGCTCTTCGTGAAGTGATAAGCCCTTGCATTTTTGGGGAAGAAGTATGGAGAAAGTGCTCTTGTGAATCAAGAAAAAAAGTGGCCCAACATATGGTGGTCTCATGCTTTTTGTGGGACATGTAAAGGGGGACGGGGTTGAAATTAGGTGTTTCCATTTTTATTGGTCGGTGGTAAAGAAGTCCTATGCCGCGTCAAGCCGGAATAGATGCTCCGGGTGCCTTGCATCACATCATATGCAGGGGTATCGAGCGACGAAACATTTCTAGAGACAATACCGATCGAAACCGGTTTCCTTCGGCCCGTTATCACGGAGAACCTGCCGGTCAACTGGGCATTAGCCATACGCATATGATAAATAACCCAATATTAAAGAGATCGAATTGATCCTGAGAAAAGAAACAATTGCTGACATTGATGCCATAACTGAAGTCACAATTGCCGCCTTTAAGAATCTTGCAGTCAGCAATCAAACTGAGCAATACATAATAAACGCATTACGTGATGCAGATGCGCTAACCCTCTCTCTTGTGGCAGAAATTGATGGGCGTATTGTCGGGCATATTGCTTTTTCACCTGTAAGCATTTCTGACGGAACAAAAGACTGGTACGGCCTAGGTCCGATTTCTGTATTGCCAGAATATCAAAAGCAAGGCATTGGTAAATCGCTCGTCAACGAAGATTTGTCTTTATTGAAAGAATTGTGTGGACAAGGTTGCGCCCTTGTAGGAGATCCGAATTATTATAAACGGTTTGGATTCAGGAATTATCCAGAGCTGGTGCATGAGGGGATTCCACAAGAAGTTTTTCTTGCCTTACCGTTCAACGAAAAGGTCCCGAAAGGTACTATTGATTTTCATAAAAGTTTCTTGGCAACAGGCTAACCGCGGCGCCGACTTCGTTTAGTACCTTGCCCCGCCGCGCAAGCGCGGCAGAAGGCACTGAACCCGGCTGTGCTCGCCGGATGTCCGTCCCGCAAGCGGGACTCCCATCCGCCGTGCTCGCTGGTCAGCGCCGCGATTAACCGAAATCGGAATATGAGGTATGGCAATGAACATTAGACGAGAGGTAATTGAGGCTGAAGGATTCGGCATCCCTTGCGCTTTCACCTGTGTCTGCCGTCCGATAGGGTGGGGCCTCTGTTTTTCGGATCGCCATTGAAGGGAAAGTAATCGATGCTGAAGGAGATCGCAAAAGTCATTAAAGAGGGAGATGCAAGCGGAAACGGCATGCTGCTGAGGATGAAGCTCCCTTCGGGAATAGAGATATTCGGGCTTCCAACCGAAAATGCCTACGGCGGTGATTGGGATCTGGGACCCACATGGAACTACCTGGTAATGCTTGAGAAACCTTTTCTGGTGGACACCGGCAGGCTCGGCATGGGCAGGACGCTGATGGAAATGATGAAAGCCGTCGGAATGGAAGGGAAGGACCTGGATTCGGTCCTCATCAGCCACGGACATGAAGATCATGACGGCGCGCTGGCAGAAATGGTGGAACGGACCGGGGCCAAAGTGAAGGCCCATCCGGTCTATGACCGATTGATCCGGTACTATCCGGAAAATGCCCCGCCGGATTTCAGAAAGGGGTTCCCGGCCCTGTGCTGGCGTTGTTTCATGCCGGAGTCCTTCATATCGGAAAATTGCCTCGAATATCATAGGACCCGCAGCAGGCTGAAGATCGAAGCCGTCCATGAGGGGAAAGGCGAACTGACCGGCGCTGTGGATGTCTATCATGTCCCGGGACACAGTCCGGACGCCCTTGCCATGATCATAGGGGGCGAGGCCATCCTGGTGGGAGATACCGTGCTCCCGGGTATTTCGCCGTGGCCCACTCAGGAGGCGTTTTTCCATCCCCTAAAGGAAATCCTGAGCCCCGATTATAGGCATCCCGAAGAGATATTCGGCCTCAGGGCCTACATCCGATCTCTCAAGAGGCTGAAGGAGATCGGCAGGAAGTTCGGGAAATTGCTTGTACTGCCGGCTCACCGGTTATTTTATGAAAACCAATGGAACGAGGTTGTCCTGGAAAAACGGGTGGATGAGCTGGTGGAGCATCATATCCAGAGATGCACCGCTGTCTTGAAGATCGTCCGGCAGAAACGAAAGACAGCCAGAGGGATCGCACAGGAGCATTTTGACGAGCGCCAGTTGAAAGGGTACGGCATCCTGATGGCTGAAAATGAGATTGTCAGCCACTGCGAGCTCCTGGAAGCCTGCGGGGATATTCGTACAGCGGGGGATCACCATTACCTGGCCACGGGAACCACGAATTTTGAGAGCTACATCCGGTCATTATAACTTCTGCCGATGCGCAGATAGAATTCGTGTGGATACCGGGACGCTTTTTAATGAAAGGAAAGGCAAAGTCAGATCATGAAACAGGTGCTTTTGGCTCTTGATAGGTGGGAGCGGAAGCTCCGGAGATCGTCTCGCAATATTGCAAGAAAGCAATTCATCAGACAGCGCCCCTGATTTCTGATAAAAGGATCCTGCATGACCCAAAAAAGCATGCGACCAAAGCTCCCCATGAAGAAATACCTCCGGAAAAAGCCGGTAACCATAACCGGCGTCTCAAAGCCGTTATGATAATCGCATTTCCTTCCTAATAGGCTTGACAAACGACTCAAAGGCCCCTATTTTGACCGCTCGGTCAATATATGACTTCGAGGTCATTAAGGGGATGGAAGCGCAGCATGCCTAGACGAAAGGCAAAACACCAGAGTCTTCTGGACAGGATGACCCATCAGGCCATCCAGGAGGCCGTCGTGAACCTGGTAACCCGTAGAGAGACCGGGAAGATCACCATGGATGAGGTGGCCGCCGAGGCCGGGGTATCCAAGGGATGCCTCTACCTTCACTTTCGCAGCAAGAAGGAGCTTCTGGAATCGGTGAAGGAGGCCTCTTTTAAGCCTCTGGGGGATCAACTCCAGGATATTTTGAGCGGTTCGCTATCCCCGGACAGAAAGATCAAGGACATCACGCAGCGGCTTTTGGGCTATTTTGACGAGAATCGGGGGCTTTTCCGGTTTCTCCTGGAGGAGCGGGAGTTGGCGCAATCGCAGATAAGGCGCCAGAAGAGCAGCCGCTACCGCAGCTTTCTGGAAAGAATCTCCAGGGTAGTGGAAGACGGCGTCGCCGAGGGGTTTTTCCGGCATCTCGATTCCGGAAAAGTGGCGTCCATGTTGATCGAATCGACCATAGCGATGACCGCCCGTCGCCTGCTGAATGAACAGCCGGCCCCCGTGGAGGAGGATGCCCGGCTGCTCATGGAGGTATTTCTCCAGGGCATCACTCTGGGATCAGCAGTGCAGTGAGGGAAATCCATGGATGATCGGGGGTAAATTCTGACGATGAAAAACAGGCATTTTTGGACCGTTGCGCTGATCGCGGGGATCTTGGCACTGGCAGGATGTGCCCGGGATCTTCCAATGATGTACGGAGCGCGGGCAACGTCCCCGACTCCCGCGGTGTCATGGAAACCGCCACCCGAGGTCGTCTCGAGTCCCGTTCTCCCACCGACTGCGCCAGTGATCCCGGAGGACATTCTGAAGAGCGGGAGGTCCTTCAGCCTACTGGACATCGTGGATATTGCCCTTCGAAACAACCCCGAAACCGCAGCCACTTGGGCCCAGGCCCGATCCGCCGCCGCCGCCTACGGCAGCAAGAAGGGCGAGTACTACCCCCTGGTGGGTGCAACCGCCGGTCTGGACCGTCTCCACGGCCAATCACAGGAAGGTCTGGTTTCCTACAACGAGCGTAACTATTCGGCGGGGCTACAACTCAACTGGCTCCTCTTTGATTTCGGGGTCCGTGACGCGGCCGTGGCGGAGGCCAGGGAAGCCCTTATTTCGGCCGACTGGGCCCACAACGCCATGATCCAGAGCGTCATCCTCCTGGTGGAAAAGGCCTATTACAATTACGTGACCGCCAAGGCCCTGTTCGAGGCCGAACAGGCCACTTACAAGGAGGCCAAAACGAATCTGGATGCCGCTGTGGATCGTCACCACACGGGCGTAGCCACCATCGCCGACGTTCTGGACGCGAAGACCGCCCTGGCACAATCCATGCTGGCGTTAGCCGGCCTGCGCGGTCAGATCCAGACCACGAGGGGCGCCCTGGCCACTGCCATGGGTCTGCCGGCCAGTACACCTTACGACATCGGCATCCCCCGGACGGAGATTCCGCTCACGGAGACTCTGAAGCAAGTGGACGCGTATCTTGCAGAAGCCGAAAAACACAGGCCGGACCTCAGTGCTGCACGCGCCCAGGTGAGGAAGGCCGAAGCCAATGTCCGAAAAGTGGAAGCCGGGGCTTATCCTTCCATCAGCGGGACCGCGAACTTGAGGCGCACCTACTATGACTCCTCGCTATCGTGGGGAAACAGCTACGGCGGGACCATACAGCTCAGCATCCCGATCTTCACAGGCTATTCGCAGCAGTATGACGAGATGCAGGCCAGGGCCGACGAAAAGGCGGCCCAGGCACGTCTGTCACGCACGGAACAGCAGGTGGTTCTGGATGTATGGACCAGTTATTACAATCTGAAGACCGCTGAACAACGCGTCACGACCAGTAGAGACCTGCTTAAAAGCGCCACCGAATCCTACGAGGTGGCCTTCGGCCGATACAAGGCGGGCGTCGGCAGCCTGCTCCGCCTCCTCTCGGCCCAAAGCGTCCTGGAACAGGCCAGGGCCCAGCGGGTGCTGGCCAACGCGGATTGGTTTGTTTCGCTCGCACAGCTCGCGCACGATACAGGGACCCTCACGGCCGGCGAGGCCATCGCCCCGGGTCAGTCCCCCATCAGATTAGAAAAGGATAGCAAACCATGAGAATGTATTGCAGCCCTGAATCTTCCGGAACGAGGCTATCTGCTTTGGTTCCCGTTTCACTGCCGCGGCTGGTTGCAGTCGTGACCGTGCTTTTTCTGCTGGCATCCTGCTCCGCGAAGGCCGAAAAGGAAAAAATTTCGCGAGCCGCCCCCGTAAGCGTGAGCTTCGCAGCCACCAAGAACGTGCCTGTGGTCATCCATGCCATCGGGACCGCAGGGTCCTTCAGGACCGTTTCCGTCCGCGCACAAATCACAGGGGAGATCATAGGCATCGCCTTCAAGCAGGGACAAGACGTCTCCCGGGGAGACCTCCTCTTTACCATCGACCCGCGCCCGTATCAGGCGGCGCTGGAGGGCGCCCTGGCCGCCATCGCCCGGGACAGGGCTACGCTGAAGAACGCCGAAAGCGACGTCCGTCGCTATGGTGAACTTGTCAAGAAAGACTATGTGACCTCCCAACAATACGATCAGGCTGTGGCAAATGGTGAGGCCCTGAAGGCGACCGTGGCGGCCGATGAAGCCGCCATAAAGACCGCCCGGCTGAATCTCGGCTACTGTACGGTCCGGGCCCCCGTTTCCGGCCGTACGGGAGATCTTCTCATCCAGAAAGGGAACGTGATCAAGGCAAACGACCAGGCCGTGGTGACCATCAATCAGATCAAGCCCATATATGTGAGCTTCTCGGTTCCCGAAGAACACCTGCCCGATATCCGGCGTTACGCGGCAGGGAATTCCCTCCATGTGGAGGCGGCCTTCCCCGGACAGGGAGGGGAGGCCTATCAGGGGCAGCTCACCTTCATCAACAACACAGTGGACGAGTCCACCGGCACGATTCTCCTGAAGGCCACTTTTCAAAACCGCGACAAAGCCTTCTGGCCGGGACAGTTCGTGAACGTCACCCTGAGACTTGCCACAAGCAAGGATGCCGTGGTCGTCCCTTCCCAGGCGGTGCAGCGGGGCCAGAAGGGAGATTACCTGTTTGTGGTCAAGCCCGACATGACGGTGGAAATGCGCTCCATCGAGACGGGGCAACAGCTTGACGGAGAGACTGTGATCCGGAAAGGGGTCGCGGCCGGAGCCAAGGTGGTGACCGACGGCCAGCTTCGTTTATTCCCCGGCGCCAGGGTGGAAATCGCCGACACGCGCGCGGCAGCGGGGACAAACAAGCCATGAAGGGGCTATCCGACCTGTTCATCAACCGGCCGGTCATGACGACCCTTGTCATGATCGCGATCCTCCTCTTTGGGATCACTGGCTACCGGCTCCTCCCGGTGAGTGATCTGCCCAATGTCGACTTTCCCACGATTGAGGTTACGGCTTCATTGCCCGGCGCCAGTCCGGAGACCATGGCCTCGGCCGTGGCCACCCCTCTTGAAAAGCAGTTCTCCACCATAGCCGGGCTGGACTCCATGAACTCCGCGAGCCGGCTCGGTACGACCCAGGTGGTTCTCCAGTTCAACTTGAGCCGCAATCTGGACGCTGCGGCCCAGGACGTCCAGGCCGCCATCTCGGTGGCCCAGCGGCAGCTGCCGAGTGATATGCCGAGCCCGCCTTCTTTTCGAAAGGTCAACCCTGCGGCCCACGCTATCCTGTATATTGCTCTGACCTCCGCAACGCTGCCCCTTTCCAGCCTGGATGAATACGGCGAGACGGTGATGGCGCAGCGCATCTCCATGGTGAGCGGGGTGGCTCAGGTCTCGGTCTACGGCTCACAGAAGTATGCGGTGCGCATCCAGTTGAACCCGAACAGTCTTGCAAACAAAGGCATCGGGCTCGACGAAGTCGCTCAGGCGGTGCAGCGGGGAAACGTGAACCTGCCGACCGGGACCCTTTACGGGCCGCATGTGGCTTACACGGTACAGGCCACAGGGCAGCTTGAGGATGCGGCCGCCTACAGGCCCCTTGTCGTGGCCTATCGAAACGGGAGCCCGGTGCGTCTGAAAGACCTGGGGCGCGTCCTGGACAGTGTGGAGAACGATAAGACCGCGGCCTGGTTCATCGACGCCGGACACAACGAGCGTTCGGTGATCCTGGCCATCCAGAGACAGCCGGGCACCAACACGGTCCAGGTGGCCAAGGACGTGCTCAACCTGGTCCACACGCTCCAGAAGCAGATCCCGGCATCCGTTTCACTTCACGTCCTTCACGACCGGTCGCAGTCCATCAGGGACTCGGTCCGCGACGTCAAGTATACTTTGCTGCTCACCCTGTTTCTCGTGATCCTCATCATCTTCCTCTTTCTGAGAAACCTGTCGGCCACCGTGATCCCCAGTCTGGCGCTTCCCATGTCCATCATCGGCACCTTTGCCGTCATGTACTACCTCGGATACAGCCTGGACAATCTCTCTCTCATGGCGCTCACCCTGTCGGTGGGCTTCGTGGTGGACGACGCCATCGTCATGCTGGAGAACATCGTCCGGCACATGGAACTGGGGGAAGGCCCTTTCGAGGCGGCCTTGAAAGGGTCTCGCGAGATCGGTTTCACCATCCTTTCCATGACCTTGTCCCTGGCGGCCGTATTCATCCCGGTGCTTCTCATGGGCGGCATCATAGGCAGACTTTTTCACGAGTTCGCCGTGACCATTGCGAGCGCCATCCTGATCTCGGGTTTTGTGTCCTTGACCCTGACGCCCATGCTTTCGAGCCGGTTCCTGAGACCGCCGAAAGAAGTGCATCACGGCGGCATGTATAACTTTTCCGAGCGCGTCTTCCAGAAAATCCTCGGCATCTACGGGGCGGTACTGAGAATGAGCCTGCGGCATCGCCGCCTGGTCATCGTCTTTTCGGGCTTCATCCTTATTGCAACCGGATATCTCTTCGTTGTTATTCCCAAGGGTTTCCTCCCCAGCGAAGATACGGGGGCGATCTTCGGCTTCACACAGGCCGCCGAGAGTATTTCCTACCAGGCCATGGTCAAGCACCAGGAGGCCGTGGCCTCGGTCGTCCAGAAAGACCCCAACGTGGAGCAGTTCATGTCGAGCGCCGGCTCCAGAGGCCGCACCAGCGGTAACACCGGCGTTGTCTTCATGCACCTCAAACCCCGCTCCGAAAGGAAGCTCTCGGCCGACCAGATCATCGCGGAGCTCCGGATTAAGCTTGCCAAGATCCCGGGGATCATGGTCTTTCTTCAGAACCCGCCGCCCATCAACATCGGGGGGCATATGACCAAGGCCCAGTATCAGCTCACCCTTCAAAGCTCGGACACCGCGGAGCTTTATAAATACGCCCAGATCCTGGAACAGGGCATGCACGATCTGAAAGGACTCCAGGACATTACGAGCGATCTCGAGATCAAGAACCCCCAGGCGAACGTCTCCATCGACAGAAACAAGGCCGCCACTATGGGTGTAACCGCGCAGGAGATCGAAAATACGCTTTACAATGCCTATGGCTCCCGGCAGATTTCAACCATTTACACCCGGAATAACACCTACGAAGTCCTCATGGAGGTGGCGCCACGCTTCCAGCTCAACCCGTCAGCCCTGTCCCTGCTATACGTCCGATCTCAGGACGGCCGCCTGGTGCCGCTCAAGACCGTGGCGAACATCACCCAGGGCTTGGGTCCCCTTTCCATCAACCACACGGGCCAGGCCCCTTCCGTGACCTTATCCTTCAACCTCAAACCGAATTATCCGCTGGGAGAGGCTGTGAGCGAGGTGGAGGCCCTGGCCCGAAAGACGCTTCCGGCCACCGTCAGCAACAGCTTCCAGGGAACGGCGGAGGCCTTCCGGTCCTCGGTGACCGGCCTCGGATTCCTCCTGTTCCTGGCCGTGATGGTCATTTACATGGTACTGGGGATTCTGTATGAGAGTTTCATCCATCCCGTCACGATCCTCTCGGCCCTGCCTTTTGCAGGCTTCGGCGCCCTGGCTACGTTGTTTCTTTTCCATGTGGAACTCAGCATATACGCCTTCGTGGGCATCATCATGCTGGTAGGACTCGTCAAGAAAAACGGCATCATCATGGTCGACTTCGCCCTGGCCGCTCAGAGGAAAGGAAACAAAGAACCCATGGACGCCATCTACGAGGCATGCATCGTCCGGTTTCGGCCCATCATGATGACGACCATGGCCGCCCTGATGGGGACGCTTCCCATCGCCCTGGGGTTCGGCGCGGGCGCCGAATCGCGCAGGCCTCTGGGCCTGGCGGTGGTCGGCGGTCTGCTTTTTTCCCAGTTTCTGACCCTTGTGGTAACCCCTGTCTTCTACGTGTATATGGATCGCTTCCAGTCCTTCCTGGGGAGAGCGCTCAAGAGACGTGAAAGGACTCCCTGATTGCCGTGAGGCAACGAGATTGCGCCAAGTTCTAAATAATTAGTAATGTTCATAAAAGAGCGTCACGCTTCATTTCAAAAATTATCCAACCCCCTGGCCTGTTATCAGTAAATATGGAAAATGGAAAATATATTGTATCAAAAACAACAGCTTGAACAGTTAACCAAGGAAGCAAAAAAACTTGGAGCAAATGCTTCCGCCATGATATCAAGCAAAGAGATTCAGGTAAAAGATAATTTGGCAGCTCTTTGTAATGGAGAATATACATGTCCGAATTATGGTCTTGCAGCAAGTTGTCCACCCTATGTGGAAGGCCCAGTCAAATTTAAAAAGTGGCAGGAACAGAGCAAATATTCCATTACTGTGAAAATAGAATTACCAACATCAGTCATGTTTTCCGATGAACGCAAGGGTGTAATGCAGCTGCTTCATCAGATTGTAGCAGCAGTAGAGCTAAAAGCTATCGAAATAGGTTTTGGGAAATCAAAAGCGTTTGCTGGCGGATCATGTAAAGAACTGTTTTGTGAGGATCAAGAAAAGTGTTGTGTTGTAGCAGAAAATAAGCCCTGCCGCCACATAGAGTTTGCCCGTCCATCTATGTCAGGTTTTGGTATCGATGTCACTCAATTGATGCTGTCTTCCGGATGGCCAGCCCAAAAGGCGGAAAATAAAAACTTATCGAGTAAAGATGCATTAAGTTGGGTGGCGGGCCTCATCATGCTTGCCTGAAATTGATATTTTTTATGCGGTCGAAGACAGAGCACCACGTGTTTACCCGTGGATGAATGAGTCCGAAGACGGCATAATGCTTCCTGCCAGATCTTTTTTCAAAAACAGGCCGAGTATTACCTTGATCCGGAATCCCTTGCAATGACCACGGCCCTGCTTGACCAAAAACTTGTAAACTTAAATAAAAAAAGGGAACGCATCTGATATGACAAAATTCAACAACACCATGGATGTATTCAAATTATTGGAAAAAACCAATTGCCGCAAATGCAACAAACCGACCTGCCTTGCATTTGCAGCCGCAGTGTTTCAAGGCCAAGTTTCTTTAAGTGATTGTCCGTTTATTGATGAAAACACCCTTAACACTTACGGTGGCAAAAATGATAAATATGAATCCAAGGCAATCCGGGATTATCTCAAAGTAATGGACCAATTAAAAGAAAATATCAAACAGACAAACCTTGAGTCCAGAGCAGGTATGCTTGGCGGAAAGTTTTCAAATGCCAGAATTACCTTGAAAATCCTGGGAAAAGATTTCAGCGTTGACGTAAATGGTGAGATTTCCACAGATATTCATGTCAATCGCTGGATTGCCCCGCCTGTATTAAATTATATTCTGTCAGGCAAAGGACTGGCATTGACTGAAACCTGGGTTCCGTTCCGGGAACTTGAAACATCCAAGGATTGGTCCCGGTTTTTTGAGCATCAATGCGTTAGACTCTTAAAAAAGGTGGCAGATTCAAGTCCGTCTTTTTTCGAAGATATCATTGAACTTTTCAACGGTAAACCCGTTGAAAATCATTATGATGCCGATATCTCCCTGATCATGAAACCGCTGCCGCTTTTGCCCATACTCATCTGCTACAATCATCCCGAAGACGGTCTGGAATCGGATTTGAATCTTTTTTTCGATACAACGGCTGATAAAAATCTGCCTATTGAGGACATTTATACTCTTGCTACAGGGCTGGCCAATATGTTTGAAAAATTGGCTGCAACGCATGGGTGAAAATATGAAACCAGAGGGAGTATTAGCCGTATGGACAGTGTTTCCGTTTTGGTCGCCAAAATCCATAACTAAAACCCATCTTTTCAGCTATCTTGGGAAAAAGAACGGTGTTCATCAGTTTAAGAGGAGCGCATAAGGGGGTAGGGCCGCCCGACCCCTCAGAGAGGGACTCTTGCTACGCTGCCGCTCAGCAAAAGCCCCTCAGCAGGCGTTATCCTGAAAATGAGATGTAAGATAAAAACATAAAGGAAGGAAAAATGAAATCTGTAATTGTTAGTACAGTGAGGACACCAATTGGCAATTTTGGAGGAACCTTACGAACGGTTCCGGCCTATGATCTTGCTGCTATTGTCCTAAACGAGGCAATCGAGAGAGCTGATCTCAAACCAGAATCAGTGGATATAGTCATCATGGGTCAAAACTATCAGAACGGCGAATACGTGAACATTGCCCGTATGGGTCTTCTTACCGCCGGCTGGCCGGTTGATATTGTTGGCATCACCAATGACCGGAGATGTCCGAGTGGCCTCGATGCCATCTGTTTGGCCTCAATGGCGATCGAAAGTGGCAATGCGGCTATTGTTGTGGCCGGCGGCGTCGAGAGCATGAGTACTGCTGAGTTCTATATTAAGGGTGATATAAGGTGGGGTATGGGTGGCAGCGGAGACATGCCGAAAGGACATGGAAGTCTTACTACATGGGGAATGCCTCTTTATGACAGAGCCTTACGTGGCAGAGTTATGTCTCAGCCGGAGGAAAGATTTGGTATAGTGTCGAGCATGATGACATGGGCTGAAGCAGCTGCTACGGAACACGGTATTACACGTGAAGAAGTCGACAGCTGGGCATTGTTAAGCAATCAAAGGGCATGCGCTGCTATCGAGTCGGGTTTATTTAAAGGCGAGATTGTCTCGGTGCCGGTACCGCAACGAAAAGGGGAACCACTTTTATTCAGTCAAGATGAGCGACCTCGGGCTGATACTACTATTGATGCGCTTGCAAAGCTTAAACCTGTTATGGGCGGTGTATGTACCGCTGGTAATTCCTGCGGTGAAAACGATGGCGCCTCAGCTTGTGTCATCATGTCAGAAAAGGAGGCGGAAAAATACCAGTTGCAATCAAATGCCTATCTCAAAGGTTTTGCTTTCAGCGGCTCCGACCCTCGTTACGCATGGAGGGCCGCAACAAGTGCTGTAAAAAAAGTATTTCAAAAAACAGGATTGTCACTTAAAGATATGGATCTTATAGAGATACATGAGGCATTTGCCGCACAGGCACTTGCCAATTTCCGTGAGCTTGGTCTTAGTGAGAAAGACTATGACAGAATAAATGTCAATGGTTCCTGCGTTTCACTTGGCCATCCTCTTGGCGCTACCGGTGCGAGGATAATGACTACACTGACTCACGAGATGCGTAGGCGGGATGCGAGGTATGGATTGATAGCCATGTGCGGTGGTGGCGGCATGGGCGTCGCCAGTATAATAGAAAAGATATAGAGTATGATAGAAACTGTCCGGCAGGGTAAAAAGTGTTGGAGAACCTTGGCAAAGTTTTTTTGATCCCAACTCACTGATAATGGATTTGAAGGCTATCGGCTTCACACAAGCTCAAGATATCGGACCTGAAGAAATTAATGCACGATTTTTCAATGATCGAGCAGATAAACTTATGGTTGGAAATTTCGGCCATTTGATGAAAGCACAGCTTTGAAAGGATGCCCTACCATGCCCTTGCAGCGGAGCGCAAAAAGCCGCGCCCGCTGAAGGGCGCCGTTTTGCTCGTGAATTATGACGATAGAAATCAGAACATATGAATCACATGATGAGATTCAAGTGGTCCAACTATGGACCGATTGCGGCTTGGTCGTCCCTTGGAACAATTCCAAGCGCGATATCCAGCGAAAAATCGCGGTGCAGCCGGAATTGTTCTTGGTTGGGTGCTTTGCTGATCAAGTAATAGCCACTGTCATGGCCGGGTATGACGGCCATCGGGGTTGGATCAACTATCTTGCCGTTCATCCAAACCATCAGCACAACGGGCTTGGGGGACGCATGATGGATGAAGCTGAGATTCGGCTTCGGGCAGCAGGTTGCCCGAAAATCAACTTGCAAGTGCGCAGCACCAACACCAACACAATTGAATTCTATAAGAAAATTGGATTCAAAGTTGATGATGTCGTAAGTCTCGGCAAACGTTTGGAACCAGATGAATGAGCAGAACCATGCGCTTAACTCGGCATTAGGCGGGATTTGAAACCAATGGTCTGATGCAAACGAGACAATAACATATGTTCTCTTACATCTTTATGAAAATTCTAGAAAACCGCCCTGCGCGCTATGATATAGGTATTCATATTCTTTCAGGTGGACATGCAGATAGAATCAGAAGGCAGATTGTTCAAACTTACGTAAAACCCGGCATGGATATACTTGATATCGGCTGCGGCACTGGTTCACTTATTATAGATGCAGCAAAAGCAGGCGCCAATGCGACAGGTCTTGATATATCAAAGGGGATGATAGAGGTCGCAAAAAAACGAATCGCCAACAACGGGTTGACAGACAGAATAACGCTTCATCATGCCGGAGTTGTCGAAGTCGATTCGCTTTTTGAAAGGAATAGTTTTGATCTGATTATATCCACCCTTGTTTTCAGTGAACTCTATTCTGAAGAAAGAGCATTGGCATTACATCAAATTAAAACACTGTTAAAACCGGAGGGCACATTTGTAATTGCCGCAGAAGTTCGACCCGGGAAACCGTTAAAAAAGATAATCCACTTTTTGGTTCGGTTTCCCTTAACCGTTTTAACGTATATCGTTGCCCAGACGGGGACAAAACCAGTTAGTTTAATTTCGAAAGAAATAACGGAATCCGGATTAAATATCATAAGTGATGATCGTTCATTCTTGGATAGTTTTGCTGTCCTTTCGGCAAAGAAAGCGGATGACGAAGGCCCCAATAGAATCGTATTGCCCCGGACAAGAAAACCGGAGGACGATTTTTCATTTATGAAATCCCTATGGGATTTTATCGGTCGTTGGTTTCCGAATCCCGTTGAACCCGGGCTTCGAATCATAGGCGAGCCCAATAGAAATTCTCCTGTTATTCTTACCGGCAATTTTCATCCTACGGTCCGACGAGTTGAAAGAGCTTTAAGGAGCGAAAATGTTTTCCTGTTGGTGGCCCCGGCTAATGGCATCAATGTATGGTGTGCATCCTGTGGAGGAGAATTAAGTACGCATTCGGTGATAACAGCTATAGA
>JBAPTR010000230.1:0-29551 GCA_049282265.1 Desulfatiglandaceae bacterium | reverse complement strand
TTTACGCTAAACCCCAAATCGGCGTCCATTCCCTCCCAAGTGTTTAGAAAGGGTCTGGAAAAGAGTGTCAGGTTCTCCTCCACTTCGTTGCTCATAGGCTGCCGCTCGCGGCATAAACCAGCTTTTTACGAAGTCATCAACATTCGATGTTCAACGTTCATTCCTTTCAGCCTCATCTTATCCCGGCACCCTGAGCCGGTTTTCCATGATATGGATTGCCGCGGACAGCAGCAGCGCAAGTACCAGGTAGATGGCCGCCACGGTAAACCAGATCTCGAAGACCAGGTAGGTCTCGGATATGATTTCCTGCCCCCGCATGGTCAGGTCGTAGACCGCGATGGTACTCACCAAGGCTGAATCCTTTAACAGGGATATGGCCTGGCTGGTCAATGGGGGCAGGATCCATCGTATGGCTTGAGGCAGTATGACCTTCCGGTAAGCCCCCAGCTTCGTGAGCCCAAGGCTGTAGGCAGCATCCCACTGCTCTCCAGGAATTGAGACAATCCCCGCCCTGATGATTTCCGATGCGTAGGCCCCCTCAAATAAACTAAGCGCCAGGACAGCGGCAAAGAACCTGCTGATGCCCAGGATGGGACCCAAAACAAAATAGACGAAAAAAATCTGCACCAGGAGCGGTGTGTTCCTCACTATCTCCAGGTACCCCCGGGCCACCCAACGCCCCACAATAGAGTGTGACAGGCGCAGGAGCGCAGACGTTAGTCCTATGGCGAATGCCAGCAGAAAGCTTGCAAGAGTAATTTGGCAGGTGACCAGCAATCCCTGGAGGAGCGGTCCCGATAGGATCGCGCCATCGCTGAAGGACAGAAAATACCTGGGAATACGGTACCACTGCCAATGGTACCCGAGTTCCTCGGTATTGTAAATCAGGAGCAGAAACATCCCCAGGATCAGCACAAGAAAGCCGCCGATGTTTCCCAATGAGCGTGATCTCGCTTTCAGCCATCGTATCATTTTTCCTTCAGCACTCCTGTTTTTCCAGGCGCCAGCCCCGTTCTAATCAAATTCCGCCACGATTTCTTCATAGGTCTTCCTCCACTTGGGCGGAGGCAGTTTCTTGGTTTCATCAAAATGCCCGACAGCCATAAGCAGCGGAATCCAGTAGTTTTCCGGAATGTTGAATTCCTTCCTGACTGCATCGTGATCAAAACCGTCCATGGGATGCGTGTCAAGCCCGAGATGCTTTGCCGCAAACATGAGCGCCATGGCAAAAAAGCCGGTATTCTTGCATGCAAAGGCCTGCTGTTTTGCCTCGAAGGCCAAGCCTTGTGTCCTTTCTCAAATAGCCATTTCTTCAGCCATGATTGCCGCACCCAGCAAGGCCGCCCTGCTCTCCAGGATGACCCTGACGGGTATTTTTGTAAGGAATTTCCCAAACCTCCCCTTGTTGGTGAATGCTCGGAGAAAAAGGTCTTCCTCCAGGGCTGGGAGGATTTTCGGAGGGATTCCACCACCCAGATAAATACCGCCTCTGGTTGTGGCCGTCAAGGCGAGGTTGCCGCACACCCCACCGAGTATCCCGACAAACTTTTCAAGCGAATGCACACAGAGGGGCTCCCGGTTTCCAAGAGCGGCCTCGGATATGGCCCTCGCCGGGTCCATGGTTTTCATGTTCTCGACAAGCCACTCGGGTTCACGGTACCTTCCCGTGCTTCTCAACCACTCAAAAATATTCACCAAGCCTTGTCCCGACAGGACACGTTCCACGCTCACGTGGCCGAGTCGTTCGCGCAGGTATCTCCACAGCAATACCTCATCTTCCGTGCTGGGGGAAAAATCCGCATGTCCACCCTCGGAGGAAACAGCAACATACCGATCACCCTGAAACACAAGCAGGGCCTCTCCGAGTCCGGTCCCGGGGGCCACCACGCCTATATTGCCCTGCTTTTCTGCCCTTGCCCGATTGAGAGAAAAAACTTGCTTGCGGCTCAGATAAGGGATGGACTGGGCGGTGGCCGCCAGATCGTTCACAAGAAGAACATGTTCCCAGCCAAACCGATCCCTGATCTCCTTTTCAGAGACTACCCAGGGAAGATTCGTCGTCCTGGAGCGTCCACTCACCACCGGGCCGGCGATACCGAAAGCGGCGCCGGCCGGCCGCACGGCGTACCGGCCCACGAAGTCTTCAAGGATGGTCTCCAGTCCCTCGACCTCCCTGCTCGGATAGGTCTGAAAAACCTTTAGGCGAGGCCTTTTACCGCCTGCCTTAAACAAGCCGATGTTGGTCTTTGTCCCCCCTATGTCACCGGCTAGAAACGTGTGAGAGTCGGTTTTTTCAACCACGAGCCGTCTCCTTTTTGAGAAGGGAGGCCGCCTCCCAATCCAGAACCCATAGGAGCGTTCCACTGACAGGGCTTACTCTGCCTGCCGGGAGATCCGAATTTCCATCCTCAAGAATCGATTTCACGACTTCGGCCTTTTCTGCTCCGGAAACCAGGAATACGACCTTTTCAGCCCTGTTGATGAGCGGCAAGGTCATGGTTAGACGATGGACGTCCGGACGCCCACCCCTCACGGCCACTACCCACCTCCTTCTCTCTTCCAGGGCAGTATGCCCCGGAAAGAGCGAGGCCGTGTGACCGTCTGACCCAAGCCCCAGAAAGACGAGATCAAAACCGCCGGTGATCTCTTTTTCGTAAAGGGATGCCCCTTCTTCCGGAGGTAGATGCCCCGGCATGGGGTGTATATTTTCTACCGGGATATCGAGGCGCTCCAGGAAATCTCCTTTTGCCAGTCCGTAGTTGCTCCATCGACTGGTTTCAGGGACGCACCGTTCATCGCCCCAAAAGAGATGCACCCCGTTCCATGGAATCGAAGAACGATAGGGGTCCTGGCCGAACATCACATGCATCTTCCTGGGGGTCGACCCGCCGGAAAGGGCCACCGTGAACCTGTCTTTCTCAGCCGTAGACGCCAGGGCCATTTCGGAAAACAGAGAGGCCCCCTTTTCCGCCAAGGCTTCAGACGTTTTGACGATGATGATGTCTCTCTTCTTGTCCATGTCCGAAAAACTTCCCCGATTCACTCCCCCTTGAATTTCTTGATGATCTTCGGGATGAAAAAAGAGAATACAAAAAGTCCGATGGAGAAGAATACCTTGAACGATAACAGCTCGCCCCAATTCCCCGATGCCCAGACCTCTTTCAGGGTTCCGACAAAAAAGGTAAAAATGAAGGTCCCTACGATGATACCCAGGCCCGTTCCTAAAACATAATCATTGAAACGCACTTTGGTAAGCCCCATACCGAAATTCATTGGGGTGAATGGAAAATAGACCAGCCTGAGATAAAGGACCGTAGCGAATCCGTTGCGTTCGATGGCGTCATCGTATATTTTAAGCCTGTCCCCAATGAGAGAGGACGCAAATTCCCGCCCCAGTGTCCTGCCGATGAAAAAGGCGGCACTGGCACCGACCATGGCCCCGAACCAGACATAGACAAAACCCTTGTACGGTCCGAAAATGGCGGCCCCCAGCCCTGTCAGCAGGGTCCCGGGGATGAAAAAACAGACCCCGGCCGCGTAGATAATCATGAAGGCAACGGGCGCCCACAACCCCAGGGATTTGAGAAAACTGCCCAGGGCATCGACGGTGAGATACTCCTTTACCGGCGTAAATCGGACCACAACTATGGCAACGGCAACAAATACCAGCAGCAATAGTGCCTTCAGGATTGCTCCTTTTCGCGATTTTTCAGCCATGCATTCTTCGTCGGAAATGTTCGTCATGTTTCCCTAGGTATTACGAAAACCCTCGGCCTGAACTCAGGTCGCAATGGCGCCGCCTCAAGTGAACCCCGCGCCTGCCACACAGGTATAGCAATGGTCTCCAACGGCTATGGGGCTGCCCGGTTCGGGGGGACCGTCCATTTCGGACACATGGGTCTTTCGCCTCCCCATAGGCAATTTTCTTGCCAGATTGAAATCGCAATCATAAAGGTTCCCGTCCCAGGCCACCGAGACGAGGGTCCGGCACATCACCCCTTCGACGGCACAGGGGTTGAAACCCTTTGCCAGGCGGTCCAGGTATGCATCCAGGTTGCCTGAAACATGAAGCCATTTGCGGAATCTGCCCAGGGGGGCATTCCCGAAGGTAAAAAGCCGGTTGAATCTTATGCCCCATTTTTTCATGAGTTGGTCGCGAAATCTCTTTTCCGCCTGCTCCTGTGCAGGGGGAAGAAAGGCTCCCGTGGGATTGGAAACCAGGTCCAGTTCAAGCCCGCTCCCCTCCATACCGTAGCCGGCACCATTCAACCTCTTGAGCGCCCTTATGCATTTGTCAAAGACACCGATGCCACGCTGGGACTCGGTCTGTCCCGGATTTGTCGCGGGAAGTGATGCCACGACCACCACTTGCAGCTCAACAAATTCATTGACAAAACGTTCCGGTCCCACCTCTTCCATGGCAGAAAGGTTCGAGCGCACCATCAGGCGGTCGCACAACGGGGCCATGGTTTTCAGGAACGGTAAGAGCCGCGGATGAAGTTCCGGTGCACCTCCGGTGACATCGATGGTTTCGAAATGCCCACGCTTCGCAAAGGAGATAACCTCGTCCCTCGTTCTGTCATCCATGAGTTCAGTGCGATCAGGGCCTGCTTCCAAGTGACAGTGTTTGCATGTCTGATTACAGACAAGGCCAACGTTGACCTGCAGTGTGCTTGTTTGTCCGCGTGTCAATGACAGACCGTGTTTCTCCAGTGTTGTTCGAAAAGGTTCTGCCTGGATCTCCGGGTAGTCCGAGGTGGGGAATGGTTCTCTTTCAGGGATTGCGGTTTCCATGAATTGCACCGCTCCTTTCCGCTACATGGACAGTTTCTCGGCCACGTTGCGCATCTGCACCCCGTGGACCAGCGAGGCCCCTCCACGGATGGCCGTTACCACGTGAATAGCCTCCGTCATCTCACCGACACTCGCGCCTTTCTCAAGACATGCCTGGGTATAGGCATCAATGCAATAGGGGCATTGGACCGTGTGAGCCACAGCAAGGCCGATCAGTGCCTTTTCCCTTTCGGTAAGCTCACCTTCGGCAAAAACTGCATTGTAATAGTCAAAAAACTTCTTCGCAAGTTCAGGTGCCTCCTTACCGATTTCCTCGAATTTCCCCAGATCTTCCGGCTTGTAATAGGTCTCCATATCTGTGCTCCTTTTCGTCAATATCCGTTTTCAGATACCATGATTTTCAGGCCCCCATGACCCTGCCGGGTAAAAGTGAAGCATTTCCGCCCGGTCGCCACAGGCCTCACATTCCTTCAAGATGGGCGTCAGAAATGACCAGCAAAGCTCCACACTGTCCTGGCGCCAGAAGAGCATGTGATCCCCCAGCATGCAATCCAGAAATACCTTTTCATAGGCGTCCAGGACCGGTCCTTCATAGCTCTGCCTGTAATGGAAATCCATGGTCACCGTTCTGAGCAAAACCTTTGCGCTGGGATTCTTGGTCTGGAAAGTCAACTGGATTTCTTCTTCAGGATAGATACCCAGGACCAGTCTGTTCGACACGATCTTTTCTCCAAGAACCTCGCGAAATATGGAGTGGGGAACCTCCCTGAAGTGAATCACGATTTCAGTCAGTTTTTCAGTGAGTCGTTTGCCTGACGTGATAATAAATGGAACGCCCTGCCAGCGCCAGTTGTCCACAAGGACCCTCATCCTGGCGAAAGTGGGGACCAGGGAATCCGAAGCCACTCCCGGTTCATCCCTGTAACCGGCCAAGTCTTCCCCTTCAACACGACCCGAAACATATTGACCCAACCTGAGGTATTGGTCCAGGTCCTTTACCGGAAACGGCCTCAAGGCGCGGTAAACCTTGGCCTTTTCGTCTCTGATCCTATCGGCCACGAATTCGGCGGGAGGTTCCATGGCCGTCAGTGCAAGAAGTTGCATCATGTGATTTTGAAACATGTCCCTCAGGACGCCGGCCTGTTCATAATAACCGGCCCTGTGCTCAACCCCAAGGGCCTCGGCCGCGGTGATCTCGACGGAGCGAATGAACCTTCGGTTCCACAGGGGTTCGAAGATCGCATTGGCAAAACGAAACATCAGGATGTTCTGGACCGTTTCCTTGGCCAGGTAATGATCGATCCTGAATATCTGGTGTTCTTTCCAGTGCTCGTGAATAGCCTTGTCCAGTGCCATGGCAGAGGCAAGATCGCTGCCGAAAGGCTTTTCAACCACAAGCCTGGACCAGTTCACCCCATTTTCATTTTCCTTGGAAAGTCCTGCCTGTCCCAGCATTCTCGCCGTCGACTCATAGAGAGAAGGGGGAATGGCCAGATAAAACAACCTGTTTTCTTTCATTCCATACGCCTTCTCAAGTTTCCTTACAGAATCGGCAAGGGCGGCAAAGGAAGCAGCCGAGTTGTAATCCACCGTTTGGTAGTGCAGAAGGCCGACAAATCTCTCCCACTGGGATTCATCCAGGTTCCCCTGTCGCCCCACGGCATTTTTCATGCTTTCCCTGAAGCTCAAATCGTCCAGGTCGGTGCGGGCACACCCCACAATAAGGGTGGGATCCGGAAGCCCCCCATTTATGAAAAGATTGAAAAGGGCCGGCACGACCTTTCGGGCCGTGAGGTCTCCGGATGCCCCTACGATGACCACTGAACATGGATCGGGGAGCCTGTCAATGAGACAAGACTCGGTTGGCACCTTGAGATCTTTAGCAGTAGCAGGGGCAATGATAGCTTCTTCCATAGCAACTCCTTATGTTAATTCATGCGAACCAGTATAGATGGAACCGTAAAAAGTCCGTCCTTGGACTTTTTACTGACGGAAACCGAAAAGTGTCATTTTCGTTTTCCTACAAATCAAAGGGTTGCGCTGCACCCCGTTGATTTGCGTGCCCGTCCATGGGCACGATGATGACTTCCAACGAAGTCGTGGCCTCGTTGAGCAGGCAAACGGCATATTCCAGAAGCTACGCTCCCTCCGTCGTCCATGACTCCGGTCGCTGCGGATTTTGCCCCTTCCACTGTCCTATTCCAGGGGCAAAATGACGCCGCTTCAGGAACATCCCGTTCACCTGCTCTTCATAGCGAGTCATTTTAATTACTACAGCCAGGAGCCGGGCGTGAGACTCTTTTTCAGACCCTTTCTCATAGTGCACTTGGCACCAAACACCGACATGGGCGACTATTTGGGGCTTACGCCTCCCAAACCCTACGCGCTTCTATGAATTTACGCTAAACCCCAAATCGGCGTCCATTCCCTCCAAAGTGTTTAGAAAGGGTCTGAAAAAGAGTGTCAGGTTCGGCTCCACTCCGTACCTCATAGGCTGCCGCTTGCGGCATAAACCTGCTTTTTACAAAGTCATCAATGATTCAGGTTCCAGTCATAAAACAAATACTCCACCCTTATGTGGTTCAATCGTAATGGGCATACCCCATGGCAATGAAACCCGAATCCCAGTTCCACTGGTGAGGGTAGAGGCCTCGCGACGGCTTCGTATAGGTCCCGGCCCAGTTGGCTTCCAGGATCCTTTTGGCCTGCTTCATGTATTTCCTGAACACTCTTGCAGAGAAAGGTGAAAACAAGATTCATACCCCTTAGATCAGTCTGATCCGGTCTTTTTTACCGCGTGCCCCCCGAATTCCCTCCTGAGTGCCGCAAGGACCCGGTCCGTTAAGGTGTTTCCCTTCCGGGATCTGAACCTTTCAAAGAGGGAAAGGGTGATGACCGGGGAAGCGACCGCTGCCTCGATGGCATGTTGCACGGTCCACCGACCCTCTCCGGAATCGTCAACATATCCCTGGATTTTAGAAAGATCGGGATCGGCCTGAAACGCCCTTTCAGCCAGCTCCAGCAGCCACGATCGAATAACGCTTCCCCTGTTCCACACATGGCTCAGGGCGTCATAAGCCAGGTCTTTCCCGTAGGGGGACGCCTCGATCAGCTCGAACCCTTCAGCATAGGCCTGCATCATCGCATACTCAATGCCGTTGTGGATCATCTTTACAAAGTGACCGGCTCCGCTGGCACCACAATAGATATATCCTTCTTCCGGAGCCAGGTCTTTGAACAGGGGTTCCAAGTGGTTGAATGCATCCCTGGGTCCACCGACCATCAGGCAGTATCCTTCCTTCAGGCCCCAGATCCCCCCGCTCACACCCGCATCCACATAGGACAGCCCGGCTTCCTCCACCGTCACGGCCCGCCGCAGGTCGTCCTTGTAGAAACTGTTTCCTCCGTCGATGATCATATCTCCCGTATCAAGGAGGTTCAACAACCTGACCAGGTGATCATCCACGGTGGGCCCGGCCGGAAGCATCATCCACACGGCCCTGGGTTTTTCCAGCAAACCCGGGATTTCTTCCAGTGAGTAGGCGGCAGTGACCCCTTCCCCGGCGAGTTCTTCCGTCTTCTTGGCCGTTCGGTTGTAGGCGACCACCTGGTGGCCCTTGCCCATAAAACGTCTCGCCATATTCATCCCCATCCGCCCCAATCCGATCATCGCTACCTGCATTGTAGTCTCCTTTCAATCGACTTAAATGACCAATTCCAAAACCTACCCCTCTCCCTCACACGCCCTTCCCTTCAACTGGAAGAAGAGCTTCAGACCCTTCTTAACCTTGCTGGAGAATATCTTGGGCGAAAAATAGCTTCCCACGACCTTTTTGTTGATCTCTCCAAGTGTGGGATAGGGATGGACGGCCGAAGCCAGAGTCGACAGCTTTACTTTGCCATTTAGGGCGGCGACCCATTCGTTCAACAACTCTCCGGCGTGCGGCCCCAGAATCTGGACACCGATGGGCTTCTCCTTCTCGCCCAGAAGCATCTTGATTTTACCCACGCGTTCCCCCTCGGCCAGGCTCCGGTCATTCCCCTTGAAGGCCTCTTCAAAGACTGAATAGTTAATGCCTGCCTCTTTGGCCATTTTTTCATTCATGCCGATGCTCGCCAGCTCAGGATCTGAATAAGTGCACCAGGGTAGCCAGGTATAGTCCACCTTCCTCGGGAGGTGAAAGACGGCGTTGCTCACCACGATACCCCCTTCGTACCCGGCTGCGTGGGTGAATTGAAATGCACCGGTGACGTCACCGGCAGCATAGATGTGCTTCTGCGTCGTCCGCATCCGGTCATCCACCGTGAGGCCTTTTCGATTAAATGCGACATCGATTCCGTCAAGACCCAGGTTCGTCAGGTTGGGAGATCTTCCCACGGCCACCAGTATCTTTTCAGCCTTTAGAGAGACGGGTGTGTTGTCTCCCTGCTTGATCACCACTTCCTGCGAATCCTCACCGTGGCTGGATATGTGCTGGACCGTGCTATTAAGATAGAATCGGACTCCCTCGGATCGCAACGCCTCCAGGACCAAGTCTGCCATGTCCTTGTCTTCCTTGCTCAGAATCTGACCGCTCCGTTGAACCACGTGGACTTCCGTACCCAGCCGCCGGAAGGCCTGGGCCATCTCGGTGGCGATAGGACCGGCCCCCAGGATGATCATGGATTGAGGCAATCGCTCCAGGGAAAAGATCTCCTTATTGGTGAGGTACGGGGTGTGCGCGAGCCCCTCGAAGGGGGGAGCTGCCGGCGAAGACCCGGTGGCGATAACCCATCGTTTCGCAGCATAGGTCTCCCCATCCATTCTGACGGCATGATCATCGGAAAAAACGGGAGATCCGAAGACCACCTTGGCACCCAGCGAACAGAATCGCTCCTCGGAATCGTGTTCCTGGATGGTGCCGATCACCGACTGTATTCTTTTGGCTACATCGGCATAAGCAACCGGCGGGACCTTCACCCCGGGCAACCCGAATTCCGTTGAGGTTTTCATCAGGTGATAAACCTGTGCGGTCCTGATCAGGGTCTTGCTGGGGACGCACCCATAGTGGAGGCAGTCGCCACCCAGTTCCTCTTCCTTTTCAATCAGGAGGGTCTTGGCCCCAAGCTGTGCTGCGCCTGCGGCCACGGTCAGGCCGGCAGCGCCCCCGCCGATAATCCCTATGTCAAAGTCATATGTTGCCATATTTTCCTCTCCTGCTTGTATCATTCAATAATGATAGATTCGTAAAGGGTCTATTTTCTAACCACGAAGAACACGAAGAAAAACAAATCCTGTCTCACACAGAGCGCGCAGAGATCACAAAGTTTTAAGAACAAATAAATTAGAATGTTTTTCTCTGATAGCTCTGTGTCTCTAGCGAACGAAGTGAGCGGGCGTGAGAAAGATGTAAACCCTCCTAATTCCCATTCAGCGACCAGTCATAATTCAAATACTTGATCTTTATGTTTGATCGGTTTGCCTCCAACCGCTTTTTCAAATCCCCTTCCGCATACTTCAGAAAAAATCCCGTGAGATCCCCCCCGAAATCCTTCCGGTACCAGTCAAATATCTTGCTCACGAAGAGCGTATGGCCTTCCAGGCGGTTCCGCGAGGAATCATTGATAAACGCCCTAAACTGTTCATCCAGCTGCCGGTCCAGAATCGCACCCCTGTAAGGCTCGGAGCGATGAGGTCATCAGCATTGGGGGAGGTCCCATCGGGACCTCCGAATATTTTCAGATCCCCATCACGCAATGTGGGTTCATCCGCGGGAAGGTGACCGGTTTCGCGGTAGGCGGCCATCAGTTCCCTGGCCTTGATCTTGGCCGCCTCCACATCGGGCTGATTAAAGGGATTGATGCCCAGCACAGCTTCACCCATTTTTCTACTCCTTAATCTCTTGAGTTTGGTAACAACCCCTTAAGCAAATGGCATTATTGATTTTGTCGGTTATTCCCGAAGATCCTTACACTTTTCATGATGAGATTGCCTGGGGACATCTTTAATATTTTTTTCAGGATTGGTAATTTTCAGAAAATTGAAAACGATTCCTTGAAGAACCGGCCATATGTTGCAGCTTCGAGGCTCAGCTGGTGGGATTTCTGGTCCCGTCCTGTTTCAAAGCGTGTTTCATTCGATTCCTTGCATCGGGGGAGAGGGTCGTGAGACTCTTTTTCAGACCCTTTCTCATAGTGCACTTGGCACCAAACACCGATATGGACAGCTATTTGGGGTTTACGCCTCCCAAACCCCAAGCGCTTCTATGAATTTACGCTAAACGCCAAATCGGCGTCCATTCCCTCCCAAGTGTTTAGAAAGGGTCTGAAAAAGGATGTCAGGTTCGGCTCCACTTCGGTGCTCATAGGCTGCCGCTCGCGGCATCTACCAGCTTTTTACAAAGTCATCAAACTTCGTGCAAGGCCTGTCTAATCTCCAAGAGATTGACAAAAACCGTTCTTTGACAGATTATAGAAAACTCACTCAAGTGAGTCAAAGGGAAAGACAACCAGCAATAGGCAATCACGCTGATTGTTGAACCCCATCACTATCACAAAACATTTTACAGGGAGATTGTCATGAAAGTAAAAATTGATGAGGAACTTTGTATGGGAGACAGGAATTGCAATCACCTTTGCCCCGAGGTTTTTCAGTACGATGAGGATCAACTGGTTTCCAGGATCCTTCTCGACGAAATACCGGAGAAATACCAGGACCTGGTGAGGCAGGCCGCAAGGGAATGCGCGCCCGGGGCCATCATCGTTGAAGAATAATAGGCACTGCGCAGATGGAAAGGGAGATCCAGGCCCTGGCCTATGATGAAAAAACTTTCCACCAGGATTATTGGTAAAACCGATCCTGTTGGGTATGTTCTCAAAATCGAAATAATTCAATAAGAATATCGATAGACGACTTAAATGAAATCACTTTCAAATGCTTCGGTTGGCCAACAGATAGGTGCGTTACGAGAAGAACAGGTTTGGAGCACATTTGCCGATATCAGCCGGATCCACATCACGGCGATCGCGGCACTGGGGGTGTTTACATTTGGTTGGTTGTTCGTCGGCGAGTATCAATGGCTCGTTACAGCGGTCTGCGCGCTTGACTGGTATATCGTCAACCTGATAAACAAGACGGTTGACCTTGATGAAGACAGCGTCAACGAGATCACCGGAACCGTATTTGTCCATCGGAAGCGCAGACTGCTGCTATGGGTCGTTTTTCCGTTTCTGCTGGTTTCCCTGATAGTGGTGCATTTCTTAGACCCGGCCATCACCGGACTCCGGATCACCTGCCATGTGCTCGGTCTTTTTTACAACTTTCCCCTTTTGCCCGGAAAACGGCGCTTGAAGCAAATGTATTTCTGGAAGAACACTGCTTCAGCCGTTGGGTTTCTCATCACTGTATTCGGGTACCCCCTTGCCACGGCATGCTGGGGAAACCGACCCCATTGTTTTCCACCGGGAATTAGCTGGGCGACCGTGATGTTTTCGGCTGTTTTTTTCTATCTGTTTGAAACCAGCTACGAAGTGATTTATGATCTTCGGGATGTAAAAGGCGATGCTGTTGCCGGAATTCGAACCTATCCGGTGGTCCACGGAATACCTAAAGCAATGCACATTATCGACGGGCTCATCTTCACTTCCGTAGCTGTCCTATCGATGGGTTATGTGCTGGCGTTTGTTCCGTGGCGCATCTTTATTATGGGTGCGGCGCCGCTTCTACAGTTCGTTTTCTACAAAAATGCTATGCGCCGAGGAATTACCGCTAAAGACTGTATCCGCATCACATGGATGGGCGTCGCCATGCTTGTCACCTATAACATATGGGTTGTTGCCGGTCTGCCGGGGACAGGGCTGTAATCATGTTTCTCTTCGAAACGATCACAATTTCAATTGCAGTCCTTTATGTTGTGATGTTTACGAAAAACCATCCCGACGGCGGGCATTTTCTTCTGTGGACTGTCCTGGTTGCCACTTCCGCCTGGATTGCCGAAGAGACCTGCATCCGCTTGTATGCCTTTTACAGTTATAGTCAGAGCTGGCACATGTTATTGAGCCACCTTCCTTTGATGATCATCGTCGTATGGCCTGTACTCATCCACAGTGCGTGGGACCTTGCGTCCCAACTGCTCGGATACGGGCACAGGTTTGTGCCGATGGCTGTCGGCGGCATCGTCCTAACCGACGCTGCATTTATCGAAACGGTGTCGGTGCGCAGTGGCCTCTGGGTCTGGCAAGAACCCGGAATTTTCAATGTTCCTCTCATCGGGATTCTTGGATGGGCCTGCTTTGCCTTTTTGTGTGCTTTTCTCTATGAGGAGGGCAGGCGGCGAAACTGTCGCTTGTGGTCCAGCCTTATCGTTATAGTGCTTCCGGCAGTTGGGACTCACCTGTTTCTTCTGGTATCCTGGTGGGGGGTCTTTCGTTGGATTAACATTCCCATAAAAGCAGAGCTTGCCGCGGCGACAGCATGGACCATGTCAATCGGCCTGGTTTTTGTTTTTTTGCGATTTCGGGCCGGGTTATATGTCAAGAAGAAAACGCTGTTGCTGCGCCTGCTGGGCGCACTTTTTTTCTTCACCTTGGCGGTGCGCAATGCAGACGGCTCGGTATTTTATATCTTATTCGTTGTTGCGTTTGCCCCCCCCTACCTGACCTTAATGGCCCAGCAATACATAGTGCCTCATGAAAGGCAGGCAGCGAGAGGTAATGTGTAATCGGAGCAGAATATTTTCAGGCGGCAGGTATATCCTGCAAATATCACATCATTAGGATACTGAGCACTGCTGGGATAATGGAGGAGACGAACATGGAACTGGGAGAAATCTACAAGAAGGGAAAAGAAACGTTATTGGCTAGGGATATCGGGGTTTTTCTGGGGGGTGTGGAAACGGAGTTCGTCATGGGGCACAACCGCTCCGTCCTGGATCAATACACCTTCAGACAAAAGGCCATCGATGCCGCTCCCGAGCCCGAGACCGGGTTGGAGATCCTCGGGGTAAAGCTTGGCACACCCGTGATCATGTCGGCCATGACCATGCCCATCCCCGCCATTACTGAAGATGGGCTCAGGGCGGTAGCAAGGGGTCTGAAAGATGCCGGGAGTCTCATGTGGACCGGGTCACCCATCCCTGCGGACCTGAAGGGCATCAAGGCAACGGGTGTCCCCCTGGCCGCCAATGTCAAACCCTTGAAAGACCGCAGAAAGATGTATGACGCGCTGAATGAAATACAGACAGCGGGCGTAGACTGGGTTGGAGTTGAAATTGACTCCGGACAGGGCACCAAGATCATGGACAAGCAGATGGTCTTTGATTGCTCGCCCCTTTCATACGCCGAGTTGAAGGAGATTCGCAAGACCGTTCGCCTGCCGCTCATTTTCAAGGGGATCCTGAGTGGGGAGGATGCGCTCAAGGCCGTGAATGCGGGGGCGGACGCAATCATCGTTTCCAACCACGGGGCACACACCATTGATTACCTTCCCCATCCCTTTCAAGTGATGGATGAAATCACGGAAAAGGTGGGTGGCAAGATCGTCATCATGGTAGACGGAGGCTTCAGGCGGGGAAGCGACGTCCTGAAGGGGCTCGCTTTCGGCGCCTCCCTGGTGGGCCTGGGCAGGCCCATTCTTTACGGTCTGGCCGCAGATGGACAAGAGGGAGTGCGGGATGTGGTGACGGCGATCACCGGCGAATTAATACGGATACTGAGCATGGCAGGTGCCCCGGATGTCCACCATGTTGCAAGGAATGTAATACTCTGATTCCAACGGGCACCTTTGATGTCACGTATCAGATGCCCCTAATCGATTACGACCTCTGTATGGGAGACAAGAACTGCAACAAGGTATGCCCTGAAGTCTTCGAATATGATGAAGACCAGTTGGTCTTGAGAATCCTGCTGGACGAAATCCCGGTGAAGTATCAGGACCTGGTGAGAAGGGCGGCCGGGGAGAAAAACAAAGGCTTCAGGATCGAGGGGAAGGGTAAAATTGAAGGGGATGGCGAAATCTTTGACGAACTCAAGAAAAAGTTCCCCGAACAGCTTGGAGAGCTGAAATTTGCTACGGTGATGAAAATAGTAAATGTAGAGTCGCTTCTCTGAAATACAGGCATTGGCCAACATTGGCCAATGCCCTCTTCAACTTTTTTGTGGAAATGGCTGAGGTTTTTCGGAGTGCGTATGAGGTTCAAAATTATAATCGCCTGTAAATAGGAAGGAGAATGATTATGGGAGAAAAGGGATTTGTTTTGGGATTAGTTGGCAGCCCAAACCCGGAAGGGCGTACCAACGAACTCGTAACTGCCGCCCTGGCGGGAGCTGACCGGGCTGGTATCCCCACCGAGCTGGTACAAATGTCCGATCATATCGTGGAGGCTTGCAAGGACTGCCTTCCCTGGGTATGCCAGGACAACCAGAAGTGTACATATGAGGATGAGGCACTCGAATACCTGAGCAAGAAAATTCTGAACTGCGGTGCACTAATCCTGGGCACGCCGGTCTACTGGTGGGATACCAGCGGTATGGTAAAATATTTGATTCTAAAGATGTTCCGTATATATGCACTCTCCGCTCCCCTCCAGGGCTTACCGGCTTTTGGCATTAGCATTGCCGGGGGAACGGGAAACGGCCTTATCTCCGGGCTTAGGCAGGTTTATCACTTTTTCCAGATGATGCAAATGCGGGCTTTAGATCCAGTGCCTGCCACCCGGTTCAACTTCAATGCGGCAGTGAAACGGGCGGGAGAACTAGGGACCGAGATTGCCGGAATGGCACAGGACCGAGTTCTCTTTTCCGGTCTGGAGGAACGGTTGCTGTGGTACGATGCTTTGCCCTACCTGGGGCTTAGCCGTTTTGAGGAACGGCGTCTTCTAGCCTCCCTCACTACACTGGCAGTGCCCGGCAGTGCGGATGTTGCCGTGTCCAGTGGGCTGGCCCGTGCCGTCTCCCTGGCGGCAGCCGGTCATGCAACGGAGTCTTTGACTGAAATCACCAGGGTTTACGAGGCCGGGGTTGAGGCTTTCGAAGGAATTAATGGGTAGAAAAAAGGTGCTCTTCGCCATCAAGAAACGGTGTCTCGGGAGCGACGATGAGGGTCTCCGACCGGCGGGCCATATGTTTATCCCCGCCTTGGAGGCGCATCGCCACGGATGAGAGGTTCCCCCGGAAAAACCGGTGGCGTTGATTGGGAAAAACTTCCAACTTGAGAAAGGAAAAAACATGGACACGCACCAAATGCTCTGGAACGAAAAGGTCGCAAAGGATATTATCAAACATCTGGAAAGGCGGCGGATGGAGGGTAGCTACGCCCCCACAGTCGCTCAAGCCAGAAAAGAAATAGGGGCAATGATTCCTGAAGGGGCGACGGTTTTTCGGTGTGGCTCGATGACAACGGTAGATATGGGTCTTTGGGAAGATATAGCCAAACTTGCTGGCGTTGAGCTCATTGACCCGTACGAGCCTGGCATTTTACCGGAGGAAGGCCTGGAGCGCAGGCGTAATGGGATGACCGCCGATGTGATGATCTCCAGTTCTAACGCTATTACCTTGGATGGGAAGTTGGTGAACTTGGATGGCATGGGCAATCGCGTAGCGGCCATGACATTCGGCCCAAAAAAAGTCATCTTGGTAATAGGCATGAATAAAGTGGCCCCTGATCTGGAATCTGCCCTGGCCAGGGTCAAGCACTACGCCGGCCCGGTAAATGCTGTTCGACTTAGTATCAATACGCCCTGCGTGGAGACCGGGCTGTGTTCAGACTGCAGATCACCCCAGCGTATCTGCAACATGTGGAGCATCATTGAAGGGCACATGATCAAAGGACGCATTCATGTAAAATTGGTCGGTCAAAATCTAGGATACTGAGCATGGAAGGTGCCCTGAATGTCCGACAGGTAGGAAGAGAGGCACTAACGGGAGAGGTATTGGTATTGGCGTTCCATCCTTGGTCCGGCATAATCGCTGTAACTCGGAGCCGCAAAGGATCTATCCTCCGAAATTGAGGTTGATCAATCCAACTTAATTGGACATGGGCACGAACCCCCGGCTCCCAACCGGAAAATGCGCACGCTTAGACTCACGCTTGTCTTATATTTTGGGCCAGGACAACGTCAATCCGATCCAGGTAGGCATCGTACAGGTCTTTTTGCACATCTTCCCATTGGCGCAGGGAGGTTACGCTGACATACCCCTCCGCCAATGCCATGTGCCGCAGGCTCTTGATGACGATGTGACCGTTTACGCCCTCACAACAGGCTCTGGTACAGCTCTGACACTGGATGCAAAGCCAGAGAGACGGCTGGGTAAGCACAGACTTTCCCATGCCCATATCGGCAAGCCGGAATATTGAAAGTGGGCTGAACACGGTTTGTTCAAGGCTGACCGGGCAGGCGTTGCTGCATTGATAACAGGTATAGCATCGTTTGATATGCGTGCCCATGCCATAGAAATCATCCGTAGCTTTTCGGAACGCTTTTCGCCCAGTGATCATCTCCAGATCGATGACAGGACTGGAATCGGTCGGAGGCTCTTGCTCCGCAAGGTGATCCCAATTGAAAGCAAAGGCAGTGGTCTTTTCTCCCTTGAGACAGGCCGAAACCGTGTGTAGGCGAACACGTTGGAATGCCGTTTGCAATTGCTGCACGCCCTCCACCGTTTCCGGAGACGCCACTCCCCGTCTGATGGATTCTCCTTGAAGATAGGCTATCAACGCGGCGGGTTTCACGGTCATGGGACATACGTTTGAACACCGATTACAAGCCAGGCAATACCAGATCTCAGGAGATGCCAGCAATTCATCCAAAAATCCCAGGGCCGCCATCCTTACCAACTTGGTGGGGTTCAATCGATTGGTCACATTCACCGGGCACTCGGCACCACAGGTCCAACAGCTGAAACACGCCTGCATCCGAGTATAGTTTAACTCCTTCGAAGCCCTATCGAGGCCCGGTTTCGGGTGAAAGGCTAGCATAGGACATTCCCGATCAACTCTTCTCTGACCTGCTGGTCTCCTGGGATCAGAATAGCATCACCCTTATGTATTTCTCCCCCCTTCAGTACTTTTCCGAAGATGCCTTCCTTTGGCATAATGCAATCCCCGGCCTTGTAATAAATGGCGCATCGGGTGTGGCACTCCTTGCCGATCTGGGTAATTTCCACAACGGCGGAATCTCCCAGGTTCACGCGGGTCCCAATGGGAACCTCAAGCCAGTTGATCCCCCGCGTCGCAATGTTTTCGGCAAAGTCCCCGAAGCCCACATCGAGGCCCCTGTCATGGGCCTTTTCGATGCTCTCTGCCGCCAGGAAACTCACCTGCCGGTGCCAGGGCCCCGCATGGGCGTCACCCCTAAGACCGTGATCAACAATGAGTTCCGCCGCTTCCACACCTGTTTTGGGTGTTCCCTTTTTCTTGCTGATGGCTATGGATTCAATCTTCATTTGCTTTTTACGCTCCTAATTTCTCTCCGCAGTTCATGCAGAACTTGGCCGTGGAGGGATTTTCCGCACCGCATCCACAGCATCCCTCATGGTTTTCCGGTTTTTCCGCCTCTGCGGCTTTCGGGCGTGTTATTCCCGCCTTCTTTGCCTCGTAATCCTTGATGGCCTCCCCCAATGCCTCGGCACCCAGATTGGAGCAATGCATTTTTTCCTTGGGAAGCCCGTCCAGGGCCTCTGCCACGGCCTGTTTGGTCAACTTTTTGGCCTCCTCGATGCTCTTGCCCTTGACCATTTCGCTGACCTGGCTGGACACGGCTATGGCCGCGACACATCCAAATGTCTTGTATTTGACATCTTCCAGTTTGTCGTCGTTCACTTTTATGTAGAAGGTCATCATGTCGCCACAGACAGGATTGCCTACTTCACCAATTCCGTCCGCGTCCTCTATGACGCCCACGTTTTTCGGATTTGAGAAATTCTCCATAACTTTTTCAGTGTACATTTTGGGCCTCCTTTCGAAGCGCTATTTCGCCTGATCTCCCTCTATCAACTCCAGGAGGGTAACCGAATCCAGTTTGTCATACATGACCTTCGATGTCTCTTCCCAGAGTCCTCGAGCGGCGCACCTGCTGGACCGGGTGCACTCGCCCGGGTTTTCAATGCAAACCGTCAGGTCGATGCCGCCTTCCAAGGCACGCACAACCTCTCCCATCGTGATGTCCCGCGGGTGTCGTGTCAGCACATGCCCGCCCTTCGGACCGCGTACGCTCTTGACAAATCCGTTTTTCTTCAGAGGAATAATAAGCTGTTCCAGGTATTTTACCGAGATATCCTCGCGCTTTGCGATCTCACCCATCTGCACAGGGCCCTCTTCATAGTGCGAGGCCAGATCAAGCATCAACCTGGTTCCGTAACGACTCCTGGTGGACAATTTCATTCAAAGGCCTCCTCGTCAAGCGGCACTCTTTTCCCTCCAGATGGGGGACATGGCACGCAGCCGTTCCACAGCTGGAGGAAATTTCTCCAGCACGTATTCTATCTCATCGGCATTGTTGCCTGGCGCCAGGGTAAACACGATGGAGCCCTGGGCCAGATCCGCCGCAACCCCGATGGCTACGAGGACCGGTGACGTTTTGAGGGCCTTGGAGGCACAGGCGGATCCTGTATTCGCATAGATGCCCTCCCGGGTCAGCATGAAGATGAGGGCCTCTCCCTCGATGGCCGCCACGCAAAAGCTGGCGTGGCCCGGCAGCCTTTTTTCCGGATGGCCCGTAAGCTTCACGTGTTCCACCCTTTTCATGACGCCGGAGATGAGCCGGTCTCTCAACTTTTTTGCTTGTTCCATGTTTGCCGGCAGTTCTTCCATGGCCAGTTCCGCCGCCTTACCGAGACCGATAATACCGGGGATGTTTTCCGTTCCCCCTCTCCTGCCGCTTTCCTGGATGCCGCCCTGTATGAGGGGCATGAGTCTCAGACCCCCCCGAAAATAGAGGGCGCCCGTTCCTTTTGGTGCGCCCAGGGAAACTCCTGAAAGGGTCAGCAGATCTACGCCCAGATCGTCCACATTCACCGGTATATTCCCGACTGTGGCCACAGCGTCCGTGTGAAGCAGGACGCCTTTCTCTTTGCAGACGGAGGAAATTTCAGCAATGGGTTCTATGGTGCCGATCTCATTGTTTGCATGCATAACGGAAACCAGGATGGTCTCTTTTCTGACGGCCTCCCGGAGCCGTTGAGGGTCCACCATGCCGAATGCATCCACCGGCAGGAAGGTCACCTCATAATCCATCCTCTCAAAAAATCTCGCCGCATTCAGGACGGAATGGTGCTCAATGGAGGATATGATAATGTGATTTCCCTTCTTTCGATGGGCAAGAACCACACCCTTGATGGCCAGGTTATTGGCCTCGGCGCCGGAGGAGGTGAAAATAATTTCCTTCGCCTTGGCGCCTATCAGCTGGGCCACTTTCTCCCTTTGCTCTTCCATGGCCTGCTTGATCTTCGACCCCATATCATACACGGTGGACGGATTGGCAAATCGCTCGCTGAAATAGGGAAGCATGGCTTCCATAACAGCCTTCCTTACCGGCGTCGCCGATGCATGATCCAGATAGACTTGTTCCATGACGCCCCTCACTTCTGCTTCTTGATATACAGTTTGTAACAATCCTCGTCTTCCACTATCCCGAGAAACTCCTGCCCGCATTTTTTGCACCACGCAGGAATATCTTCAAGTGCCCCGTCATAATCCGTCAGGACCTCCAACACCTGGCCCTTTTTCAGACAGGCCAGCTTTTCGCCCGGCTCCAGAAGGTGCAGAGGGCACATGCGACAGACGAGATCCAGCGTATCGTCGGCTTGCTGATTCTCTACAAATTTCATTTCTGTCTCCTTTTAGATTCTAGAGTTATTTATTCTATACTGATTTACTATATTTTAATATCGCATGGCATTGATGTCAAGGAGAAAAACACGATCTGATGGCTCAGATCGTCATCAGTTTTCCTTGTCCAGAAGGCCGGCCAGTTCTTCCCTGCTGTTGGTGGGCAGCCTGCAGGCATGGCCGATGCAGACGTAGGCGGTGGGTTTACCTTCAATCTGTTTCATGGGTTTCAGGAAAGGGGCCAACTCCACGAGACGCCTGTGGATGTTCGCGTTCCCCGTGACGACAACGATCTTGTCCGGGATGAATCGTGAATGGACCACCTTGAGCATCGCCTGGGTCAAAGGGGCATGCCTCGGACCGGCGATCACTACCTGAAGGGGTTTTCCCAGTGCAAAATCCAGTGTGCTCAACATCCCGGAAACGGATTCCGGGATTTTGTCCATGTACGTTCCAAAAGACTTTAAAGTCTTCTCAGCAGCGCTCCTGAAATCATTTCGGTCCTTCAACTGCAGCAACCGGAGAAGGTTCATGGCCATGACCGTACCGGCTACGGGAATCACATTGTCCTCGCCCATCTTCATGCGCAGGGGTACGAGGGGGTCCTGACCTGCTTCCGTCAGGAAAAAGCCTCCTTTTTCTTCATCATAAAACCTTTTCATTGCCTCTTCCGAAAGCCTTACGGCCCACTTGAGCCATTGAGGATCAAAGGAGGCCTCATAGAGATCCAGCAGGCCCTGTGCCAGGAACGCATAATCGTCCGCAACACCCCTGATGCCTCTTTCGCCGTTCCGCCAGCGCCTGTAAAGCGCTCCTCTCCCTGCATCGTAGAGGTTTTTCTTGACAAATGAGGCCGCACGGGTGGCTGCATCCAGATATTCTTCCGTGCCCAACACCTGGTGGGCCCGGGCAAAGGCGGAGATCATCAGACCGTTCCAGGATGTGATGACCTTGTCATCCAGATGCGGCAGAGGACGTCCGCATCTCGCCTTGAAAAGTTTGGCCTTGCCCTCCGTGACGATCCGTTGTACCTCACTTTCCGGGATACCGAATTTTCCAGCCACCTCTTTGAGGGAATGCGCGATGAAAAGTGTATTTTTTCCTTTCAACTCCCCAAAAGGGTCGGATTCGGCATTGCCGCCTGGCTTTATCCCACAATAGTATGCGAAGATCTCATTATCCCGTGCACCCAGGATACCCTTTATCTCATCTGCACCCCACACATAATAAGCCCCTTCCTTTTTCTCACCGTGCCCCGTATCCGACACCTTTTCAGCCAGTTCTTGAGGGAGGCTGTCTGCATCCTGGGCGGAGAAAAATCCCCCTTCCGGGGATGTCATTTCGCGCAGGACGTATTCAAGGGTCTCCCGAGCCACATTGGAAAAGAAATGATCACGCGTGATCTGAAAGGCGTCCAGGTAGTTCAAGACGAGCAGCCCATTGTCGTAGAGCATCTTTTCAAAGTGTGGGATATGCCAGCGGTCGTCCGTGGAATAGCGGTGGAAACCGCCACCCATCTGATCATATATCCCGCCCTTCGCCATGGACCGAAGCGTTGAAAGTGCCATTTCCAAAGCTCTTTCTCCATCTGCCTTCCTGCCGGCCTGGTTCCTGAAACGGGCATAGTAGCGAAAAAGGAAACTGATGGATAAAGGCTTGGGGAACTTCGGGGCACCGCCAAATCCCCCATACTTTTGGTCAAAACTGGATTGGAAGGATTTAAAGCCGTTGTAGAGCCACTCCGCCTTGAGTTCGGAAACCCCTTCGGCCCCGGAAACGTAAGCGGACAATGCACCCGTGACCTGTTTGGCGTTGGCCAGGATTTTTTCACGGGTCTCAGGGTCTTGCCAGGCCTTGCCTATCCGCTCAACAAGCTGGGAAAAACCAGGCTGTCCACCTCGCGAGTCAGGTGGAAAATAGGTGCCTCCGAAAAAAGGCTTCCCTCCGGGGGTCAGAAAGACATTCAGGGGCCAGCCCGCCGAGCCCGTCATGGCGCTCACCGCAGTGATGTAAACTTGGTCGATATCCGGCCGTTCCTCCCTGTCCACCTTCATGCTGACGAGATACCTGTTCATGACGGCAGCTATTTCCGGGTTGGAGAACGACTCCCGCTCCATGACATGGCACCAGTGACAGGTGGAATAACCGATGGAGACCAGAATCGGTTTGTCTTCCCGGCGGGCCTTTTGGAAGGCCTCTTCACCCCATGGGTACCAGTCGACCGGGTTATAGGCGTGCTGGAGCAGATACGGGCTCTTCTCGTGAATGAGATGATTCGGCGTACCCCCAGTAGTGGAAGGGCTGTCCATGGCGTCTCCTCTCGGAATCAACGTTATAACGAAAAATATAACCACGATTCCCATACTTGTCAGCTTTCAGCCACCATTTGACTTCTTTTGCGCCATCCTCGATCCCTCCCAAACACCACTGATGAACCTTCTTGATTCTTTCCTTGCCTCCGTTAGACAAAAAGGCTTATTATCCATGGTATCATAAAATTCTGTCCATGGGCATCATGATGGATTCTAACAAAGTCGTCTAATTCACCGGAGCTCAGGAGGAGAGCCTGAGGGTCTTTTTCAGACGTTTTCTCATAGTGCACTTGGCAACCAACTCCGAAATGGATGGCTATTTGGGGTTTACGCCTCCAGAAGCTCTGGCGCTCTTCAGAGAGTTCCCCCTAAACCCCAAATAGCCATCCATATCCTCCGGAGTGTTTAGAAAGCGTCTGAAATGAGTGTCAGGTTCGGTTCCACTTCGTTGTTCATAGGTTGCCGTTCGCGGCATTCGTCACATTTCAAGGAGGAAACGTATGGATCGACAAAAACTGTTGGAAATTTTCAATAAACAACCACGAATCGGGACCCTGAGTACGGCGAACGTTCAGGGTGATGTCAATGTGGCCGTCTTTGGTTCTCCCCAGATGATTGATGAAAACACGGTGGTGATGGGCATCGGCAAGAACCGTTCCTACGGCAACCTGCAGGAAAACCCGAAGGCGGTCTTTATCGTCGTAGAGCCGGGAAAAACCGTCATGGACTGGAAGGGCGCCAGGGTCTATCTGGAAGCGCTGGCCATCGAAACCGGGGGCGGGTTCTACGATCAGATCAGGGACAATATCGCCAAAGCGGCCGGGGAGCAGGCGGCAAAAATGATTCATGCAGCGGTGCGTTTCAAGATTACGGGTGTAAGGCCTATTGTGGACCTGCCCTGATGACGATGGAACAAGGTGAATTTCGAAAAGTCGAAAAGTCCCAAGAGAGGATGTACGGCCCTTTTAAACTGCTTGTCTGCGGGTATGCACGAGAGGAGCAAAAGGCCTTTCCGGCTTTTCTGGAAGCAATCGGCGTTGGGGCACCTACCGCGATTTTCGTAACGGACGCGGATACGCAGCTTACCCTGGGTGAACTTCTGGATCGTGAAGACAAAACAGGCATGGGAGAGCCTTCCCCAATGAAAAGGGCGGTCATCCTCTCCGGCTTTACCCAGGCCGGTCTGCACCAACTCATTTCCGCCTATAAACAGGCCGGATTTCCTGCGCAGTTATGGGCTACTCTGACGCCTGTATCGGAAAAATGGACGGTCGGTCACCTGCTGAAAGAACTGGGGAAAGAAGCGGAGGCCATGAAAAGGTTGCAAAAAGACCGGGGCTGAACAGGTAGTTCTAAGGGGCTTTGAAAACCTTACCACAGCTTGTGGATGTGGCCTGCAAGAATTGGCGGGACGGAGAGGGGCCCCATCCCGCCATGATGCAGGACTAAGCCGGATTAGAAACGCCAGGTCAAACCAAAACTGAGAGAGTCTTCTTTGAGGCTGGATTCAAAGCTGGCCATGTTGCCCGCCGATGCCTCTTTGATGGTCTCCTCGAATGCGTGCATGTAAGAGAGATTCAGGAGGAGACGGTCCGTAATATCGTACCCGATGCCACAAGTCAGATGCTTTTCCACGATGGCCGGAAAGCCCACTATCCGAAGCATTTCGTAATTTACGTTGGGGACATTGATACCCTGAACATTTGACGTTCCCATGGGATTGAATCCGTTATGTTTATTAACGGGGCTCTTGCCGTAGTTGAATCCCGCCCTGAGGGCCAGGGCGGCGACGGGCCTGTACTGGACCCCCAGGGCAAAAACCCACTGGTTTTCCCAGTCGAAATCCTCATACCCCTTCGCGTCCGCCCAGTTGTACCACCTCACGTCAAATTCAGCCAGGAGCTTGGGGGAAGGCTGTGCCGCCACGCCGAAGATGAAGGTGTGGGGGGATTCGAGGTCCAGGTTATCCAGGATCGTATCCCCGTTGAAATCAGCGACTCTTTCGTGGGTGATCCTCTGGGGTGTAATGTAGGATGCGCCGAAATTGAACATGCCGATGTGGTAAAGCGCTCCCACCTGCATGCCAAGGGCATAGTTGTGGGCGCTTCCGGATCCAAAATCCGCGTTACCGTAATCAATACTCAAAGACGCCCCGATGGAAAAATCCGGTGTGATGAGGTAGGCCAGGTTGGGGGCGAATTTCATGATCTCCAGTTTGGTATAGAGATTCTGATAAGCGGCACCTCTCTCCTTGTAATCCGTTCCCATTCCTGAAACACCATAGGCCCCGATGCCGAAACGGAGCCGGTCATTGATGGGGGACGTGACGCCGATGGCCGGAACCACAAAGGGTTTCATGCGGCTCTTGGCGGAACCCTTTGCACCGCCGAGGGCGGACGTGTCCACCTTGCTTTTCACCGTGGGGCTGAAATAGGTTCCACTGAATACGGCTTCCGATCCAGGACAGTAGTTGCCGAAACACATGGCGGCGGGGTTGGAAAAAATGGCGCTGATGGCATCCTGCGGGGCCGCGACACCCACGCCGCCCATGGCCCTCGATATGGGCCCGATGCCGATCAGGTTGTCCCCGTTTGTGGCCAGGGCTGCCGGTGAAATCATGGCCAGCAGGCCCAGGACGGTGAACACAAAAAACAAGCTCTTTCTCATTAACTTTTCCTCCTTTTTACTGGTTTGCGGTCTGACTTCCATTGAAGTCGCTTTATTGAACGCGTTTAAGGAAGCGAATCTGAGAATCTTTTTCAGGTTCGATTCCGCTTCGTTCCTCACAGTGTGCCGGTTGCAGTATGAGTTGACTTATTACAACTTCAGTGTCACTCGCAGGCCGAAAACCTATGCGTGAACCAGGGCGTCGGCCACCAGGGAACTCAGAAACTGAACATCCACCCCCATCTTGTAATGATCGTTGAGGTCGCTCAACTGGGCGTGGCAGTTCTCACAGGCGGTGGCAAGGATCTTGGCGCCTGTTTCACGGACCTGATCCGCTTTTACGGATGAGGATTTCATCCGGAAATCCAGGGTCTCTTCTCCCAGGGCCACCAGACCGCCGCCCCCGCCGCAACACCAGTTGTATTTAGGATCCGGGGACATGTCCCGGAAATCGTCCGTAAGCTGCTGCAGAATATAGCGCGGTTCGTCGATGATACCTGCGTTTCGGGCAATCTGGCAGGGGTCGTGATAGGTGATGGACCCCTTGAAGCGGTTCTTGTCAAGGTGAATACGGCCCTCCCTCAAGTACCGGGCGTGCAGTTCGGTTATGGACACGACCTTAAATGGCTGCTTTCCCGAGAGCTGCTTCATCACCCTGAAGGCCGTCCCGCATTCACAGATGCAGACTTCCTTGACCCGAAGCCTTTTGGCCTCGTCGATGATGCGGTTCATGATGAGCTTTGTCTTTGTAGGATCTCCCACAAAGGCCCCGAAATTCACGGCCTCAAAAAAACTGAGTGTCCAATGCTCCCCGGCGGCGTTGAAAATGGCCGCAGCGGGGATAATGGAGTGGGCACCTGCCAGGGCCACATAGAGGAGATCCGCTCCTTCCACGTCAATGGGGATAGGTGTGGCGTCGGCTTCCCCTTTCCATTTCTCCACCACTTTCTGCTCCAGGCTTTTTATCCCCTGCAGGAACCCTTCCTTGAAAACATCCAGCGACTTGCCCTTTTCGATGGAAGTATCGGCGAGCATGGTCAGAATTTCCGGCTCCTGCTTGGCTCCCACCAGGAGCAGCTTGGCGATGGACATGATCATCTGCGTGTCGATTCCGAAAGGGCAATAGACCATGCACCTGCGGCAGCCCGTACAGGAATAGGCCGCCTCGTAGAGTTCTTCCAAGGCCATTTCCGTAAGCTCTTTGGACTCCCCAACGGAAGACCAGGCCTTGCCCTGGCCCTTGAAATATTTCTTGTAGATCCGGCGGACGATCTCCGCCCGATAGGCCGCGATGTATTTGACATGGGGCATGGACTCGTGGACATGACACGCCTTTGTGCAAAGACCGCAGCGGGAACAGGTCTCGAGATAAAACCGCATGGCCCGGTTCAATTTCCCCTGGAAAAGCTTGAGCAATTCGTCTCTTGTATTCTGATCCATCGTTAACCCCTCCTCAGTTTGTTCACAGGCAGTGAAAGGAAGGAATGCATGATCTTGGTGAACGGAAAGAACATGAGGAACAGGTTCCCAAAAAATACGTGAAGGACCAGCATGAAGGAATGACCGGACATGGTCACCGCGTCCGGAAGGGCCGGCCTCAGATGCCAAAGCGTCGTCAGGTATTCCCGGTAATCTCCAACAGACATCTCCCCATAGTCATACCACCTCCTTGCCCAGTCCATTTCGCTCCCGAATAGGACGGTAAGAAAAAGGAGGATGAGGAGATAGTAGTCCTCCGGTACGGAAAGATCCCTGTTTGGAGAAACAAACCTCCTGAAGAGGAAAAAAAGGAGCGAAATACAAAGGAGAAGTCCGATGAAACCCCTGCCCAGAAAAATCTCATGTTCCCAAACCTGAAAAATTCTGAAGTCGCCGAGCAATTCCAGATGCCCGATGATGAGCAGCAGGAAAGAGATGTGGAAGATCATGAGAAAAACCCACAATAGAGGGTTGTGTTTTCGGACTGTGGGAAGCAAAAAAGTATCGGCCAGGGCCCCCAGCAATTTTGATCCCTTTTGTGGATAAATTTCCAGTGTTGAAGGGTTCTTCGGTCTTCGAAAAAGGGCGACTAGCCGGATGGCCGTCCCCAAAATAAAAACAGCGAATGCTAGGTACACCATAGGAACCAGTATGATGTAGTAAACAGTCTGCACGAGAACCTCCTTATCCGTGTTCGAGGTCACGGTTCCCTATCATGCCCCCAGAACAGGGGCATGATGTAATTCTTATTATGCCTTGCGCTTAATGAAGAATCGGATGACGCCGTCTTCCTGTTCGGTTTTCAGGATCTCGTTTCCGCTCGTCTTGGCCCAGGCGGGGAAATCCGCCAAAGATCCGGGATCCGACGTCACGGCCTCGATCACCTGATCTATTTCCACTTCCTTGATGCCCTTACTGACCTTTACGACCGGCATAGGGCACGGCAACCCTTTGAGATCCAATGTCTTGTCTGCTTTAATGGCTTCCATTTCTTACCCCTTTCTTTTTGCGAAATTGCATGACCGTCCAAGGACGGGCTGTTTACGGTTCCATCAATTATCGACCTAGATGAAAAGCTGCACCTTGCTGTTCTGAGCCTCTTCCAGAAACTTGGCCACGCCGCAGTAGGTGAGGTTGGGATAGTCGATCATCTCTTCGTGTTTGAAACCCATGAGATCCATGGACATCTCGCAAATAAAAATCCGCACACCCAACTCCCCAGCCATTTCAATCAACTGCTCCGGAGACGCGACGTTCTTCTTCTTCATGAGGGATTTCATCATCATGGTGCCCATTCCCCCCATATTCATCTGGGACAATTTCACGCCGCCAACCCCTTTGGGGAGCATGGTGCCGAACATCTTGCCCATCATATCCTTCCCACCGGCGCTCTTTCCCTTGTCACGAAGAACGGGCGTTCCCCAGAACGTAAAAAACATCACCACGTCCATCCCCATGGCAGTCGCCCCCGTGGCGATGATAAATGCTGCCAGGACCTTGTCCAGGTCTCCGCTGAAGACGATCATGGAAAGCTTGTCTTCCGCCACGTTTTTGGAAAGTGAATCGAGTTGTGCCTTGAGGTCCAGAACCTGCTTCTGGATCGCTTCAAGACCCTGTGACTCACTTTGAACCTCTACATCCACTTGCTGAACTGCATTTCCCATCTTGTAATCCTCCTTACCCTTGACAGGGTTTCATTTCGTTAACGCTATGAACTTATTATTCAAAAAAAAGGCCATCCTTTCCGCGGTCACACCAACCGTTCCTTGACGGCCTCCATTGCCGAACGAAGGGTTTCCAGATAAGAGAGCATCCGTTTCCGTTCGTCATCGTCCATTTGGATCAGGATCTGTCTGTGAATATCCTTGTGAAACGCCTCGATGCGCCGTGATATCTGTTCCCCATCTGGTGAGACGCTGATAAGCTTGATCCGCCCGTCTTTCGGGTCGCTGATTCTCTTGAGGAACCCCTTTCGCACCAGCCCGTCCACCAGTTTCGTCACCCGGCTCTTTGCCACGTCCAGCTTACCAGCTATTCCCTTGACCGTGAGGTACCGCTCCCCTATGAAAAGCATGAGGCATTTCAGTTCCGCATAGGGCAGGCCGAATCTCCTGGTCTCATAAAGCTTGCGGTCTTCACAGCATTCAATCATCTGTGCGATCAGATCCTTGAGCCTAAGGGTCTGATAGTCCAGGAGTTCATCATTGATTCTGGCGGCCATTTCATTCATAGTGTTAACTACTATAATGAGTACAATCTGCACTGTCAAGGGATATTTTGTGAAAAAGATAGCAATATTTTTCAACTTATTGGATTAAAACAGATTAATAGGGCTTGAGTTTGAAAAGCTTAAACACAAATTATATCATGGTGTTAATGATAGGTCACTATTCCCCTGTTTTGGTTGGATATCTTTGATTGATGGAATCGCAAAAAGTCCATCTGTGGACTTCCAACGAAGTCGTCTCATTTGAGGAGTTCAAGGAAGCGGACCTGA